>CAZPHK010000086.1:0-19569 GCA_964586015.1 uncultured Acidobacteriota bacterium | reverse complement strand
GGGGCTGTAACAGGCGTTCCCGCTCATGGCGAACATGACGTTGGGGCTTCCGTAGGCATAGGCAAGCATGCACAGCCAGGAACTGATATCGCGGCCGGTTCCCATGCTGAATACAACGCTTTCCGCACCGTATTCCGCCCTGATTTTACCCATTCTTTTTTCAATCAGGTCGTATGCATCGTTCCAGGAAATTTCCTCCCATTTCCCTTCGCCCCTTTCACCCCTTCTTTTGAGCGGCCGGGTCAGCCGGTCCGGATGATAGGCATACTGGGTCATAGCCAGGCAGCGTGCGCAAAGCCGTCCCTGGTTCCACGGGTGATCGGGGTCTCCCTCTATTTTTACAAGTTTACCCTTATGGATATGGGCCAGTACGCCGCACGTCCCATGGCATCCCGGCCCTGCCGACCAGACCGTGGTGCGGACAATTTCCGTGCCCCGGGATTTTGGTTTTACCTTGTATTCAGCCACTGGTCTCCTTAACTGCTTTTACCCATAAGGGAGCGGGCAACAGAAACAGCCGATCCGGCATTTTCCCCAAATCCGTCCGCCCCTATTTCATCGGCAAATTTTTGGGTAACAGGGGCGCCTCCAACAATAACTTTTACCTTTTGGCGAATATCCTTCTGTTCCAGCATTTCCAGGATACCCTGCATCTCCGGCATGGTCGTCGTCAGCAGCGCGGAAACGGCAAGAATATCGGCCTTGTAGTTATTAACGGCTTCAATAAATTTCTCGGCCGGAACATCAATTCCGATATCGTGTATTTCAAATCCTGCGCCCTCAAGCATATACCCGACCATATTTTTGCCGATATCGTGCAGATCCCCTTTTACGGTTCCGATTACAATACGACCCGTTGGTTCGACTCCGCTTGCAGCCAGCAACGGCTTAAGAGGCTCCAGCGCCAGCTTCATGGCCCGGGCGGCCAGAAGCATTTCGGGAAAAAAGAACTCCTGAGCTTCGAAACGCCTGCCCACTTCATCCATGGCCGGTATCATCCATTTATTAATCAGCTCGGCCGGATCGGCTTCCTGCTGCAACGCTTCCTGTGCAATTTCAAGCGCCAGCCTGTCATTCCCTTCGATAATCGCATCTTTTAATTGAGACAAATCCATCATTCGCTCCCATCTCCTTTTATTCCTTTCGAGTCTATCATGTCTGGGAAATCCGGATCAAAAATGATTTGCCCGTATTTCTCTTTGTCATCAATCGTTACCATGCTATATAGACTCATTCTTTTATTGGAGCAATGAATGAGCGGTATACCTGTTTTACACGTAGAGGCTGACTGCATCGCGCGCGGCTGGGAGGAGTCTCTGATAGAACTGAACCGAAACGGCTGCAATATCCGAACACAGTACGACAGGAAAGACGATCCGCCCAGCAAGGATTCCACAATGATTCTGACCATCACGAATCCTGTTAAGGAGCCGATGATTCATAAGGACTTTCCCGGCGGACCCCAGCAGCTTGAAGAATATGTCATGGAAGTATGCGAGGGAATCAAGGATCACCTGATCCGAAATCCCGACGATCCCACCGATACCCGTTGGGAATACACATACCATCGCCGGATGTCTTCCTACGACGTACCCGGTCGGGACCCGCTCGATCAGATCGAAACTATGTGCCGCAAGCTGGCGGATGTACCGTATACCCGGCGGGCCCAGGCCGTCACCTGGAAAGCCTGGGAGGATAACGATTGTTTCGACCCACCCTGTCTTCAGAGCCTTTGGGGCCGAATTACCGAAGAAGACGGCAAAAAGATATTCAGCCTGAATGCCCGTTTCCGTTCCAACGATGCCTATAAAGCGGCATTCATGAATATTTACGCCCTGGTTCGCCTTCAGGAAAAAATGGCGCAACGAATTTCCGAAATTTCGGGCCAACCGGTTTGCCTGGGGCGCTATTGCCACATGGCCGACAGCTATCACATTTATGGTTCCTATTTCAAAGAATTTGAAAAACGGTTTCTGGGGGCCCTGGAAAAGCGCTCGTTTGAACAGCGCACCATTCGCTATGAAGCCGTTCGCGAAATGATGGAAGAAGCACGGCCCGCCATTTACGAGAAGGCAGGTCGTATGGGTAGATCCGACAGATGATTTTAATCTTCAAATGTAATTAAGGAGGAGTCCGATGTCTGGACCTTTAACAGGTGTTCGGGTAATAGAAATTACCATGTTTCAACAGGGGCCGATTGCGGGAACAAAGCTGGGAGACCTTGGCGCCGACGTTATCAAGGTTGAGCCGAAGGAAGGCGATCCGGGCCGCGGTTTTATGAGAGTGATAGGCGCACAGACCGGCCTGAAGGGGCACAACTTCTATTTTGAAAGCAACAACCGCAACAAACGCAGCGTCGCGCTGAACCTGAAAGATCCGCAGGGAATAGATATCTTCATGAAACTCATCGACACCGCCGACGTCTTCCTGACCAACATGAGCATCGATGCTCCGTCCAAAATCGGCCTGGGACCGAACGATCTGATGAGCAGAAATCCGCGCCTGATCTATGCACACGGTTCAGGATGGGGAAGAAAGGGGCCGGACGCCCGGGCGCTTTCTTTCGATTATACCGGGATCGCCCGGTCCGGATTCATGATGTGCGCCGGAGAAAAAGGCAGCCCGCCGGCTCAGTTTTTGCCGGGAATGGGAGATGAAATGGGCGGTCTCACTCTGGCATGGGCGGTCACGGCGGCCCTTTTCGCCAGGGAAAAGACCGGGAAAGGGCAGCTGGTCGACACCTCTCTGATGGGCAGCATCATCAGTCTGGCCGGCCTTATGATGGATGCTTCGGCAATGCTGGGGCAGGAGTTCCCGAGAGAAACCCGAGCCACTGCCGGCAATCCCATGTACAATCATTATAAATGCAGCGACGACAAGTGGCTTGCCGTCGCGCATCTGCAGCCGGACCGATACTGGCCGATTTTCTGCAAAGCACTGGGAATCGAAAATCTGGAAAATGATGAAAGGTTCAACAGCATCGAGTCTCGCGGCAAAAACGCCGCCGAGCTGGTCAAGATCCTGGATGAGCGTTTTGCAACGAAAACGCGGGATGAATGGCTGGAGATTCTCGAGAAAGAGCGTTGTATCGCAACGCCTGTTCAAAGACTCAGCGAAGTCTGCAAGGATCCCCAGGCATTGGCCAACAATTACTTCATAGACGCCGATCACTCCGAAGCGGGCCGAATGAGGCAGGTCGGATTCCCCTGGGATTTCAGCGATACGCCGGCTTCATGGAGAAGAGAAGCCCCCAAACTCGGCCAGCATACCGACGAGCTGCTTCTTGAAATCGGCTACAGCAAGGAAGAAGTTCAGAAATTGAGAGAAGCCGGGGCGATACTCTAAGAAACAGTTGCACGTTACACGTTGAACGTTGAACGTTCAAAAATAAAGCATCGTTAAACGTTAGGACGGCTTTCCGAATGCCTGTTGTTTTAACGTTCCAACGATGCTTTTTCTTTTAACTTGCAACGTTTCACGTGCCAACGTGCAACGATGCTTTATTTTTGAACGTGCAACGGCATTATTTTATTGTCGGAATAATAGTTCCTCCCGACGGCAGGATGGTCAGGTCCGCTTGCGGCATCTGCGCCTGTGCCATCTGTATGGCTTCCTCGATTGTTGCCGCATACTCGAAATCCATCTGAGTTACCTGTTCTTTCGTCAATCCTTCGGTGACATGGATCACCCGGTATTTTTCCGATAATTCCTTAAACGGAACGCCCAGCATAAAGAAGGAAATGCCGAAGGGCCGGATGCTCTCGGGGATATCTCCTCGAAGCAGCCTTTGATGATACTCGTTCGCGCTTTTGGCTGCAGCCATCTGGTCGATCAGGGACATCAGAGGGCCTGCCTGCTTCTGGGCGGCAACCCAGATGATTGTGCCTCCGGCTCGAACGGCCAGACGGGCATTAAGAAGAGCTTTCGTTGCCTGAACGCCGATTTCCAGCGGCGAGGCGCTTGTAATGACGACATCCGCCTGTTTGGGCAGGTTTACAAGATAAAGGGATGTTGCATGATCGGCTCCCTGCCGGTGCGCTTCAACCGGATCCCCGAAAAAAGCCCCGATCACCTGGTTGGTTTCATTCAGAAGAAAATCGAGCTTATAGGTAAGCCCGGCCAGCCGGGCGATTTCAACACTCTCTTCGAACCAGGGATTCCCTTCCAACTTATTGAGTTGGCTTTGTTTATTCCGAAGCCAGTTGTAATGGTGCGCGCTTATCGTGTCGTAGGAACACACTCCGGGCATGATAATCTTACAACCGCCGCCGTACCCGGAATAGGGATGGGGGATACAGGTTCCAATCCCGATGACCAGATCGGATTCCATTACCTGCCGATTGATTTCCACCGCCGTTCCCCAATGTGTACGGCCGACAAGAACATTGTCCCCCGACTGCGCTTCGTGGATCGAAATGCGGCCGCGGAGGCGTTTCAGGACTTCTTCGCCCACTTTTTTCTCAATCTGCTCGTCTGTAGGCCTTGGATGCGTCCCTCTGGCACAAATGGCATGGATGCGTTCATCATCTATGCCTGCCTTATTAAGTCGGTTCAGTACCGCCGGGATTGCCAGGTTTGCCGGCGTGGCTCTCTGCGCATCATCGAAAAGCACGGCCACTTTCATCCCCGCACGGGCATAAGCCTCCAGTGGGGGCATTCCGAGAGGGTTGTCGAGAGCGCGTTCAATTTCTCTAACAACGTCTTCAACGACCGGGGCTTTTGCGCAATCGCTCGAACCCAGAACCTTCCACTCGTCGGGAACCTTAAAATATAGCTTGTCACCGCTGTAGTTCAGGAAATAGTCCATAGATCCCTTCTTTCTCCAATTTGTATACATTATATAAAAATCCGATCGCAATGTAAGTGTAAGTGGTTTTTACAGCAGAGAAAACGTTAAAGAAAAAATGGGTTTCAATCCTCCTGCGGCTATTTTTGAGGAGGAATTCCATCAGCCGGAATCAGATTTCATCTGTACAGGAAGCCGCAATCTTGGTAATGTGCTATGCGATCGGGAGACCCCGTAGTGGACTCATGCTGGTCAATACATGTAATTCTTCGGTATACTGAGAGCTTTCGTGAAGCCCATGGGCCCCGCCGCTAATCGTGTGTGCGGGCTATATGGTTCCTGAAAGGTACATAATTTAAGTAAATGGGAGTCAGTGAAGTGGAAAAAAAAGCATCAGGATTTAAAAAAATACAGGCAACCAAGCAGATGAAAGAAATTATGGAGCAGCATTTCCGGGAAATGGACGAAGCGGCAAAAACCAAAAGCCGCAAGATCGCCTGGTGCACCAGCGTCGGACCGGCGGAACTGCTGCGCGCCGCCGGATTTCTGGTCTTCTTTCCGGAAAATCACGGCGCCATGCTGGGCGCCACCCGTATGGCTACCGATCTGATTCCTACAGCCAACGCTATCGGCTACTCCCCCGATATCTGCTCCTATCTGACCGCAGACGTCGGTTCCTACATCCAGGGAAAAAGCCCCCTGAGCAAAGCGTATCCGGGCATTGAAGGTCCGCCGAGACCGGATGCCCTGGTTTTCAATACGAATCAATGCCGCGACGTTCAGGACTGGTTCAATTATTACGGGCGGGAGTTCAACGTACCCGTCATCGGCGTTCAAACACACCGCGGTATCGGAAATATCACCAAGGCGCATGTTGACTCCATTTCAGCCCAATTCAAGGCCCTCGTGCCAAAACTGGAGGAGATTACGGGCAAAAAGCTGGACATGGACGAATTGAAGAGAGTCGTAGGACTGTCGCGTCAGTGTACCGATCTTTGGAAGGAGGTGCTGGAAATCGCGTCTGCCCGGCCCTCCCCCCTGACGTTTTTTGACGGCACGATTCAGATGGGCCCCGCAGTGGTCATGCGCGGCGAACAGCGCGCGGTTGATTTTTACAAGCTCCTGCTGACGGAATTGAAGCAGCGTGTTGCGGACGGTGTCGGCGCAGTCGACAACGAACGTTTCCGCCTTTACTGGGAAGGCATGCCGATCTGGGGAAAACTGCGGGATCTTTCCGACCAGTTTTCTTCGCTTAACACCTGTGTTCTGGCATCCACATACTGCAGCAGCTGGGTTTTCCCCGCACTGGATCCGGACGATCCTTTCGACAGCATGGCGCGGGCATATATCGAACTTCTTATCGTTCGGGATGAAGATTACAAGGAACGTTATTTTGAGGATCAGATCAGGCATTACCAGATCGACGGTATGATTTTTCACGATGCAAAAACCTGCCCGAACAATTCGAATAATCGTTACGGCATGCCGGAGCGGCTTTCAAAAAAACACTCGCTTCCCACTCTCGTAATAAACGGCGATCTGAACGACCTGCGTTGCTATTCGGAAGAACAGGCCCGCACGAATATCGAAGCGTTTGTTGAACAGCTTGCGGAGAAATAAAACGAGTGAGTCAGAAGGATTTTTACGGCGGTGTAGATATTGGAGCATCCGCGACCAAAAGCGTTATTCTCAATTCCAGAAAACAGCTTCTCGCGTCCGATGTTCGTAAAACGGGCGTCGATTTCGAAGCCTGTTCACGGGAATCCATGGATGCGGTCCTGGCTTCTTCCAACCTGACGCATCAGGACCTGGCGCAGGTTTTCTCCACCGGATACGGACGGCATAACGTCGCCTTCGCCAATGCCTCCCGAACGGAGATCGCGTGCCATTCAAAAGCCGTATTTCATTTTTTCCCGCGCCGGACCACGGTCGTCGATGTGGGGGGCCAGGACAACAAGATTATCCATATCGACGCACAGGGCCGCCGGGAAAACTTCAAGATGAACCGGAAATGCGCCGCAGGCACGGGAGCTTTCCTCGAAGAAGTCGCCCAGAGAATGGACATTCCCCTGGACCGGATCGATTCCATGGCGCGCCAGGCTTCTGAAGTGGTCCATATGGGAAGCTACTGTACGGTTTTTACCAAAACTGAAATCCTGGCTCATTTAAGGGTCGGGAAAAAGTTGCCCGACATTGTAGCCGGTCTTATCGAATCGGTGGTCAAACGCATACTGGAAATGGATCCGCTTTCGGGTGAAGTCGTTTTAAGCGGCGGCGTCATAGCCCATAATCCCGTCATGGCGGAAATGCTTGCCCGGTACCTGAAGCATCCGGTAAATATTCTGCCGAATGCGCAACTTGCAGGCGCGTTCGGGGCAGCCCTCTTTGCATCCGAAGAACCAAAACCAGCGATCGCTTAAATGAGGAGATAACGTTATGCTTGATTCCCTGTTTCGACCTCGCGGCGTCGCCGTTATGGGTGCTTCCAACAATCCCCTGTCTATCGGTCATATTGTTGTGAAAAACCTGAAGACTTACGGTTTCAAGGGAGAGATCTACCCGATCAATCCCAAACAGCCGGAAATCCTCGGACTCAAGGCTTACAAGAGCATTCTGGACGTACCGGGGCCGGTCGATATCTGCTGCATCGCCGTCAAAAGCGTCCTGGTCCCGCAAATGGTTGAAGACTGCGGCAGGAAGGGAGTCAAGTTCGTCATTATTCATACCGCCGGCTTCCGTGAAATGGGAGGAGAAGGAGCAAAGCTCGAAGACGCTCTGCTCGAAGCCGCCCGAAAGCACGGTGTCCGCGTCTACGGACCCAACTGCCAGGGCATCATGAATTCGGACCCGGAGGTCTCGGTTTATGCAAACTTCACCTTTACGCCCCTCAACCAGGGCAAGGCATCTATTATCGGCCAGAGCGGCGGTGTTGCGGAGTTGATCAACCTGAACCTGCGCAACATGGGTTCCGGGTTCCGCATTTACGCCTCTCACGGGAACGCGTCCGATGTGAATACGAACGAGATCCTGGAATACCTCGGAAACGATCCCGGAACGCACACGATCATGATGCACATCGAGAGCATGAAAGATACGCCGGGATTTATCGGGCAGTGCCGAAAAATCGCCCGGGACAAATCCATCCTGGCCATTCGCACCGGACGGACGCAGGCCGCCGCAACGGCAGTCAGCTCCCATACCGGTTCGCTCATCCAGCAGGACTCTCTTACGGATGCGGTTTTCGAACGCGCCGGCGTCATGAGATTCCAGATCGCCGAGGAGATGATCGCGGCCGGTTACGCCCTTTCCACCCAGCCGGTTCCTTCGGGCCCGAATGTCGGCATCGTCGCCAATGCCGGTGGCCCCGGCATAATCGCCATTGACGAATGCGTGCTCAATGGCCTCAATCTGGCTGATTTTTCCGACGAGACCAAAAAGAAACTGCGCGACGGACTGATACCGGAAGCCTATATTGAAAATCCGGTCGATGTCGCCGCAACGGCGACACCGGAGCATTTTGCGCTGACTCTTGACCTGCTCAATAAAGAACCGAATGTCGATGCGATACTGATTACGATGGTAACGCCTCCATTCGTGGACTGCGAAGGTCTCGCAAAAAGCATCACGGAAGCTTCCAGGAAAATGACGAAACCGATCCTGGTTTGCGTTCAGACCAACGAGAACTGGGCCGGCACGGTTGCAATTATCCGGAATGCCGGAATTCCGGTCTATAACTATCCGGAAAGCGCATCCCGCGCTCTTGCAGCCATGGTGCGCTACGGATAAATTCGCAAACGCCTCGCCGAACCTCCGGCTCAAGCAGCAGGCGACAAGGCCCGGGCGGGTGAAATCCTGTCTAAATCGAAGGCAGGTTTCATTTCCCAGGCTGCCGCATTCGATGTGCTGGCTGCTTACGACATTCCCGCCGCGCGCACCGTGCCTGTTGCCCGCGCTTCGGCAAGCCTTCCCGAGATGAAATTCCCGGCCGTACTCAAGGTCGACAGCGAGAAGATCGTGCATAAAAGCGACGAAGGCGGGGTCGTACTGAACCTGGGGGATACGGAAGCTCTCCAGAAAGCTTTTTCGGATATGTCCGCCCGTTTCCCGGATGCGAATTTTGTCGTCCAGGAACAATGTCCGGCTGGAACCGAAATCATAATCGGGATAAAACGCGAAGCCGGCATCGGTCCGGTGATGATGTTCGGCCTGGGCGGCGTTTATGTCGAAATGCTCAAAGACGTTTCTTTCTGCCTGGCGCCTTTGTCGGAAGCCGACGCGGCGCGCATGGTCCGAAAAATCCGTTCTTTCCCCCTCCTGGAAGGCGGTCGAAGCATTGCGCCTTCCGATATTGCCGCCATTGAAAAGCTGTTGATCAAGGTTTCCCGGATGGCGCAGGACCTGCCGGAAATCGGCGAGATGGATCTGAATCCCGTTATCGTATACCCGGAAGGCAAAGGCGTTAAAGTCGTCGACGCCCGGATTAAAAAACTATAATCAAAAACGGGGACACAATACTTTTTTCTTTTCTATTGAATATCCTTTCCGGTATTCGATTGGAAAAAAGTATTGTGTCCCTGTTTTTAATTCTGATAGATTCGGGGCGCTATGAACATTTCATCATTTACGGATCGCGGCGTAGTAATTCCCTGCCCGGAAGCGGTCGAAATCGATGATTCCATTCCTCTTGAAAATATCGCTCCCGGTGTCGTCGTTCATTCAGGCTCAAGAATCCGGGGAACCCGGACAACCATCGGTCCGGGCAGCGTTATTGGAGCCGAAGCGCCCGCGACGGTGGAAGACTGCCAGGTAGGACACGGAGTTGCCCTGAAGGGAGGATATTTTTCCTCTGCAACTTTTCTGAACGAATCCGAGATGGGCAGCGGTGCGCACATCCGCGGAGGAACGCTGCTTGAAGAACAGGCAAGCGGCGCCCATACAGTTGGCCTGAAACAAACCATTTTGCTGCCTTTTGTAACGGTGGGAAGCCTGATCAATTTCTGCGACTGCCTGATGGCCGGAGGAACCAGCCGCAAAAACCACAGTGAAGTCGGTTCTTCGTATATTCACTTCAACTTTACGCCGAGGCAGGACAAGGCAACGGCTTCATTAATTGGAGATGTCCCGCGCGGCGTTATGCTGGATCAGCCGCCGATTTTTCTCGGAGGACAGGGAGGCCTGGTAGGGCCCGCACGCATCGCTTACGGGACCATCATCGCCGCCGGATCCATCTGCAGGAAGGACGTTCTTCCGGAAAACAAGCTTTACGTTCCACCGGTCTCCATGGATGGAGGATTTCAGGATTTCGACCAGGATCTGTTCGGAAGCGTCCGCAGGATTATCCGCAATAATTTAATTTATATCGGGAACCTGTTTGCGCTTCATACCTGGTATCGGCTGGTCCGGAAACGATACATGACACTGGATCTCTATTCCAAAGCCTGCTGGTCCGGAGCTATGAACCGTATTGAAGAAGGGATTCAGGAACGGATAAAACAATTGGGGAAACTGGTCGATAAATTGTCCCGTTCCCTGGAAATCTCGAATGCTCAGGAAGATTTCCCGGAATATCTCCGAACACAGCACGAAGGTATTATCCGGCAGTGGCCCGAGATGGAACAAAAGTTGAAGAAAACCCCGCCCGAAAATACGGGTATTAAAGACCGGGATGTTTTTCTGGCGGAATGGGAAGCGATGGACCGGAATATATCTTATATTGAGGCTGTTGCCAGGATCAGTCCCGAAGTCCGGTCGGCCGGATCCGGTTGGCTGCAGTCTATTGTCGACTTCACAGCTTCTATGTGGGATGAGAAATAACGGTCAGGGCATCCTGTCTTTTCCCGCAATGCGGAAACGAGACATCACTTCCTGCAGGCAAATTGCAGAAGCAGGGTCCTTTGGACTATAGAATAATTGTCGTCAGACATCAGCGTCAGGACGGTTATTCCCTCAGCGTCTCGATACACGCTCATAGCTTCCATGTTGTCGATTTCATATCGCATTCCGGCTTTTAAGACGACGGGGCCGTCCACCAGCGCACCCGGCCTTATCTCCCCGACGGGTATCCGCCTGAGGCGTATGGTTACGCCATTGACAATTTCGAATTTTCTCTCAAGGATCAGAAGATCCCCGTCCGGCAGCAGCGCCGCATCGCTGATGTCCAAATCTTCGGAGCGCTTCACGGCAAAACTGCTGTACTTCGCGCCTTCGATTATATAGGCCCTCAGGTTGCCGTCCTTGTCCAGGCCTTCTTCGGAAAAAGCAAGAAGAGCGCCGCCGGGCGGATCAATCGAGGGAACAAATTCGATTGCCTCCAGGCCTTTGTTCCGAGGGAAGGCATCCGCCCCCGGCGGGAAGGGAACTGTGTTGAAAAAAACAGGGAATTTTCCGTCATCGTACAGGAAACAGGGGATCCGGTCCAAATCCTCGACTCCAATATACAGCCGATTGCCGTTGACCGCGATCGACTCCGTATCCCAACGTCTTGCATGCGTACCGTCAGGACCGATTACAGGCGCCATTTCGGCATCGGCAAGGCCTGTGGGCCTGTTTCCATCATAAACGATTCGCCCGCGCAGCCAGTACGCCCGGTCCGACAGCGCAAGGAAATGTTCGCCGTCCGCCTGGAAACGCAGGGCGCTGAAACCGCCGAATTTCGGATCATCTGAGGAAAGCTCCAATCCGCCCCTGAATTCAAGAGAACCGAAAATGCGGCGTTGGGAATCATCCCTATCAAATGCAATTATCGGTTTGGCATCGATCCTAAAGCTTTTGTGAAGAGCATTGTTGTCGGAAACAAGGGTGGCGCAACCTGAAAAACCGACGAAGCAGGCAATAACCAAAAAGCGGATGCAGGTCATGGATAAACGTTGTCATATATTTCATAAGGAATCAATATATCAGTCGGCCGTCGGCAGTCCGCTGTAGGGGCGAACCTTGTGTTCGCCCTCGTAACAAAATGGTCGGCCGTTGGAGCGAACCTTGTGTTCGCCCTGGTAACAAAACAATCGGCGGTCCGCGGTTTGCGGTGTATTCTTTAAAGCGATCTGAAAACAAGGAGACCCGGAGATGGGAAGATTATTTGGTACGGATGGCGTCCGCGGCGTAGCTAATGAGTATCCGATCTCAGCTGAAATGGCGTTACGGATAGGAAGAGCGACGGCATCCGTCTGTAAAACCGGCGACACCCGGCGCCATAAAATTATTGTCGGAAACGATACGCGCCTCAGCGGGAGCATGCTGGAAAGCGCTCTGACCGCAGGCATCTGCTCCATAGGTGTCGACGTATGCCTTGCCGGCCCTTTGCCCACCCCCGCAATCGCCTGTTTAATCCGCAGCCTTGGAATGGACGCCGGCATCGTCGTATCCGCATCTCACAATCCTTTCGAGGACAACGGCATAAAAATTTTTTCCCGGGACGGATTCAAACTTCCAGATTCGCAGGAAGATGAAATCGAGCGGCTGGCAACTTCCGGCCGACACGAAGATCCCCTTCCTGCAGGGAGAGAAATCGGATCTGTCCATCGAATAGAGGATGCGTCGAAACGTTACGCGGATTTCTGCAAAAAAACCTATCCGGAAGACCTCAGCCTTAAAGGAATGAAACTCGTTCTAGACTGTGCAAACGGCGCCACCTATCGTGTCGCTCCAGCGGTCTTTTCCGATCTCGGCGCGGAAGTAACGGCCATTCACTGCAATCCGAACGGAATAAACATAAACGACAAATGCGGGTCCCAGCATACTCAGGATCTGGCGGCAAAAGTGCGTGAAATCGGGGCGGATGCCGGATTGGCATTCGACGGGGATGGAGACCGTCTGATTGCGGTGGACGAATCAGGAGAGGAACTCACAGGCGACCACGTCCTGGCAATCTGCGGTCGTATGTATAAAGACAGGGGAGAGCTCAAAAACAATCTTGTAGTCTCAACCGTAATGAGCAATTTCGGCTTCAGGCTCGCCCTGGAGGAAATGGACATCGAGTATGCGGCCGCTTCCGTCGGCGACCGGTATGTCCTGGAAATGATGCAATCGAAGGGAGCGATCATCGGGGGGGAAGCCTCCGGCCATATCATCTTTCTGAACCACCACACATCGGGCGATGGAATAATTTCGGCCCTGCAGCTCCTGGCCGCCATGCGCCGCCGGAACCAGCCGCTGTCCCGGCTGTCCCGGATTATGAAAACGTTTCCGCAGAAAACCATCAACGTTGAGGTGAACAGCAAACCTCCGCTGGAATCCATGGGAGAGCTGCAGGATTCCATCCGGGCTGCCGAGGCGGAATTAAATCGCCGGGGGCGCGTACTGATTCGCTATTCCGGAACACAGAGGATGTGCCGGGTCATGGTCGAAGGGCCGACGGAAGAGATGACGGAACGGCTGGCCCATTCCCTGGCCGAAACGGTCAAAAAATGCATCGGATAATCATGACCGGGCTTCCTGCTGGCCGTGGCTTGCGGCATTATACCTGTCACGATGATTTTCAGAGAATTTTCAATTGGACGGCGCATCGCTTTCGTAAGGACCTCATCGGTGTCGGGATCGGAATCGCGATTCCTATAAACAAAGGCGAAGGAAAATTGTAGGGGCGAACCTTGTGTTCGCCCTTTTACCTACACGCAGGATTTTGGGGGAAGGAAGAGGGCGAACACAAGGTTCGCCCCTGCCTCAAACAGATAAATCCAAAAAAACATACGCGGTAATTCGTCAGTAAATTTCGTCTTCTTCGGCACGGGTAAAGAAAAGATTCAGGTATTCGCTTCTTTCGTTTTCCACATCGATGTTGAGAAGCTGTTCTTCGGCCAGCGCCCGGTTTTCGACTGCCTGATCTTCAAGACTCTTAAGCTTCCCGGGGATCCCGTACTCTTCAACAAGATTTTTTACCTTCTGGAAAACATCCTTATTGCCGTACAGGAACTGCCCTTCATTCAATATTTTGGAAGCAACCATGGATGAGAATATATCGAACTTGAGCTGCTCCCTGACCCGGGACATCGATTTGATGAGGTAATCGATTTCCTCGCGATCGTTCACGAGCAGGAGGTGCTTTCTCTTATGAATATAATTATCCAGGGATCGTGTGACTTCGGCATCCAGATCGTCTTCGGCAACAACAATGATGTCCAGGTCGGAACCTCGAACCATCTCACCGGTGCTTTTCTCGGGCCGTGAAACAGTGTGGGACATATCGTAAACAACATCGCCGGCCAGAATAAAACAGGCCTTTCCCAGGATTACGGACTTTTCCGGCATGATATCCACGGTTGCAATAATGCTCTGTTCCGCAACATCGCGCTTCTCCAGGCTTATTTGCTTCGTCTCCCTCATGAATGCCTCGACCTTGGCATGGAGTGCTTCGGTCTGGTTTTTAAGACCCACATAGGTATAGGTTAGAAATTGACGCCGGATCGACGGGGAAAGCCGCGCATATCCTTCGACATTCCGGTCCAGACGAAGGAATCGATTTCCGACCGTTTCGAGATGTATTTCTTTCGATCTTCGGCAGGCCTGCCAGAGGCGCAGGACTTCAATGCCGGTGCTTTCGACGAGCTTTGCGCCCGTCATCGGGCCTTTCTCTTGAATTACAGGAATAATTTCATTTTCAGCCGTGTTCGCCAACCGGTTCATCCAATTCAATTCGCTTCTCCCAGGCAGTAATAAACATTTTTAACATTCAGACGCGGGAATTGTTCATTTATCGGGTCCGCACCCGCGTTGCTCACTGGATACGGGCTTCCGATTTTTTTACCAGCGGCAGAAAAACCGTGCGTTCGTTTTCGACCATGCGGATAGCATCCTGGCTGCATTGAAGTTCACACTGGCCGCATCCGATGCATTTTTCACTGTCGATCCGGCATACATCATCCACAATCGCTATCGCCTGAACCGGGCAGTAATCGGCGCACACCGCGCATCCGTTGCAAAGGGATGCGTCCGGGAGTTGCGCCTCATAAAAAGCATGCAGGTTCAGAGGAATTATGCCGCGGTTATACGATCCTAAAACCCCACAACAGTCCCAACAGCAGTTGCAGATTGCGATTTCAGGATTGTTTATATTTTCATCCTCATGAAAGACCTGGTGGACAGCGCCTTTGGATTGAAGTTCGTGTACCAGCTTCAGGGCTTCCGACTTTGAAAGATATCGACCTGTTCCGTATTGAACCGCGAATCTGGCGAGACTCCCGATCGCTATGCAGGATTGCGCCGGATGTTCGAAACGGCACGCAGTATCCACCATTTTGTGGTACTGCCTGCAGAAACAGTGGATAGCGGCAATGTCCTGATTGTCCCCCTGTTTTTCTATAAGTTCCTCAACCGTTCCGGCGGGATATACCCTGGCGGGCTCGGCATCGATGGCTTTTCCTACGGCAATGGTTCTCCCCTTTCCTTCGCTTGAAGGCGTGCCTCCGGGAATCCGTATGCTTTGCTGTGGCCGGGATTTTTTTACCTGGGCGTTGAAAAAGTTTCTCGTGGGAAATTTATTCATTTCGCCGAAAGATTGCAGCAGCGCATCCAGCCGCCGGGCGAACTCATGCTTTTCCGGAGTTTCCTGACCGTCTGCCAGAAAGACTTCAAACGCTCCCAGCATGAAACCGGGAAGTTTGTACCACTGCTTTCCATCCGGCGTATCGTGCGGCCAGGCATAGCCCTTTCGAAGAATCCCGTCAAAAAAATCCTTGAACCGGTCTTCCTGCATGGCACTTCGGAAGGATGCCTGATCGTAAGTGTACGGATCCGTTCCCATCCGGATGAGAAAATCAACTTCTTCCGGCGTCAAAACAATATCCAGGCAACTCAGTAAAGGCTCCGAAACCGGGTAAGGATTCCGGTGGCGCGTATTCATCAGCTTCGCCAGTTCTTTAAGCCTCGTTTCTCGCTCTTTTGCCATCTTCTTCGTATTCACTGGATCCTCCAAGGAACAAACCTCAAGCATATCATGCTTGCGGAACATATTTTATGAAGTTCTAAATCGATTATTCATTGGGAAGAAATCCAGCCAAACAGGACGAATGGGAAGAGAGGCTTATCCGAATGCCCGAATTTAACGAGGATTACATGCTCCGTTACCGTCCGGGGTCATAAACAATTTTAGCGCCCAAAATCTCCAGAAAGCCTCAGAATACGCGCAGCTTGCTTTGAAATCCCTCGATTCGGCCAGGCAACCGGATGCCAGGACGCGGACGGAGATGCAGTAAGTACGTCTCGGATGCTACCAGGTGATTGCCAACGATCTGATAGATAAAGGTCAATGCCGATGCTATACCCGAATTTAAAAAAGCAATGGAAATTGAGAGATCCGGCGGATATTACTTCGGTATCGGGCTTTGCTTTGACAAACAAAACCAGATCGATGAGGCTATGCTTTCTATGCAGTGGCTGAACCGATGGCTGGACAATATTCTCCCAAAGCTAAAGCCAGATTGGAAATTCTTTACAAAGCGCTACATAACGATACCCTGATTGGAATTGAAAAAGTCTACAAGCATGCCAAAGAGCATATGGCAAATTAGCCGCTGCGTTGGCAGAAGTCGCGGTCCGTGACCGAATCGAACACACAAAAAAAAGCGCGCCGAACGCAGCGGCTGAAATAGGGGAAAAGACCTTCCTGCTCTTCTTGGATCTAACCCTATTTCTCACGGAAAATAAAAACGGCTGCCGGTTGCACCGAAACCTAAGAACAACCGGCAGCCCGCTTTGAATCTTCAATCTTTAATTTTCAATCTTCAATCATTTAATACCGGTAATGCTCCGGCTTGTAAGGCCCATCGACGGGAAAACCGATGTAATCGGCCTGCTTCTGGGTCATCCTTGTAAGCTTCACCCCGAGTTTTTCCAGATGCAGCCGGGCGACTTCCTCGTCGAGTTTTTTCGACAGGCGGTATACCGCGGGTTTGTATTCAGCCCGATGCTCCCAGAGATCCATTTGGGCCAGGCACTGGTTCGTAAAGGAGTTCGACATTACGAAGCTCGGATGCCCTTCCGCACAACCCAGATTCACAAGGCGCCCTTCAGCCAGCATATAGATGCTCTGGCCTTCAGGCAGATCGTAACGGTCTACTTGCGGTTTGATATTGACCTTACGGACTCCGTGGGCCTTGTTCAGTTTCTCCACCTGAATCTCGTTGTCGAAATGGCCGATATTGCAGACGATGGCCTGGTCCTTCATTTTAAGCATGTGATCCACCGTGATAACCTCGCAGTTACCGGTAGCAGTGACATAGATATCCCCTTCGCCGAGGGTCTCTTCTATCCGGGTCACTTCGAATCCTTCCATGGCCGCCTGCAGCGCATTGATGGGATCGATTTCCGTAACAATGACGCGTGCACCGAAGCCGCGCAACGAATGGGCGCATCCTTTGCCGACATCCCCATAGCCGCAGACAACGGCCGTTTTGCCGGCGATCATGACACCCAGCGCTCTTTTGAGCCCGTCCGCCAGGGATTCGCGGCAGCCGTAGAGATTGTCGAACTTGGATTTGGTCACCGAATCGTTGACGTTGATGGCCGGCACCAGCAGCTTGCCGGCTTCCAGCATCTGGTACAGCCTGTGTACGCCCGTCGTTGTTTCTTCGCTGACGCCTTTCCAGTCTTTTACCGCCTTTGTAAACCAACCGGGCCGCTCTTCGGCACATTTCTTGAGAAGGGTCTTAATGACCTCTTCTTCATGGCTTTCGCTCGGCGAATTCACCCAATCGCTGCCCTGTTCCATTTCATATCCTTTATGAAGAAGCAGAGTCGCATCTCCACCGTCGTCTACAACCAGTTCCGGTCCTTGGTTGCCGGGATGCGTAAGCGCGGCCAGCGTGAATTTCCAGTAATCCTCCAGCGTTTCGCCCTTGAAGGCAAAAACGGGAACCCCTGTCTTGGCGATAGCGGCAGCCGCCTGGTCCTGGGTGCTGAAAATATTGCAGCTGGCCCATCGAACGGATGCTCCCAACTCAATCAGCGTTTCAATAAGCACGGCGGTTTCTATCGTCATATGCAGGGAACCGGTTATGCGCGCCCCTGAGAGCGGCTTCCGGGGACCGTATTTTTCCCTTACGGCCATCAGACCCGGCATTTCCTGTTCGGCAACCAATATTTCCTTGCGCCCCCATTCCGCAAGACCGATGTCTTTGACTATAAACTCTTCATTGCCGGTTCCTTTCCCGGCAGTGTTTTGGGACTGAACTGCGTTTGTAGCGGTCATAGGCTTTTCCTCAAAGTTACAGGTGAGAAGAAGATACAAAATGTTTCATAAAATTAAATTATTCATATCGTCAAATCATGATATGATGATATAATATTTTTTCAATTCGTCAATGAATTTATTTAAAGCATGATATTTTTCTGGAGCCATTCATGACTTCGACCCTGAAATTGCTGCGAACCATTTCCGACGCAACCCGCCTGCGCATTCTTTCCCTTCTGGCAAAGAACGAATTGTCGGTACACGAACTGCAGGAAATCACAGGCATGGGGCAGTCGCGAATATCCACGCATCTCGGCCAGCTTCTGGATCAGGATCTTGTGCGGTCCCGGAAGGAGGGCAAACGCACGTATTATAAAAAAAATCCGGATTTGGAGGGACCTGGAGCGGATTTTGTCAAGCTGGCGATTCCGGGCGCCCGCGAAATGCCCGACTACGATTCGGATCAAATCAATCTGAAGCGCATTCTTAAGCGGAGAGACGATCAAGCCCAGGTATATTTCAACCAGGTGGCCGGGAGGTTCGACCGGGTTTACGGACCGGGCAGGTCCTGGCAGGGATTCGGCCATCTGCTTCTGAGGATTCTACCCCCTCTGGTTGTTGCCGATCTTGGCTCCGGGGAAGGATTGCTGAGCGAATTGCTGGCCCGCCGATGCAAAAAGGTAATTGCCGTTGACAATTCGGAAAAAATCGTTTCCTTCGGCGCCGCAAAAGCCAAGAAAAATAAATTGAACAATCTCGAATTCCGACTCGGAGATCTCGAAAACCCTCCCATAGAAAAAGACAGCATGGATCTGGCCATACTCAGCCAGGCGCTCCATCATGCGGAAAATCCTGCGGCGGCCATTGCAGCCGCTTACCGTATTTTACGCCGCGGCGGAAGCATAATGATTCTCGATCTGCTCAAGCACAATTTCGAAAAAGCACAAGATTTTTACGGAGACCGCTGGTTTGGTTTTGCCGAAAGCGATTTGAACCGCTGGCTTGAAGATGCCGGTTTCAGGCATATTGAGATCAGCATCGTGGCCCAGGAAGAATCTCCCCCGTATTTTCAAACCCTCCTTGCAAGCGGAGAAAAGAAGTAATCTTCCATTCAGACCGGCTTTTTATAATCCCTCCGTCTCTGTTAAAACATTAAATAAATTACCGATAACTCACCGCCTTTTATGCGGGGTCTTTATTCAAAGAAACCTAAAGTTTTCAATTGTTTTCGCCGATGAATCCGGGTGAGGTTAGAATCTTGGCCCACTGTCGGGCCCCTTGAACCATTGAATGAGTAAACAATATGCAGACAAAAGACCTTCACAGCCTTTATCTTCAGTCTCCAAAATTGAATCAACTGAATATTCTCAGGGAAGTTGGGGCGAATGCCCGAATCACGCAGGCGGAACTGGCCAACCGTTGTTCCCTTTCCGTTGCCATGGTCAATAATTATATGAAAGACCTGTGCAACAGCGGCCTTCTGGAATACAAACGCAAATCCATTAAAAGCGTCACCTACCACTTGACTCCTGCGGGAGACCGGCATCTTGAAATGCTTCAAACGGAACTGATCGGCGAAATGGCCGAAATGTTTGCCGGCGCCAAAGAGCACATTCGA
>CAZPHK010000085.1:6643-19743 GCA_964586015.1 uncultured Acidobacteriota bacterium | reverse complement strand
AACGGGCGCATGATCGGCGGCGGCGTCAAGGTAACCGGCAATAAGCTAGGCGTCCGGCGCGTTCCTCAAGTAAAAGGGCAGTGCCTGTCCGGATACGATCCCAGGATCCTCAAGGGAACAGGCGTTACGTTTGCCACTTCTCCCCAGGGCGCCGATCATACGGCCGGAATCGTTCTGCCCGGACCTCATGATCCCCAGTATGTGCCCGTAGCCCCTACCGGCCAGGCTGTCAAATCCCGGTTTATGCAGACCTGGATGGCCGCCGTCGATACCCTGGGCCTGTGCATGATGATCGGAATGCCGATTATGGAGGCAGGGCCGGGACTGGATCAGAATCTGATCAAATGCGTGGAGGCTGTTACGGGAGAGACGCTCGGTGAAAAATATCTCCTCGAATTAGGCGCTTCAGTTCTCCAGGTCGAAAGAAAGTTCAATGCAGCGGCGGGGCTTACCAATAAGGATGACCGCCTGCCGCGGTTCTTTTACGAGGAGAGCAACGCTCCGGGCGCGCCGGTCTTCGATGTGCCTGATGAGGAAGTCGACAGCGTCCACAAATATTAAAACCGTTCATCGTTCAAGGTTTCCCGTTTCCCGTTAAAAAACCGGCGGGGAACGGGAACCATGGAAATACCGGCCGCTTCCCGTCCTGCCTTAATGCCGTTTCAACCCGGCTCATCGAAAGTAACGTATTGTGGATGTATTCAGTTATCATCGGCATTTGCCGGGTCTGGACCATAAAATGGCCCGGCAAATCACGAATCGGAGGATTCTCTGATCCTTCCGCTTTCCATCTGAAGCATCTTTCCTCCCAGTGAAGCGATGAAACTTGTGTCGTGCGTGGCCGCGATGATAGTTGTTCCTTTTTCACGGTTGGCCTTGAGCAGCAGGTCGATCAGGACGGGGCGATACGAATCATCCAGGGAATTGGTCGGCTCGTCCAGGAGAAGTATCGGGGTTTCCAGCACGAGGGCCCGGGCGAGCACGATCCGTTGCGTTTCACCTCCGGACAGTTTGCGTGCGTGTTTTTCGATCAAAGGCGACAACTGCATTTCCTTTTCAATCCATTTTATCCGCCTTCCGATTTCCCCGGGGTTACATCCGTGCGCTTTCAGTCCGTACGCAAGATTGTTCCGGACGGAGGTTGAAAAAAGTATCGGATTCTGATGCACCAGGGTTACCATGCGGCGAAGTTCCCTGTCGGGATCGGGACGGCATTCAATCCCATTGAGATAGACTGTCCCGCCTGACGGGGATTGAAGCAGGGCGAGGATGGTCAGAAGGGTGGTTTTGCCGGAACCGTTCGGCCCGGTGAACATACATGTCCGCCCTGCAGGGATGTCAAGGCAGGGAACATCCAGGATGACTTTCTCGTCGTATGCATGCCTCACATTCCGGATGCTGTATGCCGGATTTATGCCCATAAGGATTTTCTCCCCAGCCGGCGAACAACGAAGTTGATGGTGAATGCCACGCAGAGCAGGATGATTCCCAGGGCCAGCCCCAGGGCGAATTCTCCTTTACTGGTTTGGAGGGCGATGGCTGTCGTGATGGTCCGCGTATAGTCGAGGATGTTCCCTCCCAGGATGAGCGATATGCCGATCTCTCCGATGACGCGGCCGAAGGCGGTGATACAGGCAACCAGCAGCGCCGCCTGCGCTTCCCCCGCAACGGTCCATGTAGTGCGCAGCTTTCCGGCACCCAGAGTAAGTGCCGTTTCCCGGACAACCGGATTGACGACCGAAACAGAGCTGCAGGACAGGGCGGCGACGAGCGGGATGATCAGCACCGTCTGCCCGATTATGATGGCGGCGGGGGAAAAGAGCAGATGGTACCCTCCCAGCGGTCCCTGCCTCGTAAGCAGGGTATAAACAAAAAGACCTACGACGACAGTGGGAACCGCCAGGAGTGTATTGAGCAGGTCTTCGATGAGCCGCTTGAAGCGCAGGCGGGATGTCGCCAGGGCTATTCCTGCCGGAATGCCGATCAGGGAGGCGATCAGGGTGCTGCTCAGGGAAAAACGAAGCGAAGCGCCTACGATTGTCCTGATGTCCGCGTCCGCGGAAACGATCATTCGGAGGGCTTCAATCAGGGGCTGTCCCAGGTCGTTCAAGGCACTATTTCCCGCCGTCGTAGGATGGTTTGAACAGCTGGTGGCCGTTTACTCTATACTCTCCGATCAGTCTCTGCCCGGCGGGCGAACACAGCCATTCCGTCAGTCGACGCGAAAGGTCGGATTTGGCTTCCGGGTAGCGCGCCTGGTTGACCTGTATGGCCGAATAATAGTTCAGCAGGAGAGGATCCCCCTCAACCAGAACGCGCAGATTCAACTTATCGGCGCGCGAGAGGTAGGTGCCGCGGTCGCAGAGAGTGTAGGCGTTCTTTTCACCCGCCATGGTCAGTACGGCGCCCATCCCCTGGCCGATTTCCAGGTACCAGGATCCCGACGGTTTTATGCCGGCTTTTGCCCAAAGCGACTTTTCCTTCTGGTATGTTCCGGAATTGTCTCCCCGGGAAATGAAGGGGGACTTGCTGTCGCGGATCCTGGTCAGCGCTTCGGCGGCATCGGTCATTCCCTTAATGCGGGCCGGATCGGATTGAGGCCCCAGGATAACGAAGTCGTTGACCATGAAGGTCTTTCTGTTGATTCCATATCCGTCCGAAACAAACTTTTTTTCAAGGTCCGGAGCGTGCACCAGAACCATATCCACGTCGCCGTTTTCAGCGAGCTTCAGTGCCTGCCCCGTACCCACGGCGATAACGTCTACCCTGCATCCGCATTGTTTTTCAAAATGAGGCATCAGGTATGGCAACAGACCCGAGTCCTGGACCGATGTGGTCGTCGCCAGCCGCAGCCGAACCTGTGCCGGGGCGAGACCGGCAGAGAAGATTAAAATGAAAGCCGTCAATTGAAGAAACAGTCCGAATCGCTTCATTGCCTGATTCCTTGTCCGGTGTGTTCTCCTCGCAGCCGTATGCATAATCCTGGGACGGTTGAAGAGGGAGGGAGATTCTAAACAAAGATACTATTTGCTTTCAAATACGATTTTACCGGTATCTTTGGCGTCATAGCCGCCCATTTGGGTCATATTGGCCTTGAATTCTTCGGATCCCAACACGCCGCGCAATGTTTTTATCGCCCTGGACGTGTAATTATCTGCAGGGATGATCAGGTCGAATCGTTCGGTCGTGAGCGGTATGAAATCCAGATCCAGCTGGCGCGCCACGGCAAATATGCCGAGTCCGGCGTCTGCCGAGCCGCTGAAAATTTCCAGAGCCACTTCCATGTGGGTGTATGCAATTCTTGGATAGCCTTTAATATCGGCGGGATCGATCCCATTCTCTTTCAGCCGATAGTCCAGCAGCACGCGCGTGCCCGATCCTTCCTGCCGGTTTATATATGTGACCTTTTTGTTTTTGAGATCATTCAGGGAGCTGATGCCGAGGGGATTTCCCTTCTTGACGATCAATCCCTGTTCCCTGTGTGAAAGGTTCAGGGCTATGATTTTCAGTTCCGGGAAATGTTTTTTAATAAAGGAACTGTTGTATTCCCCGGTTTCCAGGTCCAGGAGGTGGGACGCTGCTATATGGCAGTTTCCGTTCTGCAGGGCAATCAGGCCCGCAAGGCTTCCGACATTGGAGATGGAAAATGTGTAGCGGGGATGCTGAATTGTTGCATTTTTAGCCATCAGTTCCAGCGCAAGATCGTTGCTCCCCGCTATCACAACCTGGTTGTCCTGTGAGTTTTGTTTGTCGGGGATGGAAACGCTTTCCTTCGCGCTGTTTATAATCCACTCGTCGATCAATCCTTTCGGGAAAAGCCATTTCCCGGTAATCCTTGTGGCCGGTATTTTTTTCTCCTTAATAAGCCTGTATACCTGCTTTTCATTGATGCTGAGGTATTCGGCCACCTCCTTCGTCGTAAGCATCTCTTTAGTCATAGGCGCCAAGCTCCCTGTCTATTCCGTGCGTGGATTCGATCTTTTTGCCGCTTCCGTGGGCTTGTCGATATCTTACGGAAATATATTACTAAGTATTACAGTTAATAACCAGTACGAACCGCCCGTTAATGATAACACCTTTGTCCTGAATCCATACTACAACACCTTTGGACGGTTTCTCCGATGCTGAATTGAGAATCTGTCCGGTGTCCCGTCACAGGGGATCGGGGCAACGAGGGAACCTGTCCTGATGTTGTCGGCTGGAATGTGATATCCTTTTTATGAGGGAAAATTACGATGGAGGAAATTGTCGATTTTTACCACGGGTCATTAGGCTATGAATTCATCGGCCTGATTGAAAACGGGATATAGAAAAATGCGAGAACTTATCTGGATATGCTGTTTCGTAGTGACTTTTGCCTCCCCCGTTCGAAGCCAGGACGGAGACAAGGCCCTGAGCCTTTTTGAGGATGCCATCGAAGCTATGGGCGGCGAGGCATTTTTGAATGTCAGGGATATGGTTTCCGACGGCAATTATTTTATATTTAACCGGTACGGGGATTCATCCCCCCTTATTAAATTCAAGGACTATACGAAGCTGCCGGATAAAAGCCGCCACGAGCTGGGGAATAAAAAGAAAGAGTTGGAAATCACCGTCTTTAATCTGGAAAAGAATGAAGGCTGGATTCTGGAAGGACAGAAAGAAACAAGGGACGCGACACCGGAAGAAATGAGGGAATTTCACAACGTGGCGAAGCACAGCATGGATCTCATTTTTAGAATCCGCTATAAGGATCCCGCCAACAGGCTCTTCTACTTCGGACCGGGAGAAGGAAGGGATTTTACCCTTGAAAGAGTCAAACTGATTGATCCTGAAAATGACGAGGTAACCGTTTATTTCGATCGTATGTCCAAACTGCCCGCGAAAATTGAGTACAACTCGATGAATCAAAGGGGCCTTCGTGTACGCGTTACCGAGGAATTCAGCCAGTGGCATTGGATGCAGGGTGTGCGGACCGCCCTGCGAACGGACGCTTTTATCGACGGGCGCCAGGCATCCCAAAGTTTCATCCTTAACATCGAGTACAATACAGATATTCCCGACAGCTTTTTTTCCAAACCCGTTCCTCCGGAATAATCGATCATTCAGAGCTCCCGGTTGCACCCGGACTGCTGCGCATAATCAAGTACTCATTCTTTCCCCACAGGTAGTAGAATACTTGCTCGGTTCATTTATGCCTGCCGTTCGCAGCGGCTTTTTGTTTGGAATATTGGAATGGATTTCCTGCACGTAGAATTTCCTCTATCCGGTGTGCAAACCTGGATATTTCTGCCGCCGCTCGTTGCCTTTGGCGTTTCCTTTTTTTCATCGATGGGAGGAGTGTCCGGGGCTTTTTTCCTTTTGCCTTTCCAGGTGAGCGTTCTCAACTTCATCACGCCGTCGGTTTCGTCCACGAACTTCGTCTACAACATTATCGCCATTCCAAGCGGAGTCTATCGTTATATCCGCGATGGAAGGATGGCCTGGCCGTTGGCCTGGATCATCGTCACAGGCACTTTGCCCGGCGTTTTTCTGGGATATTACCTCAGGATCCTTTGCCTGCCCGATCCCCGGATGTTCCGGCTCTTCGTCGGCTGCGTGCTTCTCTATATCGCTTTCCATCTCCTGTGCGAAACGTTCGGAATCCGGTTGAAGCGCCGATCTTCCGTTGAAAAATCCGGGGAAGCGCTTTCCGGGCGCAAGGGCGGCACCGCGTCTGGTTCAATAAAACGCAGCTCGAAGAATCCGACGGCGGCCGCCAGGATTGAATCCATGGTTTTTTCCATACGCAAAATTGAATATGCGTTTGGTGGAGAGAAATTTTCCATCGGCACCGCTGGAATATTCTCCGTGGCCCTTGTCGTCGGGATCATAGGAGGGGCCTACGGAATCGGCGGCGGTTCCATACTGGCCCCCTTTTGTGTAGCCGTGTACGGACTGCCGGTATATACGGTGGCCGGGGCGGCTCTTCTGGGAACATTCCTGACTTCAATAGCAGGAGTATTTTTCTACAGTGTCATGCCCGCTCATTCCGGCATTTCTACAGCACCGGACTGGCTTCTGGGAGCCCTTTTCGGAATCGGGGGATTCCTGGGCATGTATTGCGGAGCCCGTCTGCAGAGATTCGTGCCCCAGGCTTTTATCAAGACGATGCTGGCCCTGATTATGCTTTTTATTTCCTGCCGCTATATCCTGAATTTTTTTATTGATTGAAAAACGGCGGGTTCATTAAAGAATCCTGTCAATGCGCGGTATAAGACGTTGTTTCCAGCGTTCGCTTTTCGAGAAGACGCGAACAATGAAGTAGTAGAGGGTGCAGAGGCCGATTCCCAGGAGGCTGCCGTACAGTTCCGGGCGGTGCGGGAATAATCTCGCGCCGAGTGCGATTCCGAACAGCAGCAGGATAAGGGGGACTCCGTAAAGCCAGAAGGATGCCAGCAGAACGCTTCTTCCGGCAACCAAAATTCGGACATGGTCGCCCGGCTTGGCTCCCAACGGGTCCAGGGCTGTTATTCGGGGATTCTCTTCCCCCGAAGCTTTGCACAGAATCCGGGCGCCGCATTCCTCGCAGGAACCGGTGCGAAAGACCGAAACCGTAGCCAGACCGGCGTGCGTTTCGATTACAGTTCCTTCCTCTTGTATCTCTTCAGGCATTTCCCGTTATCCGGTGGCGACTTTATGGGTTTCCTGCGGCTTTTCCGATTGAGCCGGAGAACGGCCCGGTAAATAGCCGATGGCGCCGGACCGGCACTTGTCAAAGGGAATAGTCTCCGGATTCAATTTTTCGTAGTCGATGACGGCCAGGTTGTTTACCATGACGACGGCCCCGTCGGATTTCCGGGCGCAGATTCCGCAGCCAATGCAGGACGCATCGCACAGCACGTTGGCCTCCCTGGGCCCGTCGTGGTTTCTGCAGAAGACGAACACCCGACGATCTGCCGGGTGTATTTCGATGATATTCCTGGGGCACGCGGCGGCACACATGCCGCATCCCGTGCATAAGTCTTCCACTACCGTCGGCAGCCTGTTGTCGCTCATGTACAATGCGTTGAAGCTGCACGCTTCAACGCAATCGCCGCCTCCAAGGCACCCGTAGATGCATACCTTGTTGCCGCCGGAGACGATTTGCTGCACGGCACAGCTTTGGGGCCCGATGTACGTTACCTCTTTGTTCCGGGACTCCTTCCTGCCGCCCCGGCATAAAACACGGGCAACGAGCCGGGCGCTCTTCACGCTTTCCAGCCCCATGACGGCTGCAACGTCGTCGGCCGCATCCTGTCCTCCGACCGGGCATCCGTTGCATTCGGCATTTCCTTCAACCACCTGAACGGCAAAATCGTAGCAGCCTGCATATCCGCAGGCGCCGCAATTGGCGCCCGGCAGGACTTCGTGGACTCTGCCGATCAGCGGATTTTCCTCCACCCGCAGCTTTTTGTCGGCAATGGCCAGGGCTGCCGCAAAAACCAGTCCCAGGCCTCCCATTGTGGCAATAGCGATCAGAAAATCCGGATTCAAGGCTGCCTCCGTAAATAGTTGTCGAATCCATCCGAACGAAATACCGTATCGGACCTGTCTATTATCATGGCTTCCATCCCAGGGATACGGTTTATCAGTTCCATTCCGAGTGCGGGTCCCAGGACGAATACTCCCGTTGCGTAAGCATCCGCCTCGATGCACGTCCCGGCAATGACGGTCACGCTCCGGCATCCGACGGCCGGATAGCCTGTAGACGGATCGAGAATATGATGATACCGCCTCCCTTTCTCCTCGTGATACTGCTCATAATCTCCGGAAGTGGCTACGGCCATTCCAGGCAGTCTGATTTCCTGGACCAGTTCTTCCCGGATGCTCGGGTGCTGAATTCCCACGACCCATCCTTGTCCCAGGGTGCGGATTTCACCCCCGGCGTTTACCAGCGCGTTGTTCACTCCATGCTCCATCAGGATTTCCGTCATGCGATCGACCGCGTATCCTTTGGCTATGGCGCCGAAGCTTATCTCCACTCCCGGCGTGCGGACGATTTTCGGGCTGCCGTCCAGGCGGATGCGGTCCCACCCGCTTAAAGCCCGCGCTGCCTGCACCGTTTCGTCGGAGGGGACGACCGGATGCTCGCCCCAGATTCTCCAGACCCTGAAAAGCGCTTCCATGGCGGGATCGAATGCTCCGTTCGTCTTTTTGTGAATAGCGTCGCAGACAAGAAGCAGGTCATACAGTTCACGTCCGACGGTTACAGTTTCGGACTCTTCGTGATTTACGCGCCACAGAGGTCCCGATTCGTTGAAAGGGGAAAATTCCCGGTGGATTCTCTGCACTTCCTGGAACGCGGCGTTCATCGCGCGCTCGGCTTCGCGGGACGGCATGCCGCGAACTTCTATTTCCACAAATGTTCCCAGCGCTACCTGGGTTCTCTTGAGGGGGTCCGGATTTCGGATGCTTCTCATCCAGCTTGCGGACAGCAATACAGCGACTGCCGCCAGTGCTGTGAATGATATTTTTGACTTCCTGTTCATGCCGGATCCGTCTTCCTGTGAATCAAATCATTCCGGCAAAGCCGGAAAAAGCCAGGGCCATAATGCCCGCGACGACGAGTGTGATGGGGGCGCCACGGAAGGGTTTGGGAACCTCCGCAAGTTCGAGTTCCTCCCGAATGCCCGCCATCAGGGAAATTGCCAGGGTAAAGCCGACTCCGGCGCCGACGGCGAAGACAACGCCCTGATAAAAATTGTACTCCCGTGTAATGCTGAACAGGGCCAATCCCATGATGGCGCAGTTTGTGGTAATCAGAGGGAGAAAGATGCCCAGTGCCCGGTAGAGCGGTTGGCTGGCCTTTTTTATAAACATCTCTACAAATTGCACGAGACTGGCAATCACGAGTATGAAAGACACCGTTTGCAAAAATTCCAGCCGGAAGGGTTCGAGGACCAGGTAATAAATAATCCAGGTGAAGATGGACGCAATGGTCATGACGAAAGTTGTGGCCATACCCATGGAGACTGCCGAGGACACTTTGTTGGAAACGCCTATAAAGGGGCAGATGCCGAGAAAATATGCCAGCACGAAATTATTGACGACTGCGGCGGATATGAATATCAGCAACAATTCCATTTCTTAGTCCTCATTTATATCCGAAACATACTATTTTGCTTTATAGCCGGCCTTCGGCCCCGTTCTTCAGCCGATCAGAGGCATTCCGGTCGGCGATGCGTTTTCGGCGCATGGCGTTCCAGTTGGCGGTTCCCATCAGCAGGCCCAGAGTCAGAAATGCCCCCGCGGGCAGTATCATGACCAGCCAGGGAGTAAAAGCTTCAGGCAGTACCCGATAGCCCAGGACCGTCCGGGACGCAAGCATTTCCCGGAGGCTTCCAAGCACGAAAAGCGCAAGGAGAAATCCGATGCCCATGCCCAGGGCATCGAGAACGGACCGCAACGGATTGTTTTTAGATGCAAAAGCTTCCTGCCTGCCCAGTACGATGCAGTTGACGACGATCAAAGGGATAAACGGCCCCAGCGCTTTGCTGAGTTCGGGGAACCGGGCCTGCATTACCAGGTCTACGATCGTTACGAAAGTGGCGATTATGACGATAAAAGAAGCGATGCGCACCTGGTTGGGGATGAGTTTGCGGATCAGCGAAATCATCAGACTGGCGCAAACCAGGACAAAGGTCGTTGCCAGGGCCATGGCGATTCCATTGATGGCCGATACCGTCACCGCCAGCGTCGGGCACATTCCCAGCACCTGTACGAATATGGGATTTTGTTCCCAGAATCCTTTCAGAAAATCCTGTGTCAGAGCGACTTCTTTCTTCATAGGTCTTTCCCGGCTTTCAACTTCTTAAGGATATTCATATGCGCGTTCACGATGTCCACGACCGCTTTCGAGGTAATCGTGGCGGCCGTGATGGCCTGGATCTCGTTTTGTGCGGGATTCCCCTGTTTAATGACTTCCACTTGAGGTGTCGTCCGGAGGCCCTTGAACTTGTTCTTGAATTCC
Source organism: uncultured Acidobacteriota bacterium (assembly GCA_964586015.1). Lineage (GTDB taxonomy): Bacteria > Acidobacteriota > UBA6911 > UBA6911 > UBA6911 > UBA6911. The sequence goes on along the minus strand of CAZPHK010000085.1, from coordinate 9,773 downwards.
GGCTCCACAATTCTCGCTCCCAGGCCCGGCGTATCGGTCTGCTTGAGAATTTCGATGCCGGATATGGATTCCAGGTCTTCGGATACGCCCACCATCAGAGTGATTTTATCGGAGAAACCGTTGCCTGTAACGGACATGGCGTATCCGACAGGGCGGTCTCCGTCGTCGAAAACCCGGTACAGTTCCAGCGCATCCGTGGATATTTTTTCGGACCGGACGCCGTCGGGGTGCACCGTGGAGATGGCCCGGCGGACGGCCTCCTGCATGTGCTGTTCAATTTGCGGGGCGGACCAGTCGTTTACCAGGGAGAGGAGCCCTCCGGAGACGATTCCTATGAGGGTTAATGTCGACAACATACGGAGAACGATATTCATGCTGCGGCTCCAAAAACCCTGGGACGGGTGAATCGATCGATCATCGGTACGAACGCGTTCATGATAAGGATAGCGTACATCATGCCTTCCGGAAGCCCGCCGAATACGCGGATGACTACCACAATCAGTGAGATGCCCAGTCCGAAAATCCACATGCCCCGGCCTGTAACCGGCGATGAAACCCAGTCGGTGGCCATGAAAAACGCACCCAGGAGAAAACCTCCGCCCAGCAGGTGATACAGCGGGGAAGGGTAATCCTGCATATTCAACTGCTGGACGAGAGCTCCAAAAACAAGTACGCCGATCGTCATGGCTGCCGGGATGCGCCAGTTCACAATGCCGACGGCTATCAGGAAGATGCCGCCCGAAAGCAATGCCAATGCGGAGGTTTCTCCCAGAGATCCCCCGGTGTTGCCGAAGAACATCGGGATAAGGGAGGAGGTCACGGCGTCAAATTTCAACGCGCCCAGAGGCGTGGCGGACGTGACCGTGTCCACAAAATTCGGGCTTTTCCATGTAGTCATGGCGACCGGGAAGGCCGCTTGAAGGAATGCGCGGCCTACCAGCGCCGGATTAAAGATGTTATATCCCAATCCGCCGAAGATATGTTTTCCTATCCCGACTGCCACAACGGCGCCGATTCCGGTTTCTACCGCACTGAAATCGGGAGGCAGGGTAAGCGCGAGCAGCCATCCGGTCAATACGGCGCTGCCGTCGCTTATCGTGACGGGCTGTTTCCGGAGTTTCTGTATGAGAGCTTCCGTCCCCACGGCGCAGAGAATGCCTGTCAGCAGGATGAAGATTTGAGTCCATCCGAAAAACATCATGGAAGCGACGGTGCAGGGAAGCAGGGCTACGCCCACCATCCACATGGCCCGCTGCGTGGACCAGTTGTTATGGAGGTGCGGGGAGGTGGTCAACTCCAGCCTGTTTTTTGCCTGGTTTATTTCGGCGGTATCATCGGGCATAGGGTCTGACTTTCTTTTTCAATTGCGGTTTCGCTGCATGCGAAGAACAGCCTGTTTGCCGAGACGCATCCACTGAACCAGCGGAATATGCGCCGGGCATTCATAGGCACAGGTGCCGCATTCCATACAAGTCGTGATATTCAGTTTCTCGGCTTCTTCGAAGCGGCCCAGGCGGCTCAATCGGGCCAGGCGTGTGGGCAGCAGGTTCAGCGCACAGACGGAAACGCAGCGTCCGCATTTCAAACAGGCGGTTTCCCGTCCTCGGGAAATTTCCTGCTCCGTCAAAACGAGAATTCCTGAAGTTGCCTTGACAACAGGGGTTTTGACCGAATGCTGGGATGTGCCCATCATGGGCCCGCCGACAATGATTCTTGCGGCCGTTTCATGAATTCCGCCGCAATATTCGATTACGTCTTTTACCGGGGTGCCGACGGGGACGATCAGATTGCGGGGCGTGCGGATTCCCCTCCCGGATACCGTCAGGACAGCCGTGATGGCCGGCTCTCCCCTGACGACTGCATCGTGGACGGCGACTGCAGTACCCGTGTTCTGTACAACGGCGCCGACATCCAGCGGAAGTTTTCCCTGGGGAACCTCGCGATTCAGGATCGCTTTGATGAGCATTTTTTCTCCACCCTGCGGATACTTGGTTTTCAAGGGGATAATTTCAATGCCGGCGTCGCTTTCGATTGTCTCGTCGAGCTTGCGAATGGCTTCCGGCTTGTTGTCCTCGATTCCGATATAGCTTTTCCGGAGATTCAGGATTTTCATAATGATTCGAATGCCGCCGAGAAGTTCGGATGTCCGGTCCAGGATCAGGCGGTAATCGCGGGTCAGATAAGGTTCGCATTCGCAGGCATTAATGATCAGGCTGTCGATTTTCTTATCTTTCGGCGGGGAGAGTTTTACATATGTCGGAAACGCGGCTCCCCCCTGTCCTACAATGCCGGCCAGTCGTATCCGGTCTATGAGCTCTTCAACGGATGCGCTCTGTGGGTCGATGGGCGCAAAGAAATCCTCATCAGGACTGCCGGAAGGCCGGATAATGACAACATCCTGCAGGGCGCCGTTGCCGGAGTGTTCGCGCCCGATTCCGGTCACATCGCCGGCAACGGGACTGTGTACCGGAGCTGAAATAAATCCGTCGGCTTCGGCTATCAGCGTACCGATTCTGACGTTACTCCCTTTTTTTACAAGGCTTTTTGCAGATTTGCCCAGGCACTGCGAAAGTGGGACAGCAATCAGGGCGGGAGTCGGCATGACTTCCAAAGCCAGGTTCTCGGTCAGTTCCTTGAATTCCGGGGGATGCACGCCCCCTCCGGCGAAAGATTTTTTAGCCATTCTCAACCCCCCGGTTCTTTCTTTATCTAATTATCATATCTAATATACCGTGGCAAGTGATTAAGTAGTTCTTATATAAAAATAATTGATTTCCTGCGTTCGGGATCCTGTTCCGGGGAGAGCTTTTTAAGGGGGCATCCCTCAACAATTGCCCGATTCCATGGTTCTGATGTAAAATTCCGCTTCCGTTTTCCGCACACGCTATCGAATTTTTTCATGCTCCGGCTGTGAAATCAAATGTGTCTGTGCCGGCATGGAAATAAAGGGAGAATGCATTTTCAGCCGAATCCAGGGAGAGACCGACATGACCCATAAACGTTTGTTCCATTCCGTTTCGCCTCTTATCGCCTTAGCCTGCATATTACTTTTCAGCTGCAAGTCCGGATTTCAGGGGCCGCCGTACATGAATCCCGACCTGCCGGTGAAGGAGCGGGTGGATGATCTTGT
>CAZPHK010000085.1:0-6543 GCA_964586015.1 uncultured Acidobacteriota bacterium | reverse complement strand
AATATCTTCCGGGATCCCCGTTGGGGACGCGGAATGGAGACTTACGGCGAAGATCCTTTTCTCACAGGGAGGCTTGGGGTCGCATTTATAAAAGGGATGCAGGGCAACGATCCGAAGTACTACAAGGTAATCGCAACATCCAAGCATTATGCGGTGCACAGCGGACCGGAACCAGAACGCCATGGCTTCGACGCCCAGGCAAGCGATCGCGATCTCTACGAAACCTATCTGCCGCATTTCCGGGCTACGGTTGTGGAAGGGAAGGTCTATTCGATAATGGGCGCCTACAATCGTTTCAGAGGCGAATCGGCCAGCGCGCATCCGCTGCTTCTTCAGGACATATTGCGCGATTCCTGGAAATTTAAAGGGTATGTCGTTTCAGACTGCGGCGCAATCCGGGACATCTATCAAAATCATAAAATCGTCGAAACGGCTGAAGAGGCGGCGGCTCTCGGAATCAAACGGGGCTGCGACCTGAATTGCGGCAATACCTATCAGTCTCTGAAGGGCGCTATCGAAAAGGAACTTCTAACGGAGAAGGAATTGGATGTTTCGGTGAAGCGGCTGTTCACCGCAAGGATGAAGCTCGGCATGTTCGATCCTCCGGAAAGGGTGAAATGGGCCCGGATCCCCTATTCCGTAAACGACTCGCCCGAAAATTCCCGCCTTGCGGAGGAAACCACAAGAAAGTCCATTGTTCTTCTGAAGAACGAAAACGCAGCGCTTCCCCTAAAAAAAGATATCGGAGTCGTTGCCGTGATCGGTCCCAATGCCGACGATGTCGAGGTGCTCCTGGGAAACTACAACGGTACGCCCTCCCACCCGGTTACGCCGCTTGCGGGAATCCGTGAAAAGGTGGGGGCATCCGCGGAAGTTCTTTACGCCCGCGGCTGCGATATAGCGGAAGGGGTTCCTTTATACCAGCCCGTGCCCGATGAAGTTCTGTCGACCGATGCCTACGGCGGGAGCCGGAAAGGGGTTACTCTCGATTTTTTCGACAACCTCGACTTTGAGGGAGATCCTATTCTGACGGAAGTCCAGTCCAATATTAAGGTTGCCTGGGGCAACGAGGCGCCCTACCCCGAACTGACGGATAACCAATTCTCAGTCCGCTGGTCCGGGAACGTCACGGTTCCTGAAACGGGCGAATACAGCTTCAGGGCCGTCGGGGGATTCGGCCGTTTGTTGCTTGACGGAAAGCCGCTCGGAGGAAGACGCGGAATGGCGCCGCAATTTGTCCGCCTGGAGGCGGGCGTGCCGTACCCGATTACGCTGGAGGTCGCCGACAGGTTCGGCGCCATGAATATTGAACTGCAGTGGTCCGTGAAGGGCCGGGATAACACCGCGGAAGCGGTCGCCGCGGCACGGAAGGCGGATGTCGCCCTGCTGTTTCTGGGGCTGTCCCCGCGCCTTGAGGGGGAGGAAATGTTCGTCCAGGTGGAAGGTTTCTCCGGCGGCGACCGGGTGTCCATCGGCCTGCCGAAGATTCAGGAAGATCTTATGAAAGCCGTGGCGGCCACGGGCACGCCCACGGTCCTGGTTCTTCTTAACGGAAGCGCGGTTGCGGTCAACTGGGCCGATGCGCACATCCCGGCCATTGTGGAGGCCTGGTATCCCGGCCAGGCGGCGGGAACGGCCATTGCCGACGTGCTTTTCGGGGACTACAATCCCGCGGGCCGGCTTCCGGTCACCTTCTACAAGTCGCTGGACGGAATGCTTCCGTTTGACGACTACTCCATGAAGGAACGAACCTATAAGTACTTCACCGGAGATCCCCTTTACCCGTTCGGGCACGGTCTCAGCTATACGACGTTTGCCTACAGCGATCTTTATGTTACGGAGTCCGTGTACGCCGGAGAGCCGGTCGACGTGTCGGTTATTGTGACCAATACCGGGAAAAGGGCGGGGGATGAAGTGGTTCAGGTGTATGTTACCGACCGGGAGGCTTCGGTCCCGGTTCCGATCCGCAAGCTTGTCGGATTCAAGCGGATCAGCCTGGAGGCGGGGGCGGAGCAGACCGTGTCGTTCAAGATCGATCCCCGCGATCTTTCGCTTATTACCGACGACACGCGCCGTGTAATCGAGCCGGGAGAGTTCGACATGTCCGTCGGAGGCAAACAGCCTGGATTTTCAGGTGCCGCCGATGCGGCGACGACGCAGACGGTAACAGGCAGTTTCACGGTTGAAGGCGATCCTGTGGAACTTGAACTTTAATGAATTCACCGCAAAAACCTCACCGCGGAGACGCAGAGAGCGCAGAGGCCCGCAGAGATTTTAAATTTTTTCAACGCCGGCTGTGTGAGGTAGGGTCGACGACGGATTCGATTATCCAACGAAATTTTCCTGGTCGGAGATAAATATGAAGTATTTATCTGCAGGAATGATGCTGCTACTTTATGGCAGCATCACATTGTCTGATGCTCTGCCACTATCTCAAGCAGATCAGAATATGAAAGGCTTGATAATTCATGGAGAAGGCTTTGCGTTCACGATAAGTGAGCCCGAAGGCTGGATTGTTAATATTAATGATGCTGTAAGGAAGGGCCTCAACGCATATTTCGTTATCGACGGATATTCATACAACAATACACCAGGATTAATCTACATCCGTGTTTTGGACAAGCAGGGACTGACGGTTGAACAGCACCTCAAAGCCGATATGGATGAATTCAGTCGAAAGGATATGAAAGTTGTCTTCGAGGAATTCACTCCCCCTGATATTTCATATCCCTTTGCGTCAAAGAAATACCTGATCGGTGATCGTTCCTGTGATTATTTATGTTATGTCGATCCCGGCGAAAAATATAACTGTTATCTAATCTTTGTCCTGACCTCTGAGATGAAACAGTGCTCCGAATATAACGAAATTTTCTGCAAATTTCTGAAGTCCTTTTTCTGGGTTACCGACCAGATGTTTGATAACACAAAAGAGAAATAAAAAGATATCATCCGGAGACGCAAAAATTCGCAGAGAATTCCTGAAATGGATTTCCAACGTGGAATGCATATTTCGTCAAGAAAGATGTGGATAGCGAAATATGATGTAAGAAGCTCAAGAGATAAGCTATGAACAATCCTGGTGAACGCCTGCCATATGATTTAAGCGGCCACGTAGCTCTTGTCACCGGTGCGAACCACGGGATCGGCGCTGCGACGGCCCGGGCTCTGGCCGGATGCGGGGCAGCGGTCCTGCTTTCTTTCCTGCGGACCTCGGATCCCGAAGATTTTCCCGAACCGTACCGTTCCAACCGCGCGCAAAGCGCGGAACCCGTGCTTGAAGCTATAGTAAGGGAAGGCGGCCGGGCTGCAGCTATGGAGGCGGATCTGAGGGATGAAGCTACTGTGCCGAAGCTCTTCGATTTTGCCGAAAGAGAACTCGGCCCTGTGGATATTCTGGTCAACAACGCCACGGGCTGGGTGGGCGATACGTTCACGGCCGGTGCAGAGCAGGCGGTGGGTTTAAAATCGACGAGTCTCTCGGCTGCAACCCACGACCAGGTCTTCACCGTCGATGCGCGCGGCGGAGCTCTCATGATTTCCGAGTTCGCCCGGCGGCACATCGACCGGAAGGCCGGCTGGGGGCGTATCATCGGACTTACGTCCGGCGGGTCCCTGGGATTTCCCTCCGAAGTTTCCTACGGAGCTGCGAAGGCAGCCCTGGAGAACTACACGATGTCCGCCGCATTCGAGCTCGCGCATTTGGGAATTACGGCCAACATCGTTTATCCTCCCGTCACGGACACAGGCTGGGTGAATGATGCGGTGCGCGAGCATGTGAAGCAGAGATCCGACCTGATCCATATCGTCGGACCTGAGGACGTCGCCGGGATTATTGCTTTCCTTGTATCGGACCACGCCCGGTTCGTAACCGCAAACATCGTCCATTTGCGGTAATTTCGGATCGTTTCCAGTTTTCCTCCAGACCGAACAACAAAGAAATATGGAACTTTTGACTGCGGATGCTGTCAAATTTGATAGAGCATCCTGACGGTGTTGCGAACGCATAATACTGTTCTTTGAAAGATCACGTAGGATACGCATTCAGCAGTGTCATCCATTTTCACCTCCAGCAGGAAATTAGACTATAGGAAAATAGAAATATCCTTTTTTTGAGGGGGAACAAATGAAGCGCATAATTCTGATCTTCTGGCTCAGTATTTTTCTATGTAGTTCTCCGGCTTCTATGTCCCAGCAAAGACAACCTATACGATTGGGAGGAAATGTTTTGGCATCGAAGCTGATTTACAGGGTGGAACCTGTCTATCCGGAAGAGGCACTTGCAGCCGGTCTGCAGGGTGTAGTGATATTGGTGGCCACAGTAAACGAAATAGGGGTGGTTACGGATGTTCGTGTTACAAGAGGACATCCTTTTCTTATACAATCCGCGGTGGATGCGGTCCGTCAGTGGCGTTACTCGCCAACCTATCTGAACGGTATGGCAGTGCCTGTAACGGCTACGGTAACTGTGAATTACGTAATATCCCGCCGATTGGTTTTAGACGAGCTTGGTGTTCTGAAAGATCCGGATAGCGCAGGGAAAGGCGATGCATTAATCGAGCAGCTAAGGAAGAGCCGGGGCCAGGTTGTTGTCAATCCAAGCACAAAAGCCCCTTTTAATTTAATCGAGGAGAAACTGAGGGATCTGCAGGAGCATGGGATCCGAGTTGCCATTACGAACTGCCCGTACGTATTTCATGATGGACGCCTTTTTTATTCCATCCCGGGACTGGCAACGGAACCGGAACTTGTTTTGGACAGAGAGCACTTCATCGACATAGCCTACGCCTCTGGAAGACTCCCAACCACCATTAATCTGGATACAAACGGATTCACCACATTGACATATCAGCTCTTTTTAAGTGAAACCGGCAAGGTGCTTTCTGTTAAACATATTCAAGGACCTGAGATACCGGAAATCAAAAGCGAACTGGCTCGTACGCAAATACTCACTCCCGCTCTGGTTGGAGCAACTCCTGTTCCAGCTGTCGTTACTGTAAGACTTAGCATACCTCCTGCAATTTAGCGCAATTGCCCATTTTCCTATTGTCTTATTTCTGGAAAGAGAGGAATGGCCGAGTGGTTGAAGGCGGCGGTCTTGAAAACCGGGTTAATGGTTTTGGCGGCTGAGGAGGACGTAGACGCACCCGACTCCTCCGTCAAGGGCGGGCGCCGAAGCGTAAGCCACCACGTAGCGCGACATTCTTCTGGTAGAGAGAAAACGCTGGAGGCTTTCCTTCAGTGTGGCCCGGTCGGTGGGCGAGTTGATGCCGCGGCCGTGAATGATCTTGATGCAGCAGGAGCGGAAACGCGACATGCGGGCGATATACTCTTCGACCGCAATCTGCGCTTCCTCCCGGTTCATGCCGTGAAGGTCTATCTGCCCCTGTATCGAATAGAGGCCGTTGCGCAGATTCGGAAGATATCGTTTTCCGGCCACGCCGATCCATCCTTCTATGTATTCGGGATGATCCAGGATCGGGATGGGCGCGTCCTCATCCATTGCCTCCTGCATCAGCCTTCTCTCTTCAGCTTCGGGATTCTTATCCGCTGTGTGGACGGGTTCGGATGACGGATGGAGCGTGTGTTTCCAGGAAGCTTGCTCTACATCATTCATGGCCTCGGAAAAGATTTCCTCGTCCGTTGCTTCTACTGGTATTTCTTTGGGAAGGGAAGCGGACTTCTTCGAGCTGCGGGCAGGCGGCGCGGACGATCCCTTCTCGGGCTCGAGCCGAATTCCCGCTTTCCGCACGAGTTCTTCAAGCTGGCTTAACTGTTCCCCGGACGCCTGCTTCTTTTTTCCCGCCATGAGTGAATCCACCCGTATTCATTTTAACGGCATCGAAACCGTGGGCGCTCCGTAAATAGATTTTATTTTACCGGCCGCTCGGCAACCGGATTCTTTTTTGTCAGAGTGAGTTCTTCATCGTAGTGGTAAAGGGTCAGATCGTCTCCCTCCAGCAGCGTGTATTTGGCCTTTTGGTTTTCAATTTCCACACGAAACAGCCGGCCCCTGTAGGTCAGGGATAGCTTGACGGATGCCTCGACGTTCGGAATTTGCCGGGGATGGAAATTCAATACGCCGTTGCAATCCTGCATGCCGGCTATGCCGTAAACAAGAATCATCCACGCGCCTCCCATGGAGGCGATATGGCAGCCGTCCCTGACATTGCCGCCGACGTCGGCAAGATCCATCAGTATAGCCGCCCGAGCGTACCGTGTGGCTTTTTCGTATTCGCCGATTTCCAGTGCCACGATGCTCTGGATACAGGAGGACAGGGAGGAGTCTCCCGTGGTCAGCGGATCGTAAAATTGAAAGTTGCGCTTTTTCTGTTCCAGCGAAAATTCTTTCCTCAGCAGAAACATGGCCAGGACTACATCGGCCTGCTTGATAACCTGGTGCCGGTAAATGGTCAGAGGATGAAAGAACAAAAGGAGGGGATACTTGTCGTGCGGCGTGTTTTCAAAATCCCAGGGTTCTTTACTTAAGAAACTGTCATCCTGTGGATTTATTCCCAGGGCTTCATCATAGGGGATGTACATGTT
>CAZPHK010000084.1:2992-19852 GCA_964586015.1 uncultured Acidobacteriota bacterium | reverse complement strand
CCTGCATTCGGCGATACCTATGATCGCGGCCCGGGCCGGCCGAACTCGGGGAGCCTCCTGGCAGTCCCACATTTTCCCGCTCGCAGCGCTGTTTATTATCCTGATACCTGTCATTAAAGGATACGGGAACAAATGGCTCATCTGGGACTTTGTGCTCCTGTTCAACGCCGGGATTCTGGCTCTTACTTTATTTACAAAATCCGTACGGGCCATCCTGGGAGGTCTGGCGGCAACGGGTATTTTGCTGCTCGGGTGGCTATTCAGCAGACCGTCGGGAGCTGTCGACTTCGCGGCCATGGCGATTCTCATCGGCGCCTTCGGCATCTTTTTTTCCGTAGCCGCGACTCTCGCGCTCTCGCGATTGCGCCGGGAGATTCCCGTGACTGTCAGCGGGGAGCTGAAAGGCATTGCGGATCTTCTCGAAATCTCAAACAGCGACAATCTGTTTCTTCAGATCCCGGTTTTCTCCTCCGTACTTCCATTCCTCCTGCTGATGATCGCCTCCAGTCGAGTCGAGATCGTGAATCCTGCATCAATCTTCGGGCTCGGTCTGCTTCTGACGGCGATCGCCGTCTGGCTTGTCCGCTTCCTCAAGGCGCCGTTTATGCTGCCGGTCGCAATGATCGGCTGCTTCCTGCTTGAACTTGTCGTACATCTCGGGCACTTCAATGCCGGAAACGCAAGCGTCTTTCTCGGTTTCTATGTGCTCACGACGGCCGTCTTTTTTATTTTTCCGTTTGTCTACAGGCAGGATTATCAGGCAACGACTTTTCCCTGGGCCACGGCGGCGTTGTCCGGACCGCTGCATTTCTTTCTTATCTATAATGCCGTTAAGACGGCCTATCCGAACGGCTTCATGGGGCTGCTGCCTGCCGTGATGGCGGTGCCGTTTTTCTTCGGGCTGGCGAGCCTGGTAGGATGGATACCCAAAGACGCCGAAAAACGGGACGCGATTCTGGCCTGGTTCGGCGGCAGCACCCTGTTTTTCATCACCCTGATATTCCCCATCCAGTTTGATCATCAATGGCTCACAATCGGCTGGGCCCTGGAGGGCATCGCTTTGATATGGTTTTTCCACAAGGTGCCTCATCCGGGATTGCGCGGACTGGGCGTTGCCCTTTTGCTGGGGACCTTTCTGAGACTGGGAATGAATCCGGCGATACTCCTGGACTACCCCATGAGTTCGAATCCGATTCTCAACTGGTACCTCTATACCTACGGCATCGCCATCTGCTGCCTGATGTTCGCCGGGCGATTGCTGGCGCCTCCCAGAAACAGGGTAATGAAAATAAACATTCCTCCTGTTTTGTACACACTCGGGACGATTCTCGCCTTTATACTGATGAATATCGAAATCGCCGACCTCTTTTCGACCGGCGTTTCCCTCAGGTTTCAATTCAGCGGGGACCTGGCCCGCGGCATGACCTACTCCATCGCCTGGGCGCTGTTCGCACTGGGCCTGATCGTTACAGGCATCAGGAAACAGCTCCGCCCGGTCCGGTTCGCAGCCATCGGGCTCATTGGCGTCACTCTGGTGAAGCTGTTCTTCTTTGACCTCAGCCGGCTGGACCAGCTGTACCGCATCGGCGCCTTTGTCGGCGTAGCGGTGGTATTGATTGCCGCGTCGGCTCTTTACCAGAAGTGGGTCGTCCGAAAAATTTAAGCCGCATTTCTTGACAGATCGAGGTGGAGCCGCCTAGAGTGGTGGGATTCCGGCTGAGCCCGCGTTTCTCACAAGGTTTCGTAGCGAGGCGGTGCAGAGGGCCGTGGATACAAGGCGCGCGACCGAAGACCCCGCAGGCGTACTTGAACAGTACGTCGAGGAGTCTGAGGGAGCGCAACGCAGTAGACAGGGTCCTCTGTGCAGCCGTAGTAGAAACTTTGTGAGGAATGCGGGCTAGATGACGGCCTGTTAACCGACCGCATCCATGGTCCGGGAAATGAGGATTCTTTTACCCGTCGCGAGCGAGACGCGGGGGTAGCTGGAGAAACAATGTTTGGGGACGGTTGCGCAGCCCTCGCGGGGTATTCGTCCGGCACCATTGAAAAGTATTACCGGGGCGCATTCCTTCCCATCTTAAATCAAAGGAGTCGATCGCAATGAAGTGGTACATGTCAGCAGGTCTGATTGCATTGCTGTGCCTGGGCCTGATTTTCAGTTTTTCAGGCGCAAACAACCAGGCGCAGGCAGCCCCCGCGGCCGAAAAAATTACGGTTCTCAATCCGCTGGGCACGCCTCCACCGATTACGCTGAAGCCCATGGCGCCGAGACCCGCCACTCTTGACGGCAAGACCATCTATATCGTCGACGACGGGTACATAGGCGGAATAAACCTTCTGGAGGAAATACAGGACTGGTTCCACGCGAACTATCCCAAAACCCAAATCGTTCTTAAGAGGAAAGGCGGCGGAGGTTTTGAATCCGAAGATCCCGAATTATGGGCCGAGATCAAGGAGAAGGGGGACGCCGTAATCATAGGGATGGGCCATTGAAGCCAGTGTGCGCCGGCGGTCGTCGGCCACTCGATTAATTTCGAAGACAAATTTCGGATTCCCGCCATCCCGCTCGTTCTTTCCGAATTCTATGAACAGGAAACAGAGAAAGCGCTGCACGAAGGAATGCCCGGATTGCGGATCCAGTGGGTTCTGGGGCCGGTATGGGCAAAAACCAAGGAGCAGCTGCGCAAGGATGTTATCAACGGAGTAAACCCGATTTCCGGCCGGCCGGTGATGCAGGAGATCGTCGAAAAGCTGACCAAGCCCCTGACTGCCGAGGAAAAACAGACGGGATCAAGGAAGCAGTCCAGAGGGCCCGATACTTTCACCGACACTGAGGAAAATCTGCGCCAAATGTTTCTGGAAAAACGGTATACGGATTTTCTGCCGATCGTTCTGCCGACGGAAGAGCGGGTCGCCAACATGCTGAAAGGGACCAGCCACGATCCCGATGAGGTGGTCGGGAAAATGTCTCCCACCAACACAGGGAACTATTTTGAATACTGGACCTTTACGGTGAAAGATGTCGCCGTCAACGCGGTCATGGCCGGATGCAAACCGGAATACCTTCCGTTGCTGCTGGCGGTAGCCTCGACAGGGAAGGAGGCTATCTCGGTTTCGGATAATGGTTTTGTCGGCGCCCTGGTCATCAATGGAGACATCCGGGACGAGATAGGCCTGAATTACGATGTGGCCGCCGTGGGACCTTATGCCCATGCCAACACCACCATCGGCAGAGCCTGGAGCCTGACAGCCATCAATCTCGGGAATTGCGGCAAGGTCGGGACGACCTACATGGGAACTATTGGAAACCCCATGAACCTGATCAATATCGTTATCGCCGAGAATGAAGAGAAATCTCCATTCGAGCCTTTTTCTGTTCGGAGAGGCTTCAAGAAAGGCGAGAGCGTCGTCACCCTGTTCGAAGGATGGGGCATTCTTTCCGCTGCGAACTGGGGCGCAAACAGATGGGGCGCGGAAATGGATTATCCCCAGATCATGAAGGACATTGCGGCCCAGCAGGGCTTTCTGTTCGGGACGTGTTTCGTTTTGAGCCCCCCGATTGCCAATTTTGTCAAACAGCGTTTCGATACGATAGAGGAACTGGAAGAGTTCCTGGCGCCGACCCCGGCTTTTGGAGGCGGTTTTGCAAAAATGAAACCGAAACCGGACGCCGAAGGAGACGCCCCGGCAGCCAAAAAGACGATGCCGAAAGGCAAAATGCCCGGCTTCGGACGCTCCAGTATTCCTATTATCGTTACCGGCGGATCGAACAACAATTACTGGAGCGCGGGAGGACTGCGCCCCAGCCAGAGTGTTCAGATCGACAACTGGAGGTAAGCGGGACATCCCCATTCTGGGATAACCCATAAAATCTTATCGCTGTACCGTACTGCTTCCCCGTTCCGGCGACAGGGAAGCAGTATGGACATTGCTTTCCCCATCTCCACCTGAAGCGAAATTCCTGAACGGCAACGGCGGCTGTGCTATAGTTACAGTTCCTGATATGAGTTAACCAGTAACAGGATTCAGTATGCCCTATAGGAACTGACCGGTGGGATTTCTTCAAAATATTGATATCGCAACAGTCGCCATTCAATTTGTCGTGCTGCTTTTCTCCCTGAGCATTCACGAGGCATCCCATGCCTGGATGGCGGATCGGAAGGGCGATTACACGGCGCGTTACCTGGGGCGCGTGACCCTGAATCCCATTCCTCACATAGATCCAATCGGAACCATTTTGTTTCCCTTGCTTATGTTTTTTACCTCCATCCCCATTATCGGGTGGGCAAAGCCGGTGCCGATCAATCCTGCACATCTTCGCAATCCGCGCAAAGACAATATTTATATATCGCTGTCGGGGCCGGCGGCCAACCTGCTGGCCGGTTTTTCCGCATTTGCCGTTCTTTTAGTGCTGAGAATCGCCGATCCCAATCTGATGCTGGCCCTCTTCAGCAGGGCGCCGGGAAACAACACCGTTTTAACTCCGGTGGTTTTGATTCTGTACTATCTGTTTTTTATCAATATCGCCCTGGCACTGTTTAACTGCATACCCATCCCGCCGCTGGACGGTCACTGGGTGCTTTACGGCGTGTTGTCGAACGACGCGGCGGCGGCGCTGGAGCGCGTGGGGCGTTACGGGTTCCTGATACTTTACGCTCTTATGTTTATGGGTGTTTTCAGATATTTATTCATACCGATAGATTTGCTGAGCGGACTGTTGATTCCATTATAGCGTACGGCGGAATTTCATGGAGAACGATCAAGAACTGAACCCTGACGTCCAGGATCCTTCCGAAGGAAGCGGCGTTACCATACACCTGGAGGCCTTTGAAGGCCCGCTCGACCTTCTCCTGCATTTAATAAGGAAGGAAGAAATCGACATCTGGAATATCCCGATCGCCCATATCACCGAACAGTACCTGGAATATATTCATATCATGAAGGACCTGAATATCAACCTGGCCGCCGAATGGCTTATGATGGCTTCCACGCTGATTTACATAAAATCCAGGATGCTGGTTCCCCAGGAGAAAAAAGAGGAGCCGGAGGATGAGGATATCGAGGACCCGCGCCACGAACTGGTATATCAGCTGCTGGAGCACCAGAAATTCAAAAACGCCGCCGAGATGCTTTATACCCGGGAGGAAGTCGAAAATGCCGTCTGGAACAAGCCTCCGGAGGACGCTCTCGAGGACTCCAATGAAATCGTCGATGTGAGCCTTTTCGATCTGCTTCGGGCCTTCCACGAAGTTGTGCGGAGATTTGAGGAACAGCAGGTCATGGAGGTCGATCATGAGGATGTTACGGTCGAGCAGATGATCTCGGATATCCGGAACCGGCTGCTTCTCAGGGACATGATTCTATTTTCCGCGTTGTTTGCCGAAAGCCGCTCCAAGCGACACATGATTGTGACGTTTCTTGCACTGCTGGAGTTGGTTCGCATGCATGAAGTGCGGCTTCGCCAGAAGAAAACGTTCGACGACATTCAAATTTTAAAGAAAAAGGAAACCGCCTGAGTTTATGGAAATTACCGATATACAGGCCATCATGGAAGCCATTATCTACGTTGCGGATGAACCGGTAAAACCGGAACAGTTCCGGGAAGTGTTCCCGGATGAGACTGAGGAAACCCTGGAACGGGCTCTCAAGGCGATGGTTGAGGCGTTCAACGCGCGCCCCGGAGGCATGGCGATACGGGAAGTCGCAGGCGGATTCCGGATGACGACACGACCGGAACACCACGAACAGATTCGGGCTTACCTGAAAACACGCCCGAATGCAAAACTGTCGATGGCTGCACTGGAAACATTGGCCGTGGTTGCCTACAAGCAGCCCGTTACGATGGCGGAAATACTCGCCATCCGGGGGAAGAAGTCCAGTTCCGCCCTGCATACACTGCTCGAAAAGAATCTGGTTGCGATTGTGGGACGGAAACAGGTCGTCGGTCGCCCTATGCTGTACGGGACTTCAAAAGAGTTTCTCATTCATTTCGGCCTCAACAGCCTGAAGGACCTGCCTACACTTGAGGAGTTTGCTCAACTCGCAGACGAGCAGCTTTGATTCGGGATGGACCACGGAGAAAGACTGCAAAAAATAATTTCATCAGCCGGAGTGGCATCCCGCCGCAAAGCTGAGCTGTTGATACAGCAGGGCAGGGTGACGGTCAACGGGCAGATTGTCACACAGTTGGGAACCCGCGCGGATCCTGTCAAGGATTCCATCAAGGTGGATGGGAAAAAAATCCAGGTAGCGCCCCAAAAACAGTACATTCTTCTCAACAAGCCGCGACAGGTCATTTCTTCCGTCTCCGATCCGCAGGGAAGGAGGAAGGTTGCCGATCTTGTTAAATCGAAAGGAAAAGTGTATCCGGTCGGACGCCTGGACTACAACACGGAAGGCCTGATACTGATGACCAACGACGGGGATTTTTCTCAGGCAGTGGCGCGGGCGGGCCACCGGATGCCTAAAGTCTACCGTGTCAAGGTCCGTTCGAAGCCGGAGGAGCCGGAACTGGCGAAACTGCGAAAAGGGATCCGGTTAAATAACGGGATACAACTGGCGCCCTGCAAAATCACGGCCCTGGGTGGAGACCGCAACGGCTGGTATGAGGTCACATTGACCCAGGGGAAAAACAGGCAGATCCGGGAAATGTTCGAAACCGTCGGCTGTCCGGTGCTGAAATTGCGGCGTATAAAAATCGGCTTCCTGACCGACAAGGATTTGCCGGTCGGCCATTACAGGTTTCTTACCCCGGGAGAAGTGGCGCAGGTGTTCCGAATCACGAATGAGCGTTCCCGAATCCCCGAATGACCCGGGCCGGGGGGGATGTGTATAAACTTGTGCCTTTTCACTCGCGGCATAGAGTAAAATTTTAAGGGACGCCGGATTCCCGGAGATGTAGGGAAAGGAGGCAGGCTGTGTTTACCGGAATAATCGAAGAAATCGGCAGGATCCAGGAAATTCGTTTTAAGCGTGAAGGCGCTGCTATTACGATATCTGCCGAAAAAATACTCCCGGGACTGAAGACAGGGGATTCCGTTGCCGTAAACGGCGTTTGTCTTACGGCTGCGTCCGTTGCAGCCGGGGCTTTTGAGTGCGACATCTCCGCGGAAACCCTCCGTCTCAGCAGTTTCAAGCAGGCCAAACAGGGTTCCAGGGTTAATCTGGAACGATCGCTTCAGCTTGGAGGCCGTTTGGGCGGGCATATCGTACAGGGCCATGTGGACGGCATGGGAAGATTGCTCGCTAAAATTCCGAGCGGGGAGGGATTTGAGATTTCATTCTCCTTCCCGAAAGAACTGGAACGCTACCTTGTTTATAAAGGCTCCATAGCCGTAAACGGAGTAAGCCTGACCATAGCCTCCCTGGAGCAGGAATCCTTTTCAGTCGCGGCTATTCCCCTTACTCTGGAAGAAACCAATCTTGCCCGGTTGAACATCGGAGACCCGGTGAACCTCGAAGTGGATATACTGGGGAAATACTTCGAGCGGTTTTTCCAGCTCGGAATCGCCGGAAATGAGAAGACAGGGTCCAGGATCGATGCCGAATACCTTCAGAGCCAGGGATTTTAGACGAACAATGTCGGGAAAAAAAATAGGTCCGTGTATTCTTATTACGTCCGTTTTGTTTGCGGTTATGTGGAGCTTTTCCGCCGGAAGTGAAGAATCCCTGCCGTCATTCGGCAGGGATACCGTCCTGGTGTGGGAAATTCCCAACAGGGATTTCACGGCGGATTTTGTTGTCAGAATTGCCGCGTATTCCCCCGATCTGCTTATGGAATGGGAGGACCGCAAAACACAGGGTACGGTTTTTATTCCCGGGCGGGAGATTATGGGGGCGAAGGGATACGTAAACAACAAGTTGTTCAAATCGGGCATGGATACACGGGCGAAAGATGAAACAACCGTATGGTTGAGCCGGAGCGTTTACCGTGATCTGAAGGAGAATAAGGAAGCCAAACTGAAAATCGAACGCGTCCAGGGCAGGATGACCTGTCTGGGTGAGGGAGAACTTACGGTTGAAGTAAACGGCTCCCCAATGAAGCTGCCTGTCATAAAGGTCCGGGACAACCGTAAAGCGGAGTGGTGGTTTCTGGACAGGGAGGATAATCCCCTCATGGTGCAGTACCGGATGCGTGAGTACCGCAAGACCCTTGTCAGCATCACGACGAACCGCAAAAACACCCTACGGTGGATCAAGGGCCAGAAGCTTAAAAGTCTCCTTCCGGATTAAACCTTCGTTATAAGTGCTAACGTGCTAACGTTTGGTGAGGGGATACTTCCTCTGACTGCTCGAAATTGTTATGTCTTCGTACTTGTTTCCTCCTGGAAACGTGGAATGAGGCCCGACAGCGGATGAATGGCTGGATATACTCTTAAAAACAAATGATCTAAGGTTTAAAGATTATTTACGGATTCGAAGTCAAAGATACCAACGTTCAAACCTTATAGTTCTAATATTAAAGGGGCATCGGTGATTTTTCTCTTCCGTCAAACACCCTCACCATTTATCCACCAAATACCCGGCCTATTGTAATGAAAGCTTTTTCGTTAGCACGTTAGTACGTTAGAACGTTTTTACATCAGTTTAATTCAGAGGCGATAGCCCGGCGTGTGAGTTCCACGAGGCGGTTGCGGTCTTCCATCTTCATTCCTTTCGTTTCAATGGGATCGTGAAAGACGACACGAACCCGTCCGGGCAGAATGGCGTATCTTCCGGGAGTCTGGATTTCCGCGCTCCCGATGATCGTGACGGGAATAATTGCAGCCTGCGCCTTTATGGCCATGACAAAAACGCCCTTTTTAAATTCTCCAAGGCGGCCGTCCCGGCTTCGGGTGCCCTCCGGAAAAGCAAAAAAAGGGATGCCGTCAGAAAGCAGCCCGGCTCCGAGATCTATGCTTTCCCGGGCTTTCTTCGGATTCAACCGTTCGACGGGAACAAACTGAGCCTGTTTAAAGACAATGGACAGAATCGGCAGCTTCATTATTTCCGCCTTCACCAATGCTCTCAAATTTCGAGGTGCGGCATGGCAAAGAACGGGCCCGTCGATGTTTCCCTGATGATTCGAAAGAAAAAGATAATTTTTACCCGGTATGATTTTATTCTTCCCATGTATGGATACTTTGATTCCCCCTATGAGCCCGCTGATGCGGATGCAGAAGCGCGCCAGTATATAGAGCAGGCGCGTATCCCCGGACAGGAGCGTCCACAGCATTACCGGCGGAGCCAGCAGCAGCACGTAGAGTCCGATAAACAGATAAATTAAAGTCGCTCGTATCATGAGTCTGGTATTCCGGATTGAAAAGTGGATGATTGTACCTAATTTCGATCCGGATCGGAAATGCAATTATCATTTTAACGATATATAACACAAGTTCCCGGCCGGTGACCCCCGTAATGTTAAAAAGTTCCCAGGTTGGAAAGTTGGCGGGTTCTCTTTATAGGGTACAAGTTTCAGATTTCTGCAAACCTTCAATCAATTACACTTTAAACAGTATTTACCGTTTGCGCATCAATACCCCGTATTTTCCGGAACCGGCTCTGAATTTCAAACCCGGAACTTGTTTACAAACCTGTCAACCTGTGAACTTGAAAACCTGCTGACTGAATAAATATCTCGAGTCACAGTATGTTTAGTCAGGCGCTGGCCGGAGGACTGGCTGAATGCTGTAGAGGTCTTGTGAGATCGGCCGATTTAATGTATTTTTGATGATTAAGCTGAAAATGAGCATGAGGTGAATTTTGAGCCTGGACAGCGTTGAAGAGGCCATTGAGGAGATAAGACAGGGGCGGGTCGTCATCGTCGTGGATGATGAAGACCGCGAAAATGAAGGCGATCTGACCGCGGCGGCCGTTAAGACGACGCCGGAGATGATCAACTTCATGGCCAGACACGGCCGCGGCCTGATATGCCTGACCATGACCGGGGAGCGCCTGGACGAACTCCGCATTCCGATGATGGTCCGGGACAATACCAGCAAATTCGGAACCGCCTTTACCGTTTCCATCGAAGCGCGCCATGGAGTAACCACGGGAATTTCCGCCGCGGATCGTGCCAAAACCATTCTGACCGCTGTCGATCCCGCAACGATTCCTTCGGACCTGGCCCGCCCGGGCCACATTTTCCCGCTGAGGGCGCAGTCCGGAGGCGTGCTGATGCGCGCCGGCCAGACGGAAGCCTCCGTCGACCTTGCACGCCTGGCGGGTCTGTATCCCGCCGGTGTAATCTGCGAGGTGATGAACGAGGACGGCACCATGGCCAGGGTGCCCGACCTGAGGAAGGTCGCCGGACAGCACAAACTCAAAATGGTTTCAGTCGCCGATATTATCGCCTACAGGCTCCGAACGGAAACGTTCGTCAAGAAGATTGCGGACGCTAAATTCCCGACCGAGTTCGGCGAGTTCAAAATAGTCATTTTTGAAAACGAACTGGACAGCGAGCAGCACATCGCCCTGGTTAAGGGAGAAATCGATCCCGACGCGCCGGTGATGGTACGGGTCCATTCCCAATCCACCATGTCCGATGTTTTCAATTCGCTGCGGACCGGGGCGCAGAACAAATTAAAAATCGCACTCGGGAAAATCGAGGAAAACGGGCAGGGAATACTGATCTACCTCAGGCAGGAAGAAAAAGCGCACAATCTCGTCGATGAAATCAACGGCAATGGCGGTCGCAGGACCGGATCCCGTGCTGCCGGGAGCAATCCGATTTCAAATCCTTCCAGCGATCTGCGGATTTACGGCATCGGCGCCCAGATGCTCCGCGCGCTGGGCGTGCATCAGATCCGCCTGTTGACGAATTATCCCAAAAAGCTTGTAGGCATCCACGGATACGGCATTACGGTCGTGGAACACATTCCCCTGATATAATAGTTTTTAATTCATCTTTATTGCATTGCAGCGCTTTGGTTCATTTGGAGTGCGGGAGCCTGCCGCCTTTGTTGCGTTTGGGTGTGATGAGTCGAAGACAGGAGCGAGCTCCCGCAAAGAAGGCCGCGCCTCTGCGGCAAGATGCTTTTATAATACTGTGTTAGGACTTTAGTTTCGCGATCTGCTCCTCGATAATCCCGTCCTCGATTTTTTCAAACAGGATTTCGCGATCTCCCAGCGGGTGGCCGTCCGGCAGCCGCAGATCCGGAATCGAATTCCAATGCTGCTCCCTGTGGGAACCCGGACCGTTCAGCATCCGCCAAAGTTTTTCCGCCGAGAAGGGAAGAAACGGCTCCATGAGAACCGCCAGCGATGCCAGCAGCTGCAATGTCGTATTCAGGATGGATCCGCATCGTTCCCGGTCGGTCTTAAGCGACTTCCAGGGCGCGGAGTCGTTGAAATACTTGTTGCCTGTCCGGGCCAGGTCCATCATCTCATTCACGGCTCGGCGCACCTGGAAACTCTCCAGTGCGGCTGCGATTTTTCCCGTCGATTGGGCAATGGCTTCCAGCACGGCGCGATCGGCGTCGTCGCACTTTGTCGCCGCGGGCACCCTGTTTTCAAAATTCTTTTCCGTGAACGAAAGGCATCGGTTGATCAGGTTCCCCAGCACGTCCGCCAGCTCGCTGTTGTTGTGCGCCTGGAAATCCTTCCATGCGAAATCCGCGTCCTTGCTTTCCGGTGCGTTCGCCTCAAGGTAATACCGCAGAGGATCGGGCGGAAAAACGTCGAGGTATTCATCGACCCAGACGGCCCAGTTCCTGCTTGTGGACAGCTTTTCGCCCTCGATATTCAGAAACTCGTTCGCCGGTATCTGGTCCGGGAGGACGAAATCGCCGTGCGCCATGAGCGTGGCGGGCCAGACGATGGCGTGAAAGACAATGTTGTCCTTGCCGATGAAATGAATCATGCGGGTCTTGGGATCGCACCAGTAATCGCGCCAGCGATCCGGCTGTCCCTGCTTTTCGGCCCATTCAACCGAGGATGAGATATAGCCGATCGGGGCGTCAAACCAGACGTAAAGTACTTTCCCGTCGGCATCCGGCAGGGGGACAGGCACTCCCCAGTCGATATCACGCGTGATCGGCCGGTCCGTGAGGCCTTCCTTGAACCATCCCGAGCAGAACTCCCGAACGTTGCTCTTCCAGTCGGATTTGGAACCCTGCCATTTTTCGAGCTTTTCCTGGAAGGCGGAAAGGCGGAAATACCAGTGTTTCGTGGCCCTCATCTCGGGGCTCGATCCGCACTCCTTGCATTTTGGATCGATCAGCTGCTCCGGCTCCAGCCAGCGGCCGCAGGATTCACACTGGTCCCCGCGCGCGCCGCCCTTATGGCAGTGGGGACATTCTCCTTCGATATACCTGTCGGGAAGAAAACGCCCGCAGGTGCCGCAGTAATATTGCTGTATGGTTTGTTCGGTAACGAAGCCTTTGCTGTTCAGGGCAAGGAAAAAATCCTGGGATATTTTATGATGCAGGGGCAGGGAAGTGCGGGAGTAGTTGTCGAATCCCAGTCCTATGCGCTGGAAGCTTTTGCTGATAACGGCATGATATCTGTCCACTACCTCTTTGGGCGTGATGCCTTCCCTGTCCGCGCGAATCGTTATGGGAACGCCGTGCTCGTCGGAACCGCAGATGAAAAGAATATCGGCGCCTTTCAGTCGCTGATATCTAACATAGACGTCCGCCGGGATGTAGGCTCCGGCAAGATGCCCGACATGCAGGGGGCCGTTGGCGTAGGGCAGCGCGGCAGTCACAAGGAGTTTTTGTGCGGAATCGTCCAATGGAAAGTCCTTTCTGTAAATATATATGTATCAAGACTGATTATTGTAGCGTTGAAACGTTCAACGTCAAACGTTGGACGTCTGACGTTGAACGTTCCAGCGTTTCAGGTACTGTTCTTCTTTGCTTCCAGCTTTACATATTCAGCCAGCGCCTCGCGGGTGGAGGGGAAGGCCAGGTCGTCCCAGGGAATTTCATCCAGTCCGAAAGGCCGGATTTCCCGGCTTTCCGGGGTTATTCCCGGGGAGCCGCTGACGACGGTCGCACAGTAGGCGATCATAACAATACCCGATTTTCCGTAGGAGTAAACATTCAACAAGCGGTCCAGACGGACCCGAAGCATCGTTTCTTCAAAGGTTTCCCGGATGGCGGCATCCGACACGCGTTCTCCCAGATCCACATAGCCGCCGGGATAGGTCCAGCTGCCGGAGGCAGGTTCTATATTTCTGCGTATCAGCCAGATCTTCCCTTCCTGTCGCGGGATCGTTCCCGCGGCGACTTTCGGATTCAGGTAGAAGATAAAGCCGCAGTCCCCACAGACCTTTTGAGGCTTTAGTTCTCCGTCAAGCAAACGTTCCTCGAGCCGGCTGCCGCAGCGCGGGCAGAACTTCGCCCATTCGGAGGCCGCTTCATGCTGCGGGCTGTGGTTGCGGTTCGCGTCGTCGGTCATCGGTGTTCTTCCAACGGCCCTGTAGCCGGATGTTTTCGTTTTACTCCGGAAATGTCCAGGAGTTTATAATAACAGCATGTTGGAACCGGGGCTAAAAATTCGTGATTTTCATCCCGAAGATCTGGAAACGCTGCATGAAATCGACCGCATCTGTTTCCCGGAGGATATGGCCTTTACCAGGCGGGATCTTCTTTACTATCTCGGGAAATCAGGCAGCGTAGCACGGGTCGCCGAGATGTCCGGCGTCGCGGCGGGATTCATTCTGGGAAGGATGGAGAACGGCCGCAATGGGCACATCTTTACTCTGGATGTTGTTCCCGCGAAACGACGGTGCGGGATCGGGTTTTCGTTGATGGAGGATTTTCATCGTATTCTCGAAAGGAATAAAATCCACGAAGTTCTCCTGGAAGTCGGAACGGAAAATCTTGCAGCGCAACGCCTGTATAAGAAAATGCATTACCGCTTCGTCGAAATTTTGCCCGGATACTATAACGGGAATGCGGATGCCTACCGGATGTCGCGGATTATTTGACTTCGGGCCAACCCCCGTGAGAAATGCGGGTTAAAGTTCGGCTGCTTTATAGCCTTTGCGGGTTTTAACCTTCAGTTTGGCCTCTTTCCCGTCGACCATAACCTTCGCATTGACTTCCACCTGTATCTTCCGGAATTTGCCGTCTTTTTTCGTGTTGGTGGAAACGTATCCGATGCTGTACTGGCTTCTCAGAAGAGCGGAGATGTTGTTGATGATGCCGGGAATTTCGGAATCGAAGCGGGGAAAATAGGCATTGCCGCCGGTATATTCCGCAAAATACCTGAGACGGTTGTCGGCCATGGCAAGATCTATCGAGGACCCGCCGAACGGATCGGCCGTCATATACTGGGCCGCCTGGTCTTCGCCCAGTATGGCTCGAAAATACTGTCCCAGGCTGATGGCATAGACGGTTGCATGGGCCTCCTTGCATCTGTCCAGCACCTCTTCGTAGGTGTGTTTGCTGAAGCTGTTCAACCCGGTGCTCAACAGCAGAATGGATACTTTGCCCTCGATTTCCTGGGTGCGGTCGAATGTGTCCATGAGAGCGTCAAACAGATTGTGTTCGCTCATTGCAGGGTAGGCGATGGCCCGCATCGCATTGAGAAGCTCCATCTTGTCCTGAGTAAAATCGGAGAGGATAATCGGCTTTATATCGTACCCTACGACGCCCACCCAGTCACCCCGGCGCATATTGTGGGCGAAGTATTCCGCGATATTGTAGATCTGCTGAATGAAAATATTGTCGATAGAGTAGTACCCGTACTTGCGGTACTCCACCAGCAGAACCGTGGTAATGTTGGCTTCAATGGGCTCGAAATGCGTTATTTCCTGTTTTACCTTGTCTTCGTAAACGGTGAAGTTTTCCGGTTTCAAGCCGGTTATGACATTGCCTTTTGAGTCCGTTACCAGCACCTGCATCGTTACCAGATCCGTGGAAACCGAAATGGAGGCCCGCCCCATGGGAGAATCCCGGTCCTGTTGCGCTTCGGTATCGCCGGCGCCGGTTTTGCTTTGGAGGTGCTGCTTCGCAATGCCGGAAGACGGGCGCATGAAGCCGGTTGTATCCGAGGACGGCTCCGCCAGGCTGAAAGGTTGAGGCGCGGATACTGCAAGAATGCACGCTGCGAGAAGAACGATTTTTAAAATACAGTTTTTGTTCATGACGGACGATTCGGCTCCTGTAGATGTCTAGTATTTCCTTTGAAAATGTTAGCACAATTGTATTAATGTCACCAGGAAGGGATATTCATACAAATTGAATTGACCTGTAATTTCCTCGGTGCTAATAATTGTTCATCGCGGTTTTTCGGTATGTTTTTACTGGAGGTTGACTGTGAGCTACTGCCCGGAATGCGAAGCCCTTATCGACGAGGAATTCGAAGATATCGGCGAAATTATTTCATGTCCCGAGTGTGGCGTTGAACTCGAGGTGATTAACATCGATCCCGTGGAATTCGATCTGGCAATCATTGACGATGATGACGACGACGATGACGACGACGATGAATTCTCCTTCGATGATGACGAGGACGACTGGGACGACGAAGACACCTACGATGATGAATACGACGAGGATCGTTGACGCCCTGATATAGAAGGGGGCTTCTCCGGTTTTGTCGGAACCGTTGTCGAGGAGTGCCATTTACAGGCGATTCGCTTCATTCCATCTCCTTGTCTGAGGTTGACTGTTCCGGCTCTTTCCGCGTTGCCGTGTTTCCCCCTGAAATGCCGTCGGAAAAGGAAGCCCGTATTAATCCGGCTTAACAATAGGCTGTGCCTCAAGTCGCGGCTCCGGTTCGCCTTCCCGACAGCCATCCCTGGAAACTGTTTGGCGTTTCCTGTTTTCAGAACTATCCTGAAATAAGAGGTTTTTTCGCCGGAAGGCATTAGGGGATGACGCAGGAGCAGAAGCGGATCAATATCTTGAATCCCGGCATCTTGTCTCGAGAAAGAAGAACATGGATTTGAAGGACAAAGAAAGGAAACTGGAAGAACTGCTGAAAGGCATGGCGCCCGCCGTCATCGCTTTCAGCGGTGGAGTGGACAGCTCCTACCTTGTCTGCAAAGCGTATGAAGTGCTGGGTGATCGGGCTCTGGCCGTTATGGCGGGAAGCGCCTCCGTTCCATCGCATCAGTACCGGATGGCGGACCGGATCATTAAACAGGTTGGAATACCTTTCAGAAAGATCCGGTCTCATGAACTGGAGCTTGAGGAATATAAAGCCAATCCCGCAAACCGATGTTATTACTGTAAAAACGAACTTTTCAACAGGCTCGGGACGATTGCGGAAGAGTACCAATCAGCAACGATCCTCGATGGCTTCAATGCGGACGACCTGGGGGATTTCAGGCCGGGGCGGAAGGCGGGTGAAGAGCATCGGGTACGAAGCCCCCTTATGGAGGCTGGACTGACGAAGGCGGACATCCGGGAACTCTCAAGGAGGGCGCACCTTCCGACGGCGGACCTGCCGGCGTCGGCCTGTCTTGCCTCCCGCTTTCCTTACGGTGTGACGATCACGGAAGAAAAGCTCCGGATGGTGGATGAAGGAGAGGAATTTCTCAGGGAAGCAGGTTTCCGGGTGTTCCGGGTGCGGCACCACGACAGTCTCGTACGGCTGGAGTTCGGTCCGGACGATCTGAAAAGGGCCCTGGACGCTACGGTTGCCCGGACTCTGGCAATGCGTTTTAAAAAGCTCGGATACAAGTTTATTACCCTCGATCTCGAGGGGTATCGAACCGGATCGGCGAACGAGGTGCTCAGCCCGGAGCAGACCTCCGGTTTCGAAGTTTAAAGAATTTATGTAGGGGCGAACCTTGTGTTCGCCCTTCCTTGCTTTAACCCGGTGATATCGCTGATCGATCACTGAGTATCCAGCGGCGACCCTGCTCGTTAGGCGAACCTTGTGTTCGCCCTTCCTTGCTTTAACCCGGTGATATCGCTGATCGAT
>CAZPHK010000084.1:0-2892 GCA_964586015.1 uncultured Acidobacteriota bacterium | reverse complement strand
CACTGAGTATCCAGCGGCGACCCTGCTCGTTAGGCGAACCTTGTGTTCGCAGGTAGTCAGGAGTTGGCTTCAATAATCTGGCGGATGACTTCCTTGACTTCTTCGATTTTGAAAGGTTTGGCAAGAAACCGGCAGAGATTCTCTTCAAAAAACGAACGGGTTTCATTGCTTACCGTATCGCCCGTTACGAAAACAATACGGTTGGCCAGCTCGGGCCGGTGCTCTTTTATCCAGTTAAATAATTCTTTGCCGTTCATCTGGGGCATTCTGTAATCGGTTATGACGACGTCGTATTGAAGATTCTCCATTTTCTCGAGCGCCATTTGTCCGTTGTTTGCCGTGTCGATGGGAAGGGGAAGCGACTGGAACACATCAACGAAGAATTCCAGTATATATTTTTCGTCGTCTACAACGAGTATGCGCTTCTTTTTTAACAGCTCCTCGAACTCCGTCGTCGGTTCCGGAGTTGCCTGGGATACGTCGGCATCATCCTGGAGGCTCGTTATAATCGGAAGTTCCACAAAGAAAGTGGAACCTTCGTTCAGACGGCTTCGAACGTAGATGTTGCCTCCGTGTTCCTTGATCATTCCGTAGGAAAGGCTGAGACCCAGCCCGGTTCCTTTCCCGACCTCTTTCGTCGTGAAGAAGGGATCGAATATCCTGTTCAGGTGGTTTTCCGGTATCCCCGGCCCGTCGTCTTTGATTTCAATGATAACATGCGATTCGGGGTCGTCGGTATAGGTTCGGATCGTCAGTTGCCCTCTGCCGTTGGCTTCCAGCATCGCCTGTTCCGCATTCGTCAGTATGTTCAGGAATACCTGTTGAAGCTGGTGGGAATCGGCGATCGTTCTCGGTATACGACGGTTCAGCTCACGGCGAATCTCGATATTATTGACCTGGAATTCATAACTTCTCAATTCCACAGTTTTTTCCAGAATGTCGTTTACATCGGTCAGGGTTCTTTCCGGTTTCTGCTTTCGGGCGAAGGAAAGAAGATTCTGGACGATTTTCTGGCACCGCAAAGCCAGGTTGTTGATTTTATGCAGGTTCTCCTTCGCCCGGCTGTCCAGGTCTTCCCGCAGCTGAAGAAGCTGGGAGTACCCCATAACTCCGGTCAGAGGATTGTTCAATTCATGCGCGATGCCGGATATGAGTTCGCCGATGGCGGAAAGCTTTTCGGACTGAATGAGCTGTTGTTGCAGCAGCTTCTCGTTGCTGATGTCCTTCGCCACATGGATCGAACCCGCCAGGCGGTTGTTTTTGTCATACCAGGGGCTGACCGATAATTGAAACGCTCCCCCCATTTTCGGCAGATTGACCTCTTCCACGATCAGAGCATCCGATTCGGGGGGAAGGGTATGTCTGCACCGGGAATGATCGGGGCTTTCCTCGCTGTAAAGTTCGGAGCAGTAGCGCCCTATGATTTTTTGAGGGATCGTATTGAGCCTTCGCGCCAGGGCGACATTCGCCCGGATAACCTTGCCGCTGGTGTCGTGCACCGATACGCAGTCCTGCATGGCATCGAATGTGGTTTCCCATTCCTTCTGGCTGCGTGAAACAACCTGGAACAGACGAGCGCTCTCCAGGGCGATGGCCGCCTGGTGCGCCAGGGCTTCGGCGCGCAGAATTTCTTCGTGCGTGAACCTGCGGTCGCTGGAATCATCGCTGCATACGAGGACGCCCATCGCCTGTTGTTTCGTAAGCAGCGGCGCGAATACAGCCGCATGCCAGCCGAGAGATCCCATCCGTTCGCTGTTGGCGCGCTCTTCGAGGGAAATATCCTCCAAAGCGATAGCCCGCTTTTCCAGCAGGGCGGTTACGGGTGTCGAGGGTTCTGAGAGTTTAATCCCGACCTTCCGGATGTCAAAGTTCTCTGTCTGGGTAGAAGCGGAGCCTATAAGGCTTTGCCCGGTATCGTCCAGTAAAAAGAGGTGGCACTGGCTTGTTTTGGCCAGTCGCTTGCCCTCGACCACGATTCTGCGAATGATATCCTCCAGGTCGAAACTCTGGGATATGATCTTATTGACTTCCTGTAAAGCGACAAGATCCTCGGAAAGTTTGCTGGATTGTTCCCGGAGCTTTGTGTGGACGATTGCAATTCCCAGAATTTCGCAGAAAGCGTTTGTAAATTCCTCATGAGCCGGGGACAGGGGATTTGCGCTCCTGGATGCCAACTTTAATCTTCCCAGAACCTGATTTCCGGACATGACGGGAAATACTGCAAAAAACCGCATGCCTTCCTGGCGCAACGTTTCCGCAAGGGCGCTGTCTCCCCATTTCGACATGTCCCCGGAAATGAACGGCAGTGGATGAGAGGCGTAATCTTCGTCCCTGATCTCTTCAAGAACCGCAGCGGCTTTTTTACTGAACCCCCGGGAGAAGTGAACCGGAGAGGACCCGTTTGAGGGATGAAGACAGAAAAAACCTGCGTCCATTCTCAATGAATCGATTATTTCATCAAGAGCGGCGCCCAGGATCGTATCGAGATCCAGAGACCGGTTGATCATGGACGAGATTTTTCTGATGGATTGGGTTTCCCTGGATTTATTGCGCTTACGGGGAGTAACGGCCGTGGCAAGCCCCAGGACGCAGGCAAACAGAATAAATGTCAAATCGGCATGGGAAACAAAATCGGGCAATACGGCTGTTGGGCAGATCATAGACGATATCAAGTAAAAATTGCCGGGAAATCCGTGCAAATAAATAGAAAGTCTAATTATAAAACAAGATATCAGGAGCGCCAGAAGAAAGTGTCCAATAAGTGACCCCCGACACTCCGCTGTCGGCAGTCATGTAGGGGCGAACCTAAAAGATATTAAAGCGTCGTTGCAGGTTGCAGGTTGCACGTTGAACGTTAAAAGAAAAAAGCGTCGTTGCACGTTTCGGGCTGAC
>CAZPHK010000083.1:0-19954 GCA_964586015.1 uncultured Acidobacteriota bacterium | reverse complement strand
CGAGAAGAGTGAGGTGGTCGGAGTTAATCCATTGAGGCATACGGCCGGCCAGCCAGTTAAGGGCTTTCTTTTCGGGAATAGCCAGCAGGCCGCGGTTCTCACGAACATGCAGTTTTGCGTCGGTTTTCATATTCGATCTCCTTTCACACGGGTAATGTGAAAACCGGCTCCGGGATGGATCAGGAAAAATGAATTCGACGTATTTTTTTATAAGCCTATGGTGGGTGAAATGAGGAATACAGCCATAGGGAACGGGGCTGTCTTCAGCAAATAGTCATTCGCCAATTCAGAATTATAAACCGATAAGCACTTTTACCTGACTGGGGGCAACCACGGTTCCAGCGGGGATGTTGGCGTTGGTACCGTTATGCGCTGTCATGGATGTAAGGGATACCGCAGGAGAACCCTCCACCTTTACCTTTGTGCTTCCTTTCGTGAAGGAAGCGGGTCCCATGTTCATTCCGGAGACGAGGCCTCCGGCGACACCTGCTTCGTCCCCCATTGTTTTGGGTATCTTTGATTTGATGGTGATGGTTTGCTTGCCGCAGATCTTGACCTTCATGGATGCATTTGTCGCCTGATTCAACATTGCGGTATTTGGAAACGGGGTCGGGATAGGGGGTGCCGGAGGCGCCGGTACTTTACATACGTCAGGCACGGCCATGCAGTTGCCGCCGCCGTTGGTGGATGCTGGAAACATGTCACAATTCCTTTCTTGCAATTAACCCAGATGGATCTTTTCGCCCTTGATTTTGAAGTCCTCTTCCGATTTTAAAAATGCTTTGCGGCTTTTGAGCTGGAAGGTCTGATCCACAAGTGTACGCAATCTGCCGGTTCGGAGCTGCGCCAGCTGCTCGACGGTCCGGTATGCATTCCGGGCCTTCTCCACCAGGGTTTCCGCCAGGGTTTCCAACCGTTGCACGATCCATCGGGCGGACTCCGCTTTTATGTTCAATTGCCTGCTGTTCATCTCAATAGTACGGCCGCCGATCCGGACGTCTTGTGCCGAGCAGAGTTCAATATTTCCGTCCTCTGTTCTGAGTTCAAGGGATCCCCGGGAAATATTGACGCGGGCCTTTTCACCTGCGGGATCGTATTCGAAGATCAGCTCTTCTCGCGGCGAGTAGACCTGAAGCACGTACGGTTCCTTATCCGATTCCACCAGAGTGGCGCAAGCGCCGTTGTCTGCTATGAGCACGTTCCTAGAATTCGGCTCCGGCCGGAATGGCCCGATCCGGCCGATGGCATATAGCCCCCTCGAGGGATCTCCGGCGATGAGTACCCTGTCACCTGCACTCAGCGGTGCATTGCGGGGAAGGGCAACATGTGCCGATATTATGGACACAGGCCCCGGTTTATCCAAACGCACACGGACTGTTCCATCATCCCGTTCGTTTTCAACGACGCATGCGGGATCGAAGCAGGACTTTTCAGATAATAGGGGCAAAGTTGTCGCTATGCTGTTCATGGCTTTATGTCCTCTCAATCGGAATCTCGAAAGGTGGAGGCGACCAGTCCTCAGCTTCCTTGAGATCCGAATCGGTTGTTTTTACATTTGTTCTGTTGGAGTTCTCCCAAGCGGTATTCTGATCGTCGACGCGGTGCAGAGAGCACTGCAGCAGGTTCGCTCCGGAAAAATCGGCTCTTCGCAGAATGGCATGAGAGAAATCCGCATAGGGGATGGATGCATCGACGAAACGAGCTTTTTCACAGTCGGCTTGTCTGAATATGCAACGGTCCAGGCGGGCTTGAGAAAAATCGCCGCCTCCAAGACCTGCGTTTTCAAAGTTGGAGCAGCGCAAATCGGCTTTCATGGCTTTTACTCCCTGCATCTGCGCGCCGATAAAACAGATTGCCTCGCCACGGGCTTCGCTGATGTCTGCGTTTTTCAGATCGGTTTTCATGAAATTGACCTGCTTCAAAACAGATCCTTTCAGGTTGGATCCCTTCAGGTCGGACTCATTGAAATCGGAATCGGTAAAATCACAGTCTGAAAGATCCATGCCTGCCCATCGTGTTTTGGACAGATTGCAGAGTTTTAAGGTTGAGTGCTCCACCTGTGTTTTGGTGAAATCGACGTTCTCCAAATCAGTGTTTTCTATAAGAGCGCTGCTGAAGTTCGTTCCTTCCAGTTTGCTGCCCGACATTTCACAGTAGTAGAGAGAAGCGCCGTTGAAGTTCGCTTTACTGAGGTCTGCTTCAGAGAAGATTGTACTGTCGAGCTTTGCGTCCCGGAAATCGGCCTCCTGGACATCAGCCTGGTTGAAATCCGCCTCGCTCAGATCGCATCCGGCGAATTTAGCTCCTTTGAGCCGCCCACCGGCGAAATCCGTCGCAGACAGGTTTATGCTGCTGAAGTCGACGTTTTCCAGGTTGCACTGCTGCAAATGGATTCCATCGAGCATCGCCTTCCGAAAAAGGGCGCCTTTCAGTACGCATTCGGTGAAGACAGTTTCCCTGAGGTCCTGATCTGAAAAATCAGCTTCGGCCATTTCGGAACCGGCGAATGAAGATCCTTTTAAATTTGCCTCCTTGAAACGGGCCTTTGCAAGCCCGGCTTCGGAAAATTCGGCATCATTCAAATCCGCTCCCGTGAAATCGCTTTCCGAGAGATCGATCCCATGAAACCTGGTCCCCGTCAGGTTTGACTTTGCGAAATCCCTTCGCATAATGTTGGAATTGGAAAAAACGCATCCGGGAAGATTCCCGGGCAGACCGGATGCGGAAGAAAGGTCCGTATTCGAAAACTCTGTTTTGTCGATTTTCACCCCTTCGAGCCTGGCGTCCTTCAGGGAGCAGCTCGAAAAATTGGCCCCTTCCAGATTGGATCTGCAGAAACCTGCTTCATCCAGTGATACTTGGTCAAAGCTGGATTCTTTTAGGTCGGCTTCAGTAAAGTCCGCCCCGATCATGATACATCTGCCGGGATTGAAATCGCTTTCCGCAATCCCCAGATCCTTGAGATCGAGATCGAGCGATTCGAAATCGATATTGGAAAGATCCTGCCCCGCCAGTTCCAGTACTTTTTGTGACGGCTTAAAATCTCTGGGATTCTTCAACAGCATCCGCTCGATTCCTGCAGTCATGTCGGACAGATTGGCGTTGCGGAACACGGTTTTCTCGCAGCTGGTGTTTATCATCTGCACCTTCGAGAGGTCGGCGCCGGAGAGTTTGGCCTGTCCCAGGTCCGCTTCATTGAATATAGCGCCTGAAAGCCTGGCGCCCTCGAGATTCGCGCCCAGGAGCCTGGTTTTGATAAATTTCGCATGCTCGAAATTCGCTCCACGCAGATCGGCGCTCGATAGATCCAGGTTCCAGAGTTGCGTTCCCGCCATCGACTCTCCGGCCTGAACTTTCCGGAGGACTTCCTCAGCGCTCAACAGTGTTTTGCCAAGATTTTTGAACTCCTCGGCAAGTTGTATGAGGTCGATCTTGCTGAAGTCGAGATTTTCGAAATCGATCATCATTTATTCCTGTTTCAGTATTTCCTGGAGTTTTGACATTTTGAAATTGGTACCTTCTGTTCTGATATTTTCTACATTCGCATCCAGGAACTCGACGCCGTACATATTTGAGCCGCTGAGATCTGCACCGGTAAGATCGGCTTTTTCAAGACTCCCCTGAAAGAGATTCATTTGGATCAAGCGGGCTTGTTGCAGGTTGGCCTTATTGAGGCTGCCGAACTTCATGCTGGTGAAGGACAGGTCGGCCTGTTTCAGGCAGGCGGCCGTGAAAATCGCGCCTTCCATCCGGGCGCCGCGAAAATCGCTTCCAGTCAGGTCGGAACTCTCCCAGATGGAACCGGGGGCTGAGGCATTCCAGAAGATGCCGCCGGTGAAGGTGCAACCATCGGAAGCCTTCAGGCCGGCCAGGTTCGCCTCGGCCATGTTGATCTTTCGACCGACTGCTCCTTCAAAGAATGCCTCCTGGAGATCGGCCCCCTGAAAAACCGCTTTATCCAGGATTGCCTTGGAAAAATCGGCGCCTGGGCAGGAGCTTTTCCGGAAGCTGCTTTCTGTCAGATCCGCCTCGGGAAAATTGGCGTTCCGGGCATTGACCCGGTCCAGGACGGCACCCGCCATATGGGCCTTTTCAAAAACGGCATCGGTAAGTACAGCCTCTGTCATATCCGCTTCAGTAAGAATCCCGGCGGTAAAATCCGCATCTTTCAATAGGGCTTTCTCTAATTTGGCCTTTGTAAGATCCGATCCCGCCAGGTTTGCACCGGTGAGGTCAGCGCCCGTAAGATCTGAGCCGGAAAGGTCAACTCCGGTAAGTATGCAGGACTGGAGGTTGGTATTGATGAGTGAGGACCCGGTCACGTTTGCTTCCGAGAAATCAAGCCCCTTCAATTCCAATCCCGTAAGATCCAGACCCTGCAGGTTTTCCCCGGCAAAGGATTCGCCCCTTGCGGCTTTTTCCTGCACTTCCTCGCGCGTCAGGGTTCGTGCTTTCTCCTCCCTGGGTTCAGTAGATTCTTCCTCTTCCGTGTCGAGTCGCCATTTATTCTCTTTTCGCTGTTTTCGGGCCTGTTCAATCATAGGATCGAGGTTTTCCGGATCCAGTCCCATTTTAGGCAGAGCGACTCCCATCAGGGCCACGATTTTGCCGAGCTCCTGATTTTCGGCAATGTCGGCAGGTTTAAGTCCCAGTTCTCTCATGAATCGGAGCTGCTCGGCTTTGGCTTTGGCACTGAGCGGCGGAGGATGGTCCGGGTCCAGGTTGAGTCGGGCAAATGCACCGCGGATACGATTGTTGAGTTCCTTTTGCTCCATCTCAGCGACCGTTGCCGAATCGGTTTCGGTTATCCTTCTGATGAGCTCGGATTGCTTCTCTCTGGCTTCTGGCGTTAAGCTTTCCTGTTTGACTCCCATTTGTGCCAGAATCGCGTTGACCTGGACCTGCAGATAAGCCGGGTCGATAGCCGGTTTATCCTGAACCCGAGATTCCGGTTCAGGAACCCCTTCCTGATTTTCGGCCGGCTCTTCGGGTTCCACGGCCCAGGCCTTCTCTTCTTCGGCCTGCTTGTCCAGGAACAGCCGACGACATTCTTCCAGTGAAGCGGATTCCTGCTCCAGAAGCTCGGACAGAATGAACAGATCCTGAACCTCTTCGTATTCTTCCGAGATGACCTGCGTCCAGCCGCGCCAGACAAGCACCAGCTTTTCGGCTTCCATGTCCACCCACAGGGTGTCCAGATTCATGGTGACTTCCTCGAAGTTCACCTCAGACTCTCCGGATTCGGCGCGTTTGTTCAAAAAACACCGTACCCTGATGCCGGGAAGCTGTGAATGATATTGAGAGTGCTCTGAATGCAGGTTTTCAAAGTAGAGTTTCTCGTCACCCCGGAGGTAGCCCTCAACCTGCATTTCCGAAGGCGCTGCGTTGAAATGGCCCAGGTCGAAATCCTCGGGGAACCAGGGCCAGCGGGTTTCTTTGTACCTATCCGTGTAGGTTCCTGTTTTCGCGAACCGGGTCTGCCACATCCGGCCCAATGGACCAAAACCGGCCGGTTCCGGGCTGCTCTTCTGAGACTCAATCGGATGCAGAGGATCTTCGATGTTCGGCAGCATCCAGGTCTGGTTGCCCTGATGATCCTTAACCGAACTTTTGCCCTTGCCCACAGGATTCTTCTTGTTTTTTTCACCCCCGAAACTGTTTTCGTAACGAATCTGCATTTCAGCGAAAGTTTCCGGATCGGTGGCCCTCCATTTCAGCCAGTGCTTTTTCCATTGACGATTGCCGAAAACGCTGAGTTGTCTATTATGTTCGCCGACCTGAAAAGTCACCGGGCACATCCTCACAGGGTTGCCGCCCGGTACGTGGCAGGTGCCGACAAGCAGAAGGTCCGCCCGTGGTTTGAAAAAAACGAAGTCCGATTCATAGTAAAGACTTCCCTGGCTTTGGGCGTCGTCCGGGTAGAACTCGTCCCCGGTAGGATACAGCTGTTCTTCGGCCGTGAAGGCCTTGGCTCCGGAAGAAATTTCAAACGTGCCCTTAACTATAATCGTAAGCGTGTGCCCTGGAAAATTCAGTCTTCCCGCAAGCGGGGCAGTATGAAATGCTGTATCGTTTGTTATGTTCATATTTTGTATCACATGGAATCAGCCAATAACTTTAAAGAACCTGTGTGTTATGTTGCTCATAGCTTTAATATTTCCCTTTTGGGCACATAACTTAATGTCTCCATTACGGGAACGGAGAAACATTTCTTCCGAGCATTCGATTTCTATAAACCTATCTTTGCTCCAGATATTGATATCCCCGTTCTTATTCAATTCAATCTTGGCTCCGACTTTCTTTGTGCCCTCTATTTTTTTCTTGATTCTGTCCGGATTCACCTGTTTTTTATACAGTATCAAAGCGAGAATGTTGACAATCGAACTGGCAATCGCTGCCATCGAATTATCAGTTACGGCCAGTTCAGTCCCTATGATGTTTGCACCAAAGGCTTTCCATTCTTTAACGAACGCACTTGTCGTATAGTTGCCGATGGCAGCGAGAGAATTTGCGAAGTGGTATAGGGCGGCAACAGTCGCTACACTTATCATCGTGTTCTCCATGTTTTCCCGCACGGGCTTATCACTGCGGAAAGATCCTTCCCCAGTACTTAATCGAACACCTTTTTCACTCATTTCAACAATGGACTCGCGTTTTTTTCCTGCTGTGAGGAACAGCTTGCCTAATCCACCTTTCGACTGTTTGCCTTCGGATTCAAGAATGAGGTCGCTTTCAGCAATCTGCAGCATGTCCTTTTCCGATTGATTGACTTTATTGAAGTAGGACATTTCATATTCAGGGCCGAATCTCATTTTTACGCTGGAACCTAATGTCATTTCCATGTCCGCTGAGAGCTTGAAGGTGGAATCAAAACCGAAAAACATTTCGTATTTGCTTCCTATAACGGTTTCACTTTTTGCTCCGCCGAACACCTCTATTTTCGAACCTGATGTCAATTCGCCGCCGTCGGACTTGGACTCAATAAGAAAAGATTTTCCGAGCTGGATTCCCGACCGGTGATGCGGGCTGTACAAAGAGATATGTTCGTCGCCTGAAGTGGAATCGAAAATGAGTTCGTTGCCGTAGTTGTCGCGGATAATGCTCTTGGTCTGATTTTCGTTTGTAACGGGGCTGACGGTTTCCGGGTTGGGAATGGAATTCGAGATGATGGGACGATCCGGGTCGCCGTCAATGAAAGTTAGAAGAACTTCGGCTCCTTTGTGCAGTGGGAAGTGCATTCCGGAAGGCTCCTTGGGGCCATCCGTTGCCGTAAAACCGGAATAGGGCTGGGCCATTCGGATGAAACGGGAAGCCTTCGCGTCCTTTCTGCCGCTCAGATCGAAGGGAAGTATTACCTTGTAGCGTCCCTGTTCGTCCAGTTCGGCGAACTGTCCGTCGCCCGCGGCATCCACCCTGGCGTTCATCGTGCCGAAGAATTTCGGTTTTACGGTTGTGCGCTCAGGACGGAACTGAAGATCGGCCGGGATGCAAACGAATCGGTTGGCATATGCAGGCCTTTCTTCCGTTTCCGCCGGTTTTTCGCCCAGTCCGGACAGAAGATCCTCCGAACGGCTGCCTTCGTGCATGACTTCAATAATGAGGTATTTCCGGTTGTATTCGCTTCGATAGTGCCCGGTCAGCTCGAAAGTAAAGCCTGGACAGAAGGCCGGGGCCGTTGCTTCTCCATGGGACTCTTTCTCCCTGCAGAGGAGCTCCTCGGCCCTGATTTTCGCCAGTTCATTTCCCTGGCCGGGATCTTTGAAATGCTCTCCATAAATGCAGACTTCTCCACGTCCGTCGGGATCGACCACAGCCTCCGCCTTTATTTCCAGGCCGGGATTTCGATAGTTGTAGTCCTTTAGGATCACCTTTGCGGGAAGCATCTTCTGACGGCAGACGAACTCTTTTATAATTTCCTCCTCCGAAGCAATCAGACCGGATGGCGGAGAGTATGGGACGCTTGTTTCACCCCTGATGTCCTTATGGATAGAGAGGTTGTCGGAAATGATCATTTTGGCGCCCTGGTCCGTCTGCTCGAAAAAGTAGTAGATACCCTCCCGTTCCATCCAGCGGGAAACAAAATCGAGATTGTTTTCACTGTACTGGCAGATATACTCCCAGGCCTGATAGTCCCTTGTGAGCTTCAGTTCGTAATCCGGACCGGCCATCCCCGCCTGTTTCAATATTTCTTCGATGATTTCAGGGACTTTCTTGTCCAGGAAGATCTGATTTTCGCGGTAAAGGCCTGCATTCCAGAGCTTGGGTACCAGGACGGCACGGTAGAAAACATGCTGCTTGACTTCGTGGAGCTGTTCGAACCGGGAAAGGACCCCATGGAAATGCAGCTCTTCGTCTCCGTGCACGATGGTCAATGTGGCAGGATTTTGGATCACTGCCTTCAGGTCGATCTCAGGATCTTCAGAAGCCAGGGTGATGTCGAATTCGAAGAGTCGGGATATCGCTTCAACTCCGCTGAACTTCACGACCGAAAAAGTGTCTTCCGGAAGCGCCTTCGAAGTAAAGGTGAATTCTTTTCTTTCTTTGAAAAGCATCGTAGACCTCCATTATGGATTCCGACTGATCCCGGAGAACCGGCCGTTTCTATCCTCGTCGAAATATCTTATCCGTCGACTTTTGTCTGATGTGTATCCCGGATCGGAGGATAAAGGGCTAATGTCGATTTCCTGCCGATCTAATGTCCGCCGGAATTCCTTATGAGAACCGGAGTTCGAAATCACCGCTGCCGTTTATCTGTATCTCCAGTTTTTCAGACAGCTTTCCATCCGCCATTTTTTGTATAATCTCGCTCGAAATAAGGGGAAGCAGATTTCCCTGCATTATGTGGTCAATATTGCGGGCGCCGGTTTCGACCTCGGTGCAGCGCTCGGCAATCTGATCCACGACGTTGTCCGGATACGTCAGGATAATGCTGTGATTGTCCTGCAAACGACGGCCTAAATGACTCAGCTTCAAGCGGACTATCCCTTTCATGGACTCTGCATCGATGGGATAGAACGGTACGATGGTCATCCTGGCCAGGAGGGCGGGCTTGAAGTGATTGCTGAGGACCGGCCGGATCGCCGCGTTCAGGTCTTCAACGGAAGGCCTGGGCTGGTCCGGTGGTATCGACGTAATGATGTCGGAGGCCAGGTTGCTGGTCATGATAATGACGGTGTTTTTGAAGTCAATCACCCGTCCCTCTCCATCAGCCAGCATCCCCTTGTCGAATGTCTGATAAAAGAGGTTCATGACCTCGGGATCCGCCTTTTCAACCTCGTCGAGCAGAACCACGGAATAGGGCCTCTGGCGTACGGCTTCCGTCAGCACTCCGCCCTCTCCGAACCCGACATAACCGGGAGGCGATCCGATCAGGCGCGAGACCGTGTGTTTCTCCTGGAACTCGGACATATTTATGGTGGTCATGAAACGCTCTCCACCGAAGAGCGTCTCCGCCAGGCTCAGGGCTGTTTCCGTCTTCCCGACACCGCTGGGTCCCACAAAAAGGAAGACGCCGATGGGGGTGTCGGGATTGGAAATGCCTGCTTTGGAAGCCCGAATCCCCCTGGCAAGCATCTCCAGAGCATGATCCTGTCCTTTGATCCGCTTTCCCAGCTGCTCGTCGAGCTTGAGGACCAGGTTTGCTTCATCCTTGACCATGTTGCCGACCGGGATTCCTGTCCAGTCTGCGACTACTTTAGCGATAACGTCCGGATTGACTTCAAGACTGATCAGTGGATCGCCTTCCTGCGCTTCGGTAAGCTGTTTTTCCGCCTGTTTCAGCCGTTTTTTCAATTGTGTCGTTTCAGCGCCGGCCTTTGCGCCGGAACTCTGTTTGCGTAACTCAATGAGTTGCACAGCCGCCTCATTTTCTTTTTTCCAGCGGGCTTCCAACTGCTCGAATGCTTTCTTTTCGTCTGCGATTTCCTTTTTAAGCTGCCGTAAGCGGTCCTTGTCAATTTTAGCTCCGGCCTGTGCGTCCCGTTCCAGGGCGCCAAGTTCCCGTTCCAGGATGCGGGCGCGTTCCAGCCTGTCCTCCAGTATATCGGGCCGGCTGCTGAGCCCGATTTTCACACGGGCGGCGGCAGTGTCCAGAAGGTCCACTGCCTTGTCCGGCAATTGGCGGCCGGAGATATAACGGCTGGACAGGCGGGCAGCGGCAACTATGGCGTCGTCCAGAATATGTACCCGGTGGGATTCTTCATATTTTTCGCGCAGACCCCGGAGTATTACAGTTGCGTCCTCTTCCGAGGGCTCGTCCAGGGCAACCGGTTGGAACCGCCTGGCCAGGGCTGCGTCTTTCTCGAAATATTTTTTATATTCAGACCATGTCGTCGCCGCGACGGTGCGAAGCTCTCCCCTGGCAAGAGCCGGCTTCAAAAGGTTTGCGGCGTCTCCACCTCCCGCGGTGCCTCCGGCGCCGATCAGGGTATGGGCTTCATCAATAAACAGTATTATTGGAATAGCCGAGGCTTTCACTTCACTGATGACCGCTTTCAGGCGATTCTCAAATTCACCTCTCACTCCCGCTCCGGCCTGCAGCAAGCCTAGGTCCAGGCTAAGCAGACGAACATCCCTGAGTATTTCAGGAACGTCGTCCTGGACGATCTTCAAGGCCAATCCTTCGACCACGGCTGTTTTCCCGACACCCGCTTCACCTACGACAATAGGGTTGTTCTTTCTCCGCCGGGCGAGGATGTCCACCATCTGCCGGATTTCCCTATCCCGTCCGAAAACAGGGTCGATTTCTCCCTGACGCGCCCGTTCCGTGAAGTCGAGCGTGAATTTGGCCAGGGCCGAATCCGCTTCTCCTTCTTTCGTTGAGGGAGCGCCGGGTTCGGAAGCGGCAGTTTTGATTTCCTCCAAAGAACCGGTCGTGATTTCAAAAAATTCCCGCTTTAAAGTGTCAATTTGGATCTTTTCCAAAAGATCCAGACCGCCGCCACCTAAATAGCGGGGAAGGTTGTTCACCAGGGCCACCAGTAAAACTCCCGATCGAATTGAAGGCAAACCGAGATCCACCGATCCGATCAACCAGGCATCCTGCAGGCAGTCCAGAACCAGGGGAGAAAATACCGGTTTCCCGGGATTCCCCGAACGGAATCCCTCCAGAATCCTCTGCAGGGCTTTCCGAACCCGTGCGGGATCGACCTCGAAGTAGGTCAGAGCCATGCAGATATCGGACTTTGTCTCATCCAGAAGTTGCAGCAGGAAATGCTCGATTCCGACTTCGTAATGGGCGCGGGAAACGCATTGTCCGGCGGCGGCTTCGAGGGAGCGCTTACAGAAATGGTTCAAACGGTTCAGCAGCAGTTTTGCATCAACTTCAATCACGAGGGACTCCCGACTTGCGCATCGGCTTCAGGTCCGCATTGTTTGCAAGGCTTCTGCTGCGTCGGCAAAAGGATAAAAGGCCTTTTTTGCCGCTGCGGTAGAATCCTCATGAGAGGTGCGGGTTAAGAAACCTCTTAAGAAATGTGGGCCAGTGAAGCCCTGTTAAAGAATACCGTTTCTTTCCTGTCCTTTTCCGACGGTTCGGATAATAGCCAGCTGGTCCATCCAAGCCTGTTGCATGAATTCTCCGGTTCCTTCGAAAGGAGTTGCAACCTGGGCGGCTGGAGTACCTGAAAGGAAATGTCGAACTCAAGGCGGTCGGTGGCGAAAAAACTTGCAATTGCGCGCAGCGTCCGGTGGTTCTCCCGATCGGGCAGGAAGTCGACAAATTTTTGATAGTGGATCGGTCCGATCCGGATTCGGAAGTTGCCGGTACGGGCATAAACGCGGCGGCCAACGGAACAGTCCGTGTTCAGCCGGCAATTTTTCACTCCCAGCGACGCCAGTTGCTCTTTTTTGATCCGGACCCATCTGCCCGTGCACTGTTCAACCTCTACGGGAAGACTGTTGAAATATCCGCTCAGAATCGATTCCAAAGCGGTGGCGGAATGGGGCTGCTGGTTGATGAGGCCGGCGAACTGAAGCAGGCGCATAGGCTCCGGCATACCGGTTTCATCGTATGAGGGACGGGGGCCGAGACCGATCAATGAATACAGACACGGGGTCAGCGGATCCTTTTCGCCGTATTCGAATTGGACATGATACCGATACTTCGACCAGCAGCGGTAAAAAAGCGAAAGCAGGCGATGATGGAACAGGTCGAGAAAGTCACGTATTCTGTTCTGTTCTTCATCGTTCTGGAGGATCTCTTCCGAATAAAAAGATGGCAGCGGAGATGTGGAGCCGCACAGGCCGAGAAAAGTCGTGGTGATTCTATAACGATCCGTTTCCGTTCCGGTTTCTCCGGCCAGTTCCAGTTCGGCTATGTCGGTTGCCGGGAAGGCAAGTGAAGTGTCCGGGCGGAATCGTATGATTTCGGAGGAAGCCGGGCCCCCGTAACCAACACGTGCGCATCCCGACGAGCATTGCTCCAACAGCCGTACAAGCTGAAAGAATGAAAAACGCCGCGCTCTCGGGATCAGCAGCTCCGCTAAATGATGATGCGATGTCCGATCCTCGCCGGCCACTTGAAAGCTTCTCCTTTCTCGACTCCGTTGACTGTCAGTCGGCTGAACGAATTTAGTGAGACATACAGGGCCAGGAATTCGTTTAAGATCGATGCAAAGAGAAACATATCCCCGTCACTGTCGAAATGGCTTTCTTTCAGGTCCAGCCGGGTCGTTAGTCCGCGTATGGGAACCCCTTTGAACAAAAGATCTTCCGGGGAGCTCTCGATGCCTACGATACTCTCAAGATGAAGCTGGTTTACCCTTGCGGATTGCTGGTTTTCAAGAGAGTGAAAATTGTAGAGTCCCAGAATGCCCCGGAAAGACGAGACACTGGAAAGGGAAGTGGAATTCAGCGCCAGATGTGAGAGCAGGCGCCATGGCAGATCCCCTCCCAGCGGAGGCCGGATGCCGCGCGTGACACGGATTATGTTTTGGAACCGGGCGAAAGCGGGAGAACTGTCGGTTGCGACCTGGATGTCTCCCGTTCGAAGTTTCTCCGCAAGCACCCTGTTCGTACAGGTCAGGCCGAACGTTACGGTTTCCGTCGGAGGCAAGGCCGTCAGTTGTTCCTTGTTGACAAAGGAAACATAAATGTCGGTTCCGTCACCGACTACGGCGTTCCGGATCCTGGTTTCATAAAATATTTCTCCATGGCCGGGGCCTGACTGTCCGCTCCGGAAGGAGTGGAAAGCCGGGTATTCCCGCTTTTCACTCGTTCCCTGAATCCAGCCCGTTGCACTGTCGACGGAATAAATCTCGTAATGCCTGAGATTATTTCCGGCAGGTCGAATCCGGTATTCCGTTTTCTCATGATTGACCTGAACAGGTTCAGACTCCATCCGTATCAGGTTTACAACCGGAGTACAGAAAAGACGCAGATTATCCCCGGATACTTTGGCGGATCCATTGAGACTGTTCGAGAAAATGAATCCGATTTCCAGCCGATCCTGTTCGAGTCTGTCTCTGACGGATTCCAGATTCAAGAGGTCGATGAACAGAAATTTTTCCGGGAATGAAAAATATTCCTGAAGCAGTCGATATCCGTCAAAGGATGTGTTGGGGTAGGGAAGCAGAGATTCCTCCCGAGAGAATCCTCCCGCCTGTATCGAGTCCGGGTCCAGGAAGATATCGTCGGACGGCTTGCCTTTTGAACCGGATCGCAAGCGGATTTTTCCAACCCGGCGGCAGAGATGGTAATAAAGGAGTCTGCCGCTTTCTCCGACCAGGAAAAAGCGCAGCTTCTTGATTTCTGAATCGGCGATCGAAAAGCCGGA
Source organism: uncultured Acidobacteriota bacterium (assembly GCA_964586015.1). GTDB lineage: Bacteria > Acidobacteriota > UBA6911 > UBA6911 > UBA6911 > UBA6911. The sequence goes on along the minus strand of CAZPHK010000083.1, from coordinate 6,180 downwards.
TTCCACTTTAAGTCTGATTATTAATTCCGTCCTGCCGCCGACCGGTGTTTGTAGAAACGCACTTTCAATATTAAGGGGGTGGATGTCTACGTCGAAACAGGTGCGAAACAGGCAGGCGGTTCCGTCTACCGGAATGGAAGCGACTTCTGTTCCTTTCGGAATGCGGGTCGATTGTCTCAACATCCCGCGGATTGGAGAAAATTCAACAAGAGAAATCGGGGGTATGGGTCTCAGGTAGTGGGGAAACAGCAGGTTCATCAGGGAGTGCGTTAATTCCGGGAACTCGTCATCCAGTTTCTGCCGGATCCGCCCCGTCAGAAATGCAAATCCTTCCAGCAGTCTTTCAACGTCGGGATCGCTTTCTCCTTCCGACAGAAAATGTGCAGCTTCGGGATGGGCCTGTGCAAACTCTTTCCCCATCTCGCGCAGGAAGGAAATTTCGTCCTGGTAGTACTTGTTGAAACTCAACGATGACCTCCGGTGAAAGCAGCTCAAAAATCTAAGCTTCAGACGGGAACAGCGTCTCTCTTCCTGCAATAAAACTGCCCGGTCCGGGCAATCTCGTATCGGGGAGGCAAAACGCCAATTTAGACGGGAGGTGTATTATAATCCCGGTATATTAGCCGGGCTTGTTAGTGATACCTCCCTAAGATTCGGTTACTTCCGCACGGGAGTCGACTTCAGCACTGCCCGTCGGTGCAACCCTGGTGCTGAAAAAGGTGGAAACATTTTGTTTCCCCGTTGTAAGTTGCCCGCTGATGCCGAAATGAAGCTGGAGACTGTCGTCGGACGGAAGGTGCGTGATTTTAACGCGGTGGAGCCTGGGTTCAAATGCTTCGATGGAATCCTTGATGGCCCGACGCACCTTATCCATAGTAGCCGGAAGCGATTCGGCACAGTCCGTAAAATCGGGCATTCCGTAGTCCGGCCTGATCGGCACATGGCCCTGACGCGTGTTGAGCAGCTTCTGGAGATGCCGCATAACCGAATCGGCGATTTCCTGAGTGTCTTCACGGATCGAGCGGTTCGCACTTTTTTCCGGGTCGGCCAGTCTCTCAAACAGGGTTGTCTTGCATCGCATGGCTTTTCAATTCAATTATTTTGGTGCCCGCCAGTCGTCTTCACTTTCGATCCCATCAGGCTCCCATCGCCAGATCGCCTTTCGATATGTGAATGAGATTTCTTCCAGATGGGGAAGATCCGTAGATGCCGGATCAAGACAGTTATTTATGATCGGCTTGATGGAGACGATGATGGCATCTTCGAGCCGGGTCGTAAAATAGTGTTCTTCCGTTCCCATATCATCGATCCGATACCATTTGATCTCAACGAAATTCATGTGCTCGCCGCTCGTAAGAGCCTGGTAGAGAAGGGGCGTTGATCTGTCAAGTGCCTTTAATATAGTCAGAGGGTGGTGAACCCTTTTCCCGGTCGCCAGACCGGTCTGGGCATCCCGGGGGATGGATACTTCATGGTTCAGGGCCTGAACCATAATCGTTCCTTCCCGTCCTTCCTGAACGCAAGAACCTTCAATTCGGCCCTGGCTCGCTCCCTCCATTGTGAGGTGCGCTGGTAATGGCATGGTTCCTCCTTTTTTAACGGATCCAACGTTTCATTAGCCCAAGAGTGGGCGTAAGTCGAACTATCAAAAAATCTCAGATTCTGCGGACGAGGAAAAGACGGTTACTCCTTGTCCAATTTCCCGACGAGTGAAAGAGAGAAGAAGGCTCCCATATACTTGAAGTGAGGCCGTACTTTCATGTCCACCCTGTACCATCCGGGATCGCCTTCAACATCGCTAACGGTGATTTCCGCCTTGCGCAAGGGTCTTCGCCCCCGCACCCCGGGTTCGACAACATCCTGGTCGGCCACGTACTGGCGGATCCACTGATTCAACTCCCTTTCCAGGTCGCTTCGCTCCTTCCAGCTTCCGATCTGCTCTCGTTGAAGCACCTTCAGGTAATGCGCCAATCGGTTCATGATAAACATGTAGGGCAGCTGGGTGCCCAATTTATAGTTGGTTTCGGCCTCTTTCCCCTCCTTGGACTGTCCGAAGTACTTCGGCTTCTGGCAGGAGTTGGCGGAGAAGAAGCATGCATTGTCGCTCCCTTTCCTCATGGCCAGTGAAATAAATCCTTCTTCCGCGAGTTCGAATTCGCGACGCTCCGAGATAAGCACCTCTGTCGGTATTTTCGATTCCACGGCCCCCATGGATTCGAATGTATGGACCGGCAGATCATCCACCGTCCCCCCGCTTGCAGGTCCAATGATGTTGGGGCACCAGCGGTACTGCGCAAAACTTTCAGTCAGGCGCGTAGCAAAGGCAAACGCCGTGTTCCCCCATAGATAGCTGTCATGTTCATCTACGGTTTCGTTGTAATTGAAAGCCTTGACAGGATTGGATTCCTCGTTGTAGGGAAGACGCAACAGGAAACGGGGAAGCGTCAGACCGACGCTGCGGGCGTCTTCGGATTCACGAAAAGAATTCCACTTCGTATACTGGGGGCCTTCCATGATCGATTTGATATCTTTCAGATTTGGAAGTTGCAGATACGATTCATCTCCGAAAAATTTGGGGGAGGCGGCGGCGATAAAGGGGGCATGGGACATGGTCCCGACGCTGGCGGCATACTGGAGAAGTTTGACATCCTGGGGGCCCGGGCCAAAATCATAATTGGCAATCATCGCCCCGTAGGGTTCTCCTCCAAACTGTCCGTATTCAGCGGTATAAACCTGCTTGTAGAGGCCCGACTTCATGATTTCCGGTGCATCTTCGAAATCCTCCAGAAGATTATCCTTGGAGATATTGAGTAGTTCGACCTTTATGTTTTCCCGGAAATTGGTTCTGTCGACGACAAACTTCAGGCCGGTCCAGGCGGATTCAAGCTTCTGAAAGGTCGAATCGTGAAGAACGGCATCCAGCTGGCTGCTCAGTTTTCGATCGATTTCGGCGATCATTTCATTGACTACTCCCGTCTGGACCTTGACCCCTTCTCTTTTTGGGGTCAGCAGTTCGCCAAGCAATGCCTCCACTCCCTGCCTGGTTGTTCCATAGCCTTCATCCGATGGTTTTATTTTGGTTGCCTCGAGGATTGTGTCCAGAAGAGAAGCTTCCGTTTCTTCCGTTTGGTCAGCCTGTGTAGGAGTTTTTTCCCTTTCTTCGGCCATTATATTTCCTCCTTGACTGTTCTCAGGATGTGAAGATGTCCTTTGGATACGATGCGCATTGTCTTACTCCTTCTTTGAGCCTATTTCCTGCAGCAGCTTTTCCCGGGCTTCGGTATCTTTGATGATGCTCTCGATCTTTTTACGGAAAGCCGGAAGGTTGCCCAAAGGTCCTTTTAAAGCGGTCAGTGCGGCTCTCAACTCCAGGAGTTGATTCAGTTCCGGAACCTGACGGGCGATCGCGGCAGGATCGAAATCTTTCATCGTTTTGAATTCGAGCTTTGTGGTCAGCCTCGGCTCTTCTTCACCCTCCTTTTTTTCAGCCAGCTTGTTCGGAATATCCAGCGTAAGATTCAGCCCCTGACTCTTCATTACATCGTCGAAATTATCCTTGTCGATGCTGACCGGCTTGCGATCCTCTATGAGGGTCTCCTCTTCACGCAGCGTGTAATCCCCCAACATCAGCAACTTCAACGGCAGTTCCTTCTCCTCTTTGGCGTCACCGGTTGCGGGTTTGTAGACAATATTGACTCGCTCTTTCGGAGCCACCGACGATTGCTTTGCCATGATATTCTCCTTAATGGAACCCTGCGCTGCAGGGCCTCTAATTTGACCTCAATCGGACTTTTTCCAAGGATCCTTTGTTTCAGTTTCCTTTTGTTGTATTCAAACCCGCCAGCACGTCGAGCTTGCAAAGACGGCCGAAAATCGAGTCCGCAAGCTGCGATAATTCCGGCGCAGGCTGTTTGGATGCTTTTAAAGTTCTGTTAATGGTATGCCAGTAAATCTGCAGCACCTGCGAAGCCAGTTGAGGCTCCCAGCTATCCAGCGAAAATCGTGTAATTTGATCGTTGAGCATTTCGAGTTGAGCGAGGGCTGCCTTAATATTACCGGTTTCCAGGCAGAGATTCGCAAGCTCCAGCTGCGTTAAAAATTTTTGACGCTCCGTCGCAGCCGAACGTTTGGCTTCCTGGACCATGCTCAAGGCGGCTTTGGGATCTCCATCGTGCAGCAATTGGCGGCTTCTGGATCGCACTCCCGTCAAAAAGTCTGTTTCGTCTTTGGAAGTGATCACTTCCGAAGGTTCGGCCTCTTTCTTGGGCAAAAGTTGCGTGGTAATCCAATTCCTGGTCGATTCATCCGCAAAAGGTGTTTCATCTGAAAACTCGATTTCCATCAAATCGGGCAACCGCGTCAGAAGAGTGATGACTTCCGACTTTATCGCGTTTCGGGCCTTGATATAATCCGGCCCCAATTCGGCAAGAGCCGCCTCGCTTATTCTGTGCAGATCCAGCCAGAAAGGAAATTCCGCCACTTTCCCCTCGGCCTGAGCCACCAGTTCTTTCCACGCGGATTGCTCGTTGAGAGTCTGGAACCGGTCTCTGAGTTGCCGGGGTGGAGGCGGCACGCGGGACTTCCCGTTTTCTGCCGGGGGCAGCGCGTCTATCTCGCACCAGGTAATAAAACGGCTCAATCGGTAGGGTAGCGGCCGGGTCATATCCTGGTTCCGTGTGAAAGCGGCAATTTTTTTCAGCGAGCCGAAAGCGTCTTTTAGAAAGCGTTTTGCATCTTCTGGAGTCTCTATATCTCCCGCCGGTTTGGGTGCCGTTACATGGATTGCAGGCGCCGGCTCTGCGGCGGCTTTGCTTTCCGGCGCCACCGCTGTTGCATCCGCGTCGGAACTTTCGGAGGGGAGCTGATTTGCCTGTTCCTGAATGGAGCGGTGCAGTTCTCCAAGGACCGGTTCTTCAGGGCTGATTTTCTCATCCAACAAAGCCTCGAGGGATTTGACCAGTTCCTCGCAGGTTTTAAGTATATCGTTGTCGCTGGGGCCGGGTTTAATCCGTGAAATGCTGGAGCCTGCTTTTTCAGAAAGCCAGTTCAGTGCGTTGACTCGGGCCCGCATTCGTTTTTCCGGCGGAAACAAGCCCGGCCAATGATCGGATACGAGGGCTTCGAGGCAGGTAAGACCGTTTAAAAGTCCGTTATACCCCCCCGTCTCCAGTAACCCTAAAACAAGGTAACTGCCGACAAGCAGATCTTTGGATTTATTTTTGAGAATTTCCTTGCTGAGGACAATGACCTCTTTCCAATCGATTTGATCTCCGGACAGGCCTTCAAGCTTCTGCATTTCGGCCTGAAGCCGCTCGTATTCCGGTTCATACCGGGCCTGTTCTCCGCTGGGATTTTCAGCGTTTACGGAATCGGCCCCGATGGCCCGCCATTCTTCTCTTTCTTCACTCAAGGGATATCCGCCTCGGAAATGTCACTTCTGGTTGTTTGTAGAAAAATTAATCGATGTTAAGTTTCAGTTGCCGTTTTCCTCCGCCGAAAATCAGTTTTGAGCGGGAACGTTTGAGTTCGTACTCTTTCCCGTTATTGTCCCGCGCCAACCGGACATCGGCACAGTAATAGCTTTCTTTGTCCTCGGAGGCACAGATTTTATATTTCCCTGGATTTATGGGGCTTGGAAATCTGAAAACTCCTTTCCTCGTCTGGGCCCTCATGATCTCTTTATCCGCCTCGTACTCGTTGTCGTCGTATGATTCGAGCAGTGCAACGATCACTCCATCGCTGGTTTTATCCTTGTCGCTAACGATACCGCTCACTCTCACGGTACTTTTGCGTTCCTGCGTTCTTCCAACCGGGGTGGCCCTGTCCACCAGTTTCAGAACGTTTTGAATCGGCTGTTTCAGCAGGGGTTCGACCGATTCCCGTGATCGTGCATCGAAATTCACCAGAAGGCCATTGGTGACGCGTAAGGCATTTTCCGCTTCCTTCCCGATATCCGGAATCTGGGAGGCAGGCTGGCCGGCATCAAGAAAAGACCGGATGACCACCTGCAGACTGCTCAGAGTCTTAAGGTACTGCAGCAGCGGTGAATCCTGACCTTCTTTTACACGGACGAACTCATGGAGAGGTTGAAAGTCTTCGGTTAACCGGGCCTTGGCTTCCGGCTCTCTTTCCAGGGTGTTTTTGACGTTCTTGAGGTCTCTCGGATTGGGTTCATCGATG
>CAZPHK010000082.1:0-20212 GCA_964586015.1 uncultured Acidobacteriota bacterium | reverse complement strand
ATTTGCGATACCAGGTCCGGATTTTCCACGAATCCCACGTGCGAGACCAGTAGCCGTCTATAGAAAACCGCCCGGCTCAATGCCCGGTGAAGGGTTACGAAAAACCTTCTCGATCTTGTAGGATTTTGGATCTGGGCCAGCATCTTAAGATCGCTGTGGGATATGATCTCGAGATATGTCTTGATGACATCCTCCCTGTGGGCGCGGTATAGATCCAGGGTGTCCGACAGTATCCCATAGACCAGGGCGGTGGCTATCCGGGTGGGGATGGGATCTCCCCGCAGCAGGAGCGCCTGCGCCACGATCACGCAGGTGGCGCCGCATTCCGTATCGACGATGGAAAGTTCAGCCGCAGGTTTGGCCGTGTAGGTATGCTGGTCGAGAACGATTGCCGGCTTGCGTTTTTCAGGTAACTGGTTGTTCTTGAATCTCGGCTGTGTGTCGACAAGTGCGATGTTCCGGTATTTCTTGAAATATTCCGGCCGAACCTTGTGCACCGGTATCTTCAGGATTTGCACCATGGCCTTGTTTTCACTTCTTCCGATGACTCCGCCGTAGGCGATTCTGGAAGAGATATTGAAATACTGCTGCGCCAGATAATTGAGAGCCATGGCGGCCGCCAGGGCGTCCGGATCCGGATAATCGTGCGTCAGAATCAACAGAGGGGAAAGAGAGTCCCGTTTCTCTGCGAGAAAATCCAGGAGCCGTTGGGCATTTCTTTCGGCGGGCTGTGTGTCTTTGTTGGACATGTCATTTCCGTTCCGGAGGCACAAACCTCCCGCGTTCCAAAGCTCTTAACTTTCAATAATACATAATATTGTGCCTTTCAGGTGGAAAAAGCCCGGGACTTTATGCCATTCTCGATCTGAGTACAAACCATTCACTCTCTGGGATCCGATATGCAAGATAAAAGAATTGCATGGGCTATTACCGGTGCAGGGCATGCTCTGGAGGAATGTGTCGGCACGATCGTGCAACAGAAGAGGACGGATATCTTCCTGTCCCGGGCTGCTGTAGAAGTCCTGAAGATATACGATTTGTATTCCCGCCTTCAGGCGTCCGGGCTGACCATTTACCGGGATGACGGGAAGAGCGCACAGGCGGCGACGCGGTTTTACAGCCGTATCTACAAGCTGTTGGTTATAGCGCCCGCCACTTCCAACTCGGTCGCCAAATTCGTGCACGGCATCTCGGATACCCTGGTAACAAACCTGTTCGCTCAGGCAGGCAAATCCCGGGTGCCGGTTATCGTGTATCCAACCGACCTCGTGCCGGAAACGCTGTCTTTCGGCCCTCGCCGCGAGCCGGTAAAAGTCTATCCGAGACCGGTTGACCTGGAAAATACCGGGAAACTCAGGAAGCTGGCGGGAACCGACGTTGTCGGCAGCCGGGAGGAATTGACACGATGTCTCGCTACCTATTCGTAACCGGGAAACTGGCCGGCCCGTTTCTCCACAAAACCCTGGAGGGGATGGAGCCCGATCTGGAATACGTGTGTGCGGTCCTCCCGATTTCGGTAGCGGCTTTGATGAATACGCGGTTTGTTGCAAAACATCTGAGCAGCGCCATGGGGTGCGATAAGGTCATGATTCCGGGTTTGTGTTCGGGGACCCCCGACAGAATAGAAGATAAGCTGGGGGTTGAGGTTGTTTCCGGTCCCAAGTGCCTGAAGGACATTCCCGGTTACTTCGGCAGAGCTCACGCCCTGGGGGGATACGGCGCCCATAAAGTGAAGATCATTGCAGAGATTGTCGACGCCTATAGACTCGGTCTGGATGAGATCCTGCATCGGGCTTCCTATTACAGGACCAACGGAGCGGATGCTATCGATCTGGGTTGCCCGGTTGAAGAGGGCTTTCCGAATATTGGTGAAGTGGTGAGCGCCCTGAAGGTGGAAGGGTATGTCGTCAGCGTGGATACCTTTAATGAAGAGGATATACTGAAAGCTGACGCCGCCGGCGTCGATATTCTTCTCAGCGTCAATTCCAGGAATATGGAATTGGCGCCGCGGCTGAAATGCAAAGTTGTGGTGATCCCTGATTTTGAACAGGGATTGAAATCCCTGGAGCGCAATGTCTCCCAACTGGACACATGGGGGATTCCCTATATCATCGATCCGGTTTTGAGGCCGATTGGATTCGGTTTTACCGAATCGATCGGCGATTACATTGCGATCCGAAAAAGGCATCCAAAGGCCGAAATGCTCCTGGGATTGGGAAATCTCACGGAGTTGACGGACGCCGATACGACAGGGATGAACGCGTTATTGGCGGGGATTGTAACCGAACTGGAATTGGACTATGTATTGACTACCGAGGTGATCAGCTGGGCCCGGGGCGCGGTCCGGGAGTTTGATATCGCCCGGCGGCTGATGCATTATGCCTGTCGGAACAGAATCCTGCCCAAGCATCTCGAGAACGGCTTGATCACGGTCAAGGATCCTCCCTTTGAAATATTCTCTGAAGAGGAACTGCGCGGAATGCAGCAAAAGGTTCGGGACCGCAATTATCGCATCTTTATAGACCGTGATTCCGTTTACGTGTTTAATAATAAGATATTCATAAAAGACAAAGATATTCAGTCCATCTTCGAACGGCTGGATTCCCGGGATGCTATCGAAGCATTTTACCTGGGGAGGGAGCTGCAGAAGGCATCCCTGGCGCTGAAGCTCGGGAAACAGTATGTCCAGGAAGAAGACCTGCGCTGGGGTTATCTGTCCTAATAATAATGGAGTTCATTGACCGGAACGATAAACGGAGAACGGTGAACCTTGAACCCTGAACGGTTGTATGATGATTATTGAGACGATTTTTTCGACTGTCGATGAAGCCGGTCATCCGAATTTTGCCCCGATGGGGATTGTGTGGGGGAATGATGTCATTACCGTGCGCCCGTATCGGGATACCGACACCTGCCGGAATCTGCTTGCCGCCGGATATGGAGTAGCGAATATCGCCGACGATGTGCTGGCGTACGCAAGGTGCGCCCTGCACGGAGAGGTGCTGCCGCATTTCCCGGCCAGGAAAGTACCCGGCGTTGTTTTTGAGGGGACGTGCGCGTGGCGGGAACTGGAGGTGATTTCGAAGGCCGGTCCCGGAGACCGGGCGGAGGTGCAATGCCGGGTCGTGCACTCGGAAAGGCGAAAAGAATTTACCGGCTTTTGCCGGGCTGCGAATGCCGTGATTGAAGCGATCATCCTGGCAACCCGGCTGGATTTCACTGATGGCAAAACCGTCGATGAAATGATGGTCGGTTTCGCGGAAATTGTGGATAAAACGGGTGGAGCGCCTGAAAAAGAGGCGCTGCAAGTGGTTCTGGATTTTATCCGGAAGCGGGGAAAGAATGATTGAAGTTCGAACCTGTGCGCGTTTGCATCTGGGTTTGCTGGACAATAACGGCGAACTGGGACGGCTGTACGGCAGTGTGGGATTGGCGGTGGACCGGCCGGAGCTTGTTCTTCGGGCTCGAAAGGCGAAGTCTCTGCAGGTTGAGGGACTGGAGAAACGGCGGGTTGCAACTTATGCACGGCGTTTCATGCGACACTGCGGCTTCCCTTCAGGCGCGCGCCTGAATCTGGTAAGTCATATCCAGGCGCACGTCGGGCTGGGCTCCGGAACTCAGCTGGCTCTGGCTGTGGGGGCGGCCCTGGCGCGCCTGTCCGGACGCCGGCTCAGTACACGGGAAATCGCTCTGGCTGTGGGAAGAGGTGCGCATTCGGGAATCGGCGTCTCTACATTCCAGCATGGAGGATTTGTCCTGGATGGCGGGCACCGTGTTCTTGCGGATCTTACCGGCTCCCGGTTAAAAAAAGGTCTGGTCCGTGAGGTGGAGCGGAACCATGTCCCACCCGTTCTGTTTCACCATGCAGTGCCCCGGGACTGGATCTTTATAACAATCATCCCTAAGACTCAAAAGGGATTGAACGGCAAGAAGGAAAACAATGCCTTCACAAAACTGCCCCGGGCGCCGTCCGGGCTGGTGGAGAAAATCAGCCGGGAGCTGTTGATCCGGATGCTGCCGGCCCTGGTGGAAAAGGATATAGAAAATTTCGGTCGTGCCATGACCGCTATCCAGTGCATGGTCGGAGACTGTTTTGCATCCGTCCAGGGCGGCCGTTTCGCCAACCCCGTCTCGGAGAAGATGGTCGATTTCATGTTGGATCACGGAGCCGCCGGCATCGGGCAGAGTTCCTGGGGCCCGACGGTCTACGGCCTGATCCGGGGAAAGGCTGAAGCGCAGAAGCTCCTCGATCAGACGCAGGCTCATCTCGACAGTCTCGGTGGAGGCGAAGCCTTCCTGGTCCGCCCCCAGAACCACGGCGCCCGAGTTTCGGTAATTCCATGATATTTCCATACTCGAATTTTTATCCAAGAGGAAATGTATTGTAATGAAACGGCCGACTGTAGCTCGTTTCATGTATTTCATTTCTATTGTTTTATCTCTTTTGATCTGGGCTCCAGGATTTTTTTGGTTCTGGCCAGAAGGGGACATGGATTCCTCGTCGGTTAGTCTCTTTGAATTAGCAGAAAGTTATAATAAAGCCGCTTTGGGGCATTCTTTAAAATTAGGCGCAGTTTTAGCTCTAATATGTGGAAGCCTGCCTTTTCTGACAGGGCTCTTTGGATTTGTTCTTCCCAGAGCTAAGGCCTTACTGGTTGTATCCATTGCATCATTTGCGATTATTGTAGTTTCTGGTGTCGTTTTTTATGTATGGATTTCTTCAATTGATCAATTACATGTAATGAAAATGGGTTTTGGGCTGGGGGCCTATATTACATGTGTGATTCTGGTTTTAGAGATTAGTGCTGGCATCATTTCACGATACAAGGCGGCACCCTAAAAACAGGAAACGCCGAACGGTATTAATTTTTGATCTCCCCGGTTTTACCGAAAGGATGCGATATATGAGAAAGATCCTCATTCAACTCGACAGCGACAAGTTCGCCAGCACCTTCGACAGCATCGTCGCTCAGGATGCCGGCGCGGATGCCGTGCTGAGTTACGGAGGCGTGAAGCCGTCGGATATACGCGGTTTGATCCAGGGAGCCGTCTTTACCCGCGGGATTCCGGATCTGAAGAACATTGCGGTATGGATAGGGGGATCGGATGTGGACCAGGGGGAAAAGATGCTGGCTGAAGCCCGCAGGGCATTCTTCGGACCGTTTCATGTTTCCCTCATGCTCGACTCCAACGGCTGCAATACCACGGCATCCACGGCTATCGCCAAGCTGGCCCGGAAAACGGATCTTCAGAGAAAGAATGCATTGGTAATAGGGCCGGGCCCTGTGGGTTTGCGCGCGGCAGCATTATTGGCTGCAGAGGGGTGCCGGGTGCAGATTGCATCCATTCCTGCCGAATTGCTGGGGGACCGTTTTAATAAGGACCTGGCCGATCGGACTCTGGAAAGCGGGCGTGCCGCGGCGGAAGCATTTTCCGAAAGTCCGTCTGCAGATTCCGGCGGGACGATTCAAGTGAAGGGTATCGACCACGAAGCGGAGCTTGAAGATTTACTGGATGAAACCGAAGCCCTGGTTGCGGCCGGACCGGCAGGAATGCGCCTGCTGCCGTCGGCTTCCTGGTCCGGCAGACCTGGATTGAAATGGCTGATCGATTTTAACCTGGTGGAGCCGTTGGGCATTGAGGGCATCAAGCCCGGGGATGACTTCGCCGCGTATGGCGGCAAATTTGCGTTGGGAGCGCTGGCGGTAGGGAATCCGAAAATGAAAGTGCACAAAGCCTGCATCGCCAAATTGTTCGAAGGCAACGACCTGGTGCTGGACACCGAAGGCGTCTATGCCATTGCCAAACAACTCATCTGAAGTGAACCCGCATTAAAAACGGGGGCATAATACTTTATTCTACAATTAAAGTATTATGCCCCCGTTTTTCAGTATTATGTCCTTATTATGAAGGTTCTTATTGCCGGCATCAGTGTGCGCGCAATGGCGGAGTCCGCGGTGCGGAGCGGATACTCTGTAATTGCCCTGGACGCGTTCGGCGACCGTGATTTACATGAGCTGACGGAATCCTACTCGCTGCGGCGCGATTTCCAGGATGTTTACAGCCCGGCGGCTCTCTATAAGGCCAGCAGGAAGGTGCGCCATGGTGCTGTTGCCTATACGTCCAACCTGGAAAACTATCCCGGAATACTTGCCCGATTCGGAGAAGAAAGCAGGGTAGTAGGCAATGCACCCGGGATTGTCGCTGCCGTCCGCAACTGGCCCGACCTGTTCGGCAGGCTCGGACGCGCAGGCTTTCCCGTACCGGAGACCTTTTATGCAGGCGGGAACAGGACGGTGGACCCCGGACGCCGCTGGTTGCGGAAGCCGCTGTTAAGCGGCGGCGGGCATGGAATCCATTTTTACGATCCGGAAATAGAGCACTCCTCAAGAAGCGAAAACAGATCCTCTGTTTCCGGATTCATGCTCCAGGAATATATGCCCGGCAGGCCCTGCTCCGCAGTTTTTGTTGCCAATGGAAAAGAGTGCAGAGTTCTTGGAATTGCCGAGCAGTTGATCGGCATGAAAACGTTCGGAGCCGACGGTTTCCGTTATACCGGCAACATACTGCCTGCCGCTGAAATGCAGGATTCAGATTTCCGAAGCATTATCCTCCATAAAGTGCGCCGGTTGGCGGAGTTTCTGACAAGGGAATATGGCCTGGCCGGTGTAAATGGAATTGACTTCATCCTTCTTAATGATCAAGTATACCTGACTGAGGTGAATCCCAGATATTCGGCTTCCATGGAAGTAATAGAAATTGCATATGGACTGCCTGTTTTTCATCTGCATTGGGAATCCGTTGTGAACGGCGAACTTCCCGGATTTGACCTGGAGGCGGAATTGAAACGCGGAAAATTCTACGGGAAAGGGATAATTTTCGCGGAGAAGGATGTAACGATGCCCGGCACGGAAAGCTGGCTGGGAAAAGGCATTCGAGATGTTCCCGCATCCGGAGAAAGGATGCCGGGGAGCAGCCCCGTCTGTACAATTCTTGCCGGCGGGAGGAACAGGGAGGAAACTCTCGCGGAGTTAATCCGTCGTGCGGAAGAGCTTAAGGAAGAGATTTATGGATGAGTCCCGTTTAATCCTGGTTTCAGGCCGTTCCACGAAACAGGGCGCCGGAATTTCCATCGGCAAGGAAAGCCGGGAGTATCAGGAAGCTACGAATGTGGTTGTAATGAATCTCTCGGATATGGAGCGATCGGGACTGCACGACGGGGATTCCGCAGTGCTGAAATCGGAATTCGGGGAGGTCACCGTTCAGTGCCTGTCGGGCGATGTCCCGGAAGGATTGGCTTTTATGCCTTTCGGTTCTGCATGCAACCGGCTGGTCGGGGAGGAAACCTATGCGTCCGGCATGCCGGACTCCAAGCACCTGCACGTGGAAATAAAACCGTTCAACGTTCAACGTTCAACGTTTCCGTTTGATTCCAACGGGAAACCCTGAAGGGGAAGCGGAGAACCTTTTTTATGCAAGTGGATCATGTGGTTTGTGCATTCTGCGGCTGTGTCTGTGACGACATAAGCGTTACCGTAGAAGGCGACCGTATCACAAAGGCAAAAAATGCATGTGTCCTGGGCAAGTCCTGGTTTTTAAGCCACGGAACTCCCTCAGATCTACCGGTCGCGAGGATTGGAGGGGTTCCCGTCAGCCTGAATCAGGGAATTGAAGAGGCCGCCCATTGTCTCGCCGATGCCCGATACCCGCTTATTTACGGATTAAGCAGTACGTCGTGCGAAGCACAGCGCAAAGCAATCGCCCTGGCGGAAATTCTCGGGGGATGCATCGACTGCTGCACCTCGGTCTGTCACGGTCCGTCCGGCATTGCGATGCAGGGAGTCGGAGAGCCGACCTGCACCCTGGGCGAAGTGAAAAATCGCGCGGACCTTATCGTCTACTGGGGATCCAATCCCGCGGAATCCCATCCCAGGCATATGGCGCGTTATGCCGTATCGCCTAAAGGCATGTTTGTCCCGGAGGGACGAAAAGGACGAACCGTCGTCCTGGTTGATGTAAGGCGCACTCCCAGCGCGCGTACCGCGGATTCTTTCCTGCAGATCAAACCGGGAAAGGATTTTGAAGTTCTGTGGGCGCTGCAGGCGCTGGTGACCGGTCGGAAATTGGATGCCGCATCTGTCGAAGATACCGGCCTGACCCTGGAGCAATTAACCGGACTGGCCGACCGGATGATGCAGTGCAGGTTCGGCTGTTTATTTGTCGGACAGGGGCTGACGCAGACCCGGGGCAGGCATTTCAATACCTCGGCCGCATTTCTGCTTGTGCGCGCCCTCAACAGACATACTAAATTTGCTCTTATTCCCATGCGGGGGCACGGAAATGTTGCCGGTGTCGACAACGTTCTTGCATGGCAGACCGGGTATCCTTTCGGCGTCAATTTCAGCCTGGGATATCCCCGGTTCAATCCGGGGGAATTTACCGTAGTCGATCTGCTCAGCCGTAGGGAAACCGACGCCGCCCTGGTCGTTGCCGCCGATCCTGTCTCGAGCCTGCCGGCAAAAGCGGTCCGGCGCCTGGAGGAAATTCCCCTTATCGCCCTGGATACGCACGAAAGCGAAACGACGCGCAGCGCCCGGATTGCGTTTACAACCTCTACGGCCGGGATTCATGTTGAAGGAACGGTGTATCGAATGGACAACATCCCCATTCATATGAAAAAGGTAGTGGATTCGGCGTTCCCGTCGGATGAAGACGTGATCGGCCGTCTGCTGGCCCGGATTAAGGAGTTGCAGGCATGCTGAAAATCGCGAACGGGGAAATCTACGATCCCGCCAATAACATCGAAGGGGAAGTGCGCGATATCTGCATCGATAAAGGGCGGATTGTAGATAATGCCGAAAATTGCCGTACGATCGATGCATCCGGAATGATCGTCATGCCGGGCGGCGTGGATATGCACGCCCATATCGCCGGGCCGAAGGTGAATACCGCCCGTAAAATGCGACCGGAAGACCACCGGCTGGATCCGGTGCCCCGCACTTCCGTGACGCGTTCAGGGGTAGGCAGGGTTGTTCCTTCAACCTTCGCGACAGGCTACCGGTACGCGGCCATGGGCTATACGACAGCATTCGATGCCGCGGTTCCTCCCATGGCGGCCCGCCATGCCCATGAGGAATTTTCGGATATTCCCGTCATCGACAAGGGCTTCTTTGTCCTGATGGGCAATAATGAATACATCATGCAGCAGATAGCCGCCGGAGAGCGCGAAAGAATGCGCGACTACGTGGCCTGGTTGCTGCGGGCGACCGGGGCATATGCGGTGAAAATGGTCAATCCCGGCGGGGTGGAATTGTGGAAATCCCTCGGAAATGCACATTGCCTCGATGATACGGTAACCGGTTTCGGAGTCACTCCGAGACAGATTATTCAATCCCTGGCGGAAGCGAGTATGGATCTGCACCTGCCGCATCCGGTTCACATTCACTGCAACAACCTGGGGATTGGGGGCAATTGCGAGACGACCCTGGAGACGATGAAATCGTTGGACGGCCGGCGAGGGCATCTGGCCCATGTCCAGTTTCACAGCTATGGCGGGGAACCCGGGGGCTTGTTTGTCTCCCGCGTTGCCGAACTGGCCGAATACGTGAACGGCCACCCCAATATCACCGTGGATATCGGGCAGATACTGTTCGGGGATACGACCTCCATGACCGGGGACGGACCCCTGGCGCATATGCTGCATCAGGTAACGGGGCGCAAGTGGGTCAATGTCGATGTCGAAAATGAATGCGGATGCGGCATCGTACCGATCGAGTACAAGGATAAAAGCCATATGCACACGACCCAGTGGGCGGTCGGCCTGGAATGGTACCTGATGATACGCGACCCCTGGCGGATTGCACTGTCGACGGATCATCCGAACGGCGCGTCGTTTGTCTCCTATCCCCGGATCATTCGTCTGCTGATGGACCGCGAGTTTCGGCGGGAAGCCGTTAAAAAAGTGAACCCGAAGGCGGTATCCAAAACGGCGCTTCCGGATCTGGACAGGGAATATTCCCTTAACGAGATCGCCATTATTACACGGGCCGCTCCGGCCCGCATCCTGGGGCTGAAACATAAAGGCCATTTGGGGATCGGCGCCGATGCCGACGTTACGATCTATGATAAATGCGACGATGCGGAAAAAATGTTTTCCGTACCCCGCTATGTGATTAAAGAAGGAGAGATTTTAGTGGAGGACGGATCCATTTCCCGGGAAACGTTCGGCAAGACCCTGTATGTGGCGCCCGGG
Source organism: uncultured Acidobacteriota bacterium (assembly GCA_964586015.1). Taxonomy (GTDB): domain Bacteria; phylum Acidobacteriota; class UBA6911; order UBA6911; family UBA6911; genus UBA6911. The sequence goes on along the minus strand of CAZPHK010000082.1, from coordinate 9,960 downwards.
TACGATACGGCTGTAGAAAAGGACATCCGGGATTATTTCAGGAAGTATTACACAATCGAATTTGAAAATTACCCGGTACAGCTGGAACACTATCTGCCGCGAAGACAGGAAATCGAGATCCCGCTGTAGGGGCGAACCTTCCGGCTTCGCTCTAGCCGAAGCGAAGCTTCGGCCGAGTTGCGCCGGACAAGTTGGTGTTCGCCCTATAAGCGAATAACGAGGGAAATCTTTAACGGGAAATGTGAAACGCTGAACGGAGTGTTTTAAATCATATGTCCTATTCCATAAACGGAGTTGAAATCGAGGACACTTTCGCGGAAGCCTTCGGCATGTGGGGGGCGCGGGTGATTATTACGGCCGCGAATTACAAATGGGCGCATGAAGCGGCGTCAAAGATGACCGGATTCGCCACTTCCGTTATCAAGTGCCGCTGCGAAGGTGCGGTCGAGGCGAACCTGGAGCAGACCCCCGATGGACGGCCGGGAGTGAGCGTCCTGTTTTTCGGGTTTTCAAAAGATTCCCTGGCGCAGCAGTTGCTCGACCGTATCGGGCAGTGTGTATTGACGTGCCCCACAACGGCATGTTTCAACGGGTTGGATGCGGAGGAGAAGGTTTCCGTCGGCGGACAGCTTCGGTTTTTCGGCGACGGTTACCAGAGCAGCAAAATCATTGCCGGAAGCCGCTACTGGCGCGTCCCTGTTATGGAGGGCGAGTTCCTGGTGGAGGACAAGTTCGGGGCCCAGCAGGCCGTCGCCGGCGGGAATTTTTTAATTCTCGGAGGCGACCCCGCGATCACCCTGCAGGCGGCGGAACTGGCAGTGGAAGCGATGCGGCGCATTGCAGGCGTTATCATGCCCTTCCCCGGGGGGATTGTGCGCAGCGGCAGCAAGGTCGGGTCCCGGTATAAATTTTTGAAGGCCTCCACAAATGACGCATTCTGCCCCAGCCTGCGCGGTGTTGTGAATACCAATCTGCCCGATGGAGTAAATTCTGTTTTGGAAATTGTTATTAACGGCCTGGATGTTCCGCCTATTGAAGAGGCAATCCGTGCTGGAATCAAGGCTGCCTGTATCCCGGGCATCCGACGGATCTCGGCGGGAAACTACGGTGGCAACCTGGGGAAATTCAAGTTTCACCTGTGGGAAATAATGAAGAAGGCAGATTCGCAATGACCGTACTGTCGCTAAAATCACCGCTTGAAGCTCCCCTGGAGGCTGCTGCGATCGTGCCGGACCGGTTCGCCGGCAGGACGGCCGGCTTTATTGCAGCAATGCCGGTGACTTACGGAAATGAGGCCGCCTGCCTGGGGGATCTTTTCCGGGTGGAGGGGCCGGGCTCTGCGGAGATTGTCCTGGAGGGCGACATGAGCCGGGTAAAGAATATCGCCGCCGGGATGACCCTGGGAAAAGTCTTGATCCGTGGAGATGCGGGCATGCATCTCGGATCGGAAATGCGCGGCGGTTCAATCGAAGTCTACGGCAACGCGGGCGACTGGGCCGGGTCGGAAATGAAAGGAGGCAGAATCCATATCCGTGGAAATGCCGGGCATGGCCTGGGCGGCGCATACCGGGGCAGCCGCAGGGGCATGAACCGCGGGACAATCATTGTCGAAGGCAATGCCGGGAATGAAACAGGCGCCGTAATGCGTCGGGGATTGATTGTCGTGACCGGAAACGTGGGGGATTTCACCGGGGCTTTTATGGCGGCCGGCACAATCATTGTTTTCGGAAAACTGGGAACTCGCGCGGGTGCAGGATTGCTGCGCGGTACGATAGTAACTTTCAGGCAGCCGGAACTTTTGCCCACATTCCGATATGACTGCAGCTACTCCCCGCATTTTTTGAAGCTTATGCTGCAGAATATCCGACTCCAGGGTCTGACCGTTTCCGAAAAATACCTGGCCGGATTCTACCGGCGTTACAGCGGGGATTTCAACCTGTTGGGGAAAGGAGAAATCCTGGTTTATGATCAGCGTTAACCAGCGGGCTGCGTCGATTGTGGCGCAGATGATCTATGAGTCTGAAGCGCTTGATATTCAGGTGAAACGATTGAAAAACGGCGCAACCGTCCTGGATGCAGGGATCGAGGTTTCAGGCAGCCTGGAAGCCGGACGGCTCTTTTCCTGCGCCTGCCTGGGCGGCCTGGCGCAGGTCGGCTTCAGCGATAAAGGCTATCACCTTCGGGATTCGGACAGAGTTTCAAGTTTCTGGCTGCCGACTGTGGAAGTCAGCGTCAGCTCTCCCCATATCGCCTGTATGGCGTCCCAATACGCCGGTTGGGCGGTGAAACACGGTTCGTACTTTGCCGTGGGTTCGGGTCCCGCGAGGGCGCTGTTTGCAGATGAAGAGATCTTCCGGAAACTGGAATACAAAGACGCATTCGATACGGCGGTCCTGATGCTGGAAGGACGCCGGATGCCGGACGAAGACCTGGCCGCTTTTGTTGCGGAAAAATGCGGGGTAGCCCCGGATCACGTTTGCCTGCTGATTGCGCCGACGGCATCCCTTGTGGGATCGATTCAAGTTGCCGCCCGTTCGGCCGAGACCGGTATGCACAAATTGGCGGAACTCGGATTCGATGTCCGGAAAGTCAAGGCGGCTTCAGGCGTCTGCCCGCTGGCTCCTGTCGCGGCGGACGATCTGCGCGCCATCGGACGAACCAACGATGCCATCCTGTACGGAAGCCAGGTTTTCTTTGCGGTTCAGGCGGAGGACGAGGAACTGGCTTCGCTGATCGAAAAGGTGCCCTCTGCGGCATCGCGCGATTACGGCACCCCTTTTTATGAACTGTTCCAGCGACATAACGGGGACTTTTACGGGATCGACCCCATGCTTTTCAGCCCTGCCCGTGTTGCACTCAACAATCTGAATTCAGGGCGCACGTTCAGCTCCGGGAGCATCCATCCCGGACTTCTTAAAAATTCACTTCTGGAAAGCTGAAGTATGTCGGCAAGAATCGGAATCCTGTCCTCCCAGAGGGGCTATCATGCGCTGGCTCTCGAGGAAGCCGTCCGAAAACGTGGCTGCGAACCTGTTTTTTTCAACATCACCCGCATGGCGGGAGGGATCGGCGGCGGTTCCCGTGTCGAAGTGAGGGGAGAGCGCCTGGAGGATTGCCGGGCCCTGCTTGTGCGGACCATCCCGACGGGGTCACTGGAACAGATCATCTTCCGCATGGACGTCCTGCACCGCCTGGATAAACTGGGAATCCCTGTAATCAATTCCGGATCGGCGATAGAACGGACGGTGGACAAATACTATACGTCCTTTCTCCTGGCCGACGCGGGTATCCCGACTCCCCGTTCCCTTGTAACGGAAGATTTTGAGACGGCTTTGAATGCCTGCTGCGAAATGGGGGATGTCGTCGTCAAGCCCCTTTTCGGATCTGAGGGCAAGGGCATTGTCCGGATTAATGATGAAGAAACTGCCTACAGGGTGCTGCGGGCCTGGGAACTGAACCGGTATATCTATTACATTCAGGAATATGTACCGCATTTTAAAAAGGACGTTCGGGCTTTTATGATAGGAGACAGAGTAGTAGCCGCCATGCAGCGGAATGGGGAGGGATGGAAGACAAACTATTCCAAGGGGGCTGAAGTGACGCCGGTTGCACTAAGCCCGGAGATGGAAATGCTGGCGCTGTCGGCCGTGCGCGCTATAGAACTGGACTATGCCGGTGTGGACTTGATGCAGGCTGAAGACGGTAAAACTTATGTGATAGAGATTAACAGTATCCCAGGATGGCGCGGCCTGAAGAAAATTACGGGGGAAGATATCCCGGGAAGGATTGTCGATCACGCCCTGGAAAAGTCCTAACGCAACGCGCAAAGAATTTATATATTTATTTATTAATCCATCAAGTAACTGCCGAGAGCTTTTATTACCAGTTCATGCGTTGTCGCAGGCCTGTGATGTGAGCGATATGATGAAGCCCGTGCCATACACAGATGCTGAGATAACCGTCAAGACGGATAATGCCCCAGTCCGGGTGGTTTAATGTGCCGGCGAAGCCTTCCGGACTCAGGGAACGCATCAAGATAGTCCAGCGTTGATACAATCCATCAAATAAAGATAGTGAAGCTTCAACCGGGGCGATGCGGGAATCCTCAAGTTCGCCCCATTGCTTCTGATCGTACGATTTGACGACGGGAGTTTCCTCGGTGAGTGCCATTTTAAACCGGACATATGCATTGAGATGACTGTCTGCCAGATGGTGGGTCACCTGCCGTATCGTCCATCCTTCCGGGCGATAGGGCGCATCCAGTTGAGAGGCGGACAGGCCGCCTACAGCCGCGCGAAGCTTCGCCGGTGTTTCCTCGAACTGATCGATATATTGCCGCCGCTTGTCGCCGGTGATTTTATCTTCCATTTGCAGGCGGCCTATGGGATAACGCAAATCAGTCATGATTCCTCCTGTTGATTCGGATTCCCATTGGGATATGATGGGAAAACACTTATTTCAACAGACGAATTAAAATACGGTTTTTGATTGTATCATGGATAAGCATAAAGGAAAGCGGATCGCGCAACTGGTTCAGGAAGCCTGTATCCTGGAAGTCTGCGCCCCGAAGCCCGGTAATGTGAACAGGAACCATGATTTTTCAAACACTTCATTTGAAGATTTCCTTCTGAGCTCCATTGCAATCGGCCCCGCATTCGAAGAAGCCGGACATGCAGGCGTAGGCCGGACCATCCTGCGGGCTGTTGAAGAAAGCCGGCGGTCCGTGCGTTCTAATACCAATCTTGGAATTATTCTGTTGCTGGCCCCGCTGGCAAAAGCCTGCCTGGATGATACCGGGGAATCGCCGGGAGATTGCGAGAAACTTCGGCAAAAACTGAGTGACGTCCTGAGTTCTCTTACGGTGGAAGATGCTCGGCTGGCCTATGAAGCAGTCCGGATTGCGGATGCAGGCGGCCTCGGGCGGATTTCCCGCGCCGATGTTTCCGAAGAGCCGTCCGTGACCCTGTTGGAAGCGATGGAGCTGGCCAAAGACCGGGATTCCATTGCCTCGGAATATGTTACGAAATATGAAGTAACCTTCGGCATCGGGCTCCCGGCCCTGAAAGAGGCCCTTACTCAGGAAGCGACATACCCTGATGCTGTTGTACAGGCGTTTCTTACAATACTGAGCCGCGTACCGGATACACTGATAGCCAGAAAAAACGGAGAGGAGCTTTCCCGCCGGGTATCTCAATGGGCTGAGGACGTTCTGTCTTGCGGGGGAATTCATACTCTTCAGGGGAAGGAAAAGTTATTGGAACTGGACAATGCGCTCCGCGACGACGCTCATAAATTGAACCCGGGTACGACCGCCGATTTGACTGCAGCCGCGATTTTCCTTGCACTGCTCGATGAAGAAACTTCCCCGGGATAAAGACTCACCGCAGAGGCGCAGAGAGCGCAGAGCAACGCTGAGAAAAATAATGATTTTCATGACCTGATTTCGAAGTAAAATCCTGAGCAGTTCGATCTGATTGCGGGGTAATAATGGTTGGTTTAATCAGCAAACCGGACACGCAGCGGAAACTGGAAATTCTCAGTGCGGACGCCCAGTACGACCTGGCCTGCGCCTGCGGCACAAATGAGGACGACCGCCGAAGGCGCGGCAAACAGGATAAATGGATTTATCCCGTAACCCTTCCCAACGGCGGAACGAGCGTTCTGTTCAAAACCCTGATTTCCAATTTCTGTTCCAGCGACTGCAGGTACTGCCCGCTGAGGTCGGACCAGGATGTCCGCCGGTGCACGCTCGGCGAAGAGGAAATTGTCGATACTTTCCTGGATTACTTCAGCCGCCGCGAAGTCTTCGGCCTGTTTCTGACTTCGGGTGTCCTGGGTACGCCCGACGCAACCATGGAGCGATTGAACCGTATCGCGCGCATTCTTCGCACCAGGCGGGGATTCAGGGGATACATACATCTGAAGATCATTCCCGGCGCAAGCGCGGCCGCCATCGAGGAGGCCGTCTCGCTGTCAACCGCCGTTTCCCTGAATATCGAAACCCCGGGTGCCGGACACCTGGCAAGGCTTTCTTCCCGCAAACGCTTTATAGAAGATATCGTCGAACCCATCAAGCTCATAAGCCGGCTTACAGGCCGGGGCAACAGATACGAGAGGGTCAAGCAGACCACCCAGTTTGTCGTCGGTGCGGCGGAGGAAAAGGATTCGGAAATCATCAAGTATATGTGGGGACTGTACGACCGCCTCCATCTCAAAAGAATCTATTTCAGTGCTTATCAGAAAGGCCTCGGCGACGCCTCGATTGACGGGCGCGATGACCGCAATCCCGGTGATATGTTTACGCGCGAGCATCGCCTGTACCAGGTCGATTTTCTGATGCGCAAATACGGGTTCACCGAATCGGATATCTGTTTTGACGGATCCGGCAATCTATCGCTCGATGTCGATCCGAAAGAGCACTGGGCAATGCTTCATCCGGAATTTTTCCCTCTCGACGTCAATAAAGCTTCACGATACGAGCTCCTGCGTGTTCCCGGCCTGGGCGAAATCACCGTGAACCGGATTCTCGAACAGAGAAAAACGGCCGGGATCCGCAGTATCGATGCGCTTGGAAGACCTTCGCACCGCCTGGAAAAGGCACGCAGCTATATTCGTTTCTCCTAGCTTTCGTTTCTCACGGGTTCCTGCCGCTCCACACTTTTTTGTATATCAGGATTCGTGTTGACAAAAGCAGCCTGTCGGGATATAGATCGAGATCTCAGTCAAATAGAAAATTGCTGGTCTAAAAAATTCGCTGGTCTCATTCAGCCCTATTTTTTTCAGGATTCGGAATAAATATCAGGAGGATTGAAATGGCAAAGATTGATCGCGTGATGGTAGGAGAAGCACTGGTTGGAGAAGGAAACGAAATTGCCCATATCGATCTGATACTGGGCCCACGGGGGAGCGCCGCCGAGACGGCGTTCTGCAACACACTCGCCAACAACAAGGATGGTTTTACTTCCCTGCTGGCGGTTGTCGCCCCGAATCTGCCGTGCAAGCCTTCGACGGTAATGTTCAACAAGGTCACCATTAAGAATGCCGCACAGGCGGTCCAGATGTTCGGCCCGGCCCAACGCGCTGTCGGCATGGCTGTCGCCGATTGTGTCGAAGACGGCACAATTCCGATGAAAGAAGCCGATGATATATTCATCCTTGTAGGTGTATTCATTCACTGGGAAGCCAAGGACGACACCAAGATCCAGGATTTCAATTATGAAGCAACCAAGCTTTCCATTAAGCGTGCCGTAGCCGGCGAGCCGAAAGCGAGCGAAGTGGTTGCGAAAAAGGGCGAAGCGGCCCACCCTTTTGCCGCACACCAGTAGGCGAAGCCGGAAAACACTTCACCGCAGAGACGCAGAGAGGAATGGAATTATAAAGGTAATCTCTGCGGTCTTTGCGGATGAAGCCGATTCAGGGAAGGTACTCTTCCCGCAGACGGCTTTTGTGTTAATGGGAGTGATGTTGCGGCCCGATTGTGCCGTTATGAAGGGCAGTGGCGACCAGAACTCCTGCGACACCGAGAGATTGAAGCCTGCTTAATTCTTCCGGGCCGGTAATGCCTCCACCGGCGAGTAGGGTCAGCTCGGGAAATCTCGCCTGTGCTTCAATAATCAAGGAGCTGTCTATACCCCGGCCGCTTCCCACTCGTGCAAGATCCAGTAATATAATCTCCCGCCAGCCTGAAGAGTACAAGCGTTCCAAAGCTTTCATTGGGGACAGGCTCGCCAGGTCGGAGCACTTTGAGAGAATTTCCCCGTTGCGGCAATCCAGGCTGAATATAAGGCGATCAGGGTCTAAGCCGGAGGGGATTTCGTCCAGGGCATCCAGGCTTTTAAGGGTTTCCGCGCCTATAATCACCCTGTAGATGCCTGTGTCGAGCAGGTTCCGGGCTTCTCCCGCATCTGAAATTCCGGCATCCAGGAGAATGCGGAAACCTTCGCGGTAAGAAAGATGTTCTATCAGGTTCCTGTGTTTCGTCCGGTCTGAATTCTGAATGGCGTCCAGGTCGGCGACATAGATTTCGTTCAATCCCAGCTTGTCGCGAAATTCTGCGGCAATTTCCAATGGATCGGATGAGTTGCACAGGACGCTCACGACCGGCTTATAATGTTTGCGCTCCCCTTTTACAGCGTGGACGGCTTGATTGTTCAGAAGATCTATCACGGGTATGAGTCGCATGTCTGTGCCGTCAAAAGTATTTGTGTATGAATATTTCTCCGGGGGAGGCTCCCCGGATGGGAATGTGCCGGACGGTCTCGCGGCGGAAGCCCTGGGCATGCTGTGGGCCCTTCTCGCCGATTTTCAAGAGTGGGATGCCGTCCGTACCGTTACGGTCCTGGACCCCCGATTCGAAAACCGCATACCGGGATTGAACCGGAATACGCTTCCCGCGGATGAAGTGGTTCTTGCATCTCCGGACGAGCATGACGCCGTCTTCCTTTCACTGTTGAACCGCTGTGATGCCGTGCTGGTGGTTGGACCGGAAACCGATCGAATTCTATCAGGACTCTCCCGCCGGGTCGAGAGTGCGGGAGTACCTTTGTTGGGATCCAGCGCTTCGGCGGCCGCGATCGCCGGCGATAAAGAAAACTGTAGCCGGATCTTCTGCAGTGCGAACCTGCCCGCTGTGGAAACCTGCGTCGCCGGATTCGATTCCGCGGAACAAATAGCGGAAGAAAAAGGCTACCCGCTGGTTTTCAAACCTCTCGACGGCATTGGGAGCGAGGGTGTGTGCCTTGTCGGGGATCGCTTGGAAATTACAGAGGCCCTGTCGAGAGTACGTAAGGCTACGGCTCACGATCGGATTTTGCTGCAGCCTTTTATTGAAGGAATTCATACGAGCGTTTCACTGCTGGTTGCGGAAAGCCGATGCCTGCCGCTGAGTTTGAACCGGCAGCTGATTCAGCCCGGAATGCCGTTTGATTACCGGGGCTGCGAAGTGCCTTTCGATCACCCGAAAATCCGGGATGCCTGGAATCTGGCCGCCTCGGCTTCGAGCCTGATCCCGGGACTCAACGGATATGTCGGAGTGGATATGATCCTGGCGGGTGACTCCTTTCAGCTGGTCGAGATCAATCCGCGGCTGACCACTTCTTACATCGGACTCCGGCAGATCTCACGGCTGAATCCTGCAAAGATGATTTTTGAAGCGTGTACCCGAAAAATCCTGCCCGACCGCATTCCTTTGGAAGGCCGGGTGGTTGTAGTGAAGGACGATCCATATTCCTGGGGATGGAGGCCGGTTGATTGAAAATTGAAGATTAAAGATTGGGAGTGAAGAAAGCAGTCAATTACTCTCCGCTTCCGCAGTCATAGAAGTAATAGGCGTAACCGTATTCGATCTTCTCTTCGTTGAAGCAAAGCGAATCGATCAAAATTTCCGGTTTGAAATCTTCATGTTCTCCGGCTGTTCCCATCCAGAGCTCTATTTTTACAGGATAATTGGCCAGGGTCATCGGCTGGACCGGACCGCCGTGTATGTCTTTCAGGGATTCCGATTTGTCGGTCAGCAGGTAAGCCAGAAACATCCCGATGTCGCCGATGTATTGCCCCTGCCGGGTATAGGCGGCAGAGCCGTCTTTGAAGTGCCATTTGAACAGAGCTGTTTTTTCCGCCTGTGTTCGCGCTGTCGACTGGGTCCACTCCGAAGCCCAGCCAAACTCCGCTTCATTTGCTTCGTAGAGTACGAACCAGGTGTTTTCAATATTGATGCGGTCCTGCACGTACGGACTGGCGTTCCGAAGTTGAGGCAATGCATAGGGTACTGCCGTATGCAGTAGAGATAAAAACAGAGCGGTCCTTACAAATCCGTGCATAGATATTCCTCCCGAATGCGCCGTGAGTGAGCAAGAGGCTAACGAATCATACAGGGTTCTCCGAGGGGGGGCTTTCTTTCCCGGAACTTCTTAAGAATATACACTATTCCGATCGTACTGTGAACTTTAACCGGGATTTTCG
>CAZPHK010000081.1:0-20407 GCA_964586015.1 uncultured Acidobacteriota bacterium | reverse complement strand
TTCGGGCTCCTCGACGTACTGTCGAGTACGCCTGCGGGGCCCTCAGTCGCAAGCCTTGCATCCACGCCCACCTACACCGCCTCGCTACAAACCTTCATGCATAATCCGGGTTAAAAGGGCTTTTCTTAATAGGTATTTTGAATTTATCATATGTTGCGCTAATTATGCGTTTGCATTATAAAAACCGGGTTAACCGGAGTTGCTTCCATAAATCAGGATATACAAGGATGCTGAACATAAGCTTGCCGAGAGGGCCATCTGCTATGAAAAACGGAATTTTGTCTGCATTTTTACTTCTAACGGTTTTCATCGGTATCGCCGGGGGGGAGACACGCAAGTCGGCATTGCTTCGGTACGACCCGGAAATCGACCGCATCATCGGGCAAATGACCCTTGAAGAAAAAATAAATATGCTTCACGGAAAATTCATGTTTGTTTCCGCCGGGGTTGAAAGGCTGGGAATAGCCGACCTTAAATACTCCGACGGGCCGTTCGGTATCCGGGAGGAATTGCAGCCCAAAAGCTGGACTCCTCTCGGCCTGGAGAACGATAAGGCCACTTTTTTCCCGACTGGCTCCGCTTTGGCCGCAACCTGGAGTCCGGAACTGGCCTATAAATGCGGGGCCGGTATGGCCCGGGAAGCCAGGCTGCGCGGGAAAGACATGATCCTGGGCCCTGCGATCAATATTCAGCGCATACCTGTCGGTGGACGCACCTTTGAATATCTGAGTGAGGACCCGTATTTAAGCGCGCGTCTTTCGGTTGGATTTGTCAAAGGAATCCAGGATAACGGAGTAGCGGCATGCTTAAAGCACTATGCGCTGAACAACCAGGAAAATAACAGGGGCGCCGTCAATGTAATCATCGGGGAACGTGCCCTGCGTGAAATATACCTGCCGCCGTTTCAGGCCGCGGTCGAAGAAGCGGACGCCTACGGGGTGATGGCCGCATATAATAAAGTCGGCGGCTCGTGGTGCGCCGAAAGCGATATGCTGCTTCATAAAATTCTTCGCAATGATTGGGGATTCGCCGGGTTGGTGGTTTCAGACTGGGGCGGCACCCATTCCACGGTAGATTCCATAACAAACGGGCTCAATGTGGAGATGCCGGGCAAGAGGTTTTTCGGTGACGCTCTGCTCGATGCGGTCAGGGCCGGTACGGTCGCCGGGGAGCTCATCGATCAGAGGGTACGTGAAATTTTAAGGGTTCGTATGGCGATTGAACCCGTTCCGGAGGAGGAGGCGAACAGAGAAATAACCTCCAGGCCGCCCCAGCAGAGGATCGCTTATGAAATAGCCTGCAAGTCCATTGTGTTGCTTGAAAATAACGGCATCCTGCCTTTGGATTTGAAAGAGAAGCCTGTCATTGCGGTCATCGGCGACAATGCAGTCCGGACAATGGGCCTCGGCGGCGTTGGGGCCGGCGTTAAAACCCTGTACGAAGTGACTCCGCTTGAAGGATTGAAAGATAGAATAGGTGAAAAGGCGAAACTGGTTTATGCCCGGGGGTACGAACCGGTGCTTAATGCCGGTTTTGGAAGAAGGTTCGGAAGAAAGTCCCCGGAAGAGCTGGAAAAAGAAGCCCGTGAAAAAGAACTGTTAAAGCAGAAATTGACCGCGGAAGCCCTCACAACGGCAGCTGAAGCAGACGTGGTTTTGTTCTTTGCAGGGAATAACAGATGGGTGGAAACCGAAGGAAGCGACAGAAGAGATATGATGCTGCCGTCCGGGCAGGATGACCTGATTCAAAAAATAGCGGAAGTGAATCCGAACATTGTGACAATACTTGTCAGCGGGGCGCCGAATGACCTTAATATTGTGAAGCCCAATTCCAAAGCACTGGTACTGTCGTGGTTTAACGGGACCGAAGGGGGCAATGCACTGGCGGATGTCCTTTTAGGAAATATCTCGCCGGGCGGACGGCTGCCGTTTACCATTCCCATTAAACTGGAGGATTCACCGGCCTATGCGCTCTCGAATTACCCTCAGGGCGGCAGAGACAGGGATGTTTTTGCCGGCCTTGTTGAAGAAACCAATCCTGAATTGAGTTCGGACGCCGAAGCGCAGGATATAAATAAATTTTCCGATCCGAATACGGCCTGTTATTCGGAAGAATCGCTCGTAGGCTACCGGTGGTTTGATACCAGAAAGAAACCGGTTATGTACCCGTTCGGTTATGGAATGACATACACTTCGTTTGAGTATTCATCCCCGAAAACCGACAGGGAAAGATACGGGAAAAATGATGTCATACGATTGTCGGTTGATTTGGAGAATAAGGGAAACCTCTCTGCGGATGAAGTCGTTCAGGCGTATGTTCGACGGGTCAATCCAAGTGTTGAGTGGCCGTACAAAGAGTTAAAGGCTTTTTCGCGTGTGGCGCTTGACGCCGGTGAGAAGAAAACCGTTGCACTGGAGATTCCGGTAAAAAATCTTCGGTACTGGAATGAATCCATTCAGGATTGGGATTATGACCTCTGCAGCATTGAATTGCTGGTAGGCGCTTCTGCCGAAGATATTAAAGCAAGGAAAAAAGTCATATTGGAATAAAAGGAACTGCCGGGATTGCCCAAGCGGATGCAAGTCCACAATCCTGAATGGATTACCGAAGGCGCCCTGAAATTCATCGATGTATCGACGGACAAACCGTTTTTTCTTTATATGCCTTTAACGGAACCTCATTGACTTCAATCACTGGGTTTTAGGATTTGTTTAAACCTGGGGCGATTTCTTTAATTTCGCATGGGCGGGAAAACCCGGATCAGGCAGCGGAATCGGAGCGCAGCTTTGAGCTGATCTCGGGCCAGGATTCGATCAGGAGCGTTGCATCGCTGGAATAAAGGTCGTATTCGGCGAGCGAGGTAAGGGGCACAAATCGTATCGCCTTCACTTCCGGCGATCTGGGGCGGATCCGGCCGGAGGCCAGCTTATCGCGAAGAGCGCTTACGCCGTTCTTCGGTAAACAGAGGTAATAGAAATCGAGGCGGTACGGCCCCGGTTCCTCCGGTACATAGGGGACGGCATCTATCCGGATCATCCGCAGGATCTCGATTTCTATCCCCAATTCCTCATACACTTCACGACGGAGAGTGGATTCCAGAACATTGTCGTTTCGCTTTTTGTTCGGTTTCAGAGGACTGGCAAGGCCGGATTCCAGAGCGCCTCCAGGCAGTCCCCAGGCTCCCTTTCTTCGATAAGTGTGCTGAACAAGAAGGACTTCCTCGGGGTCCGTAACCTTATCGAAAATCACTGCTACGGCGCCAACGGTCCATTTTGTAGTGAGAACCACCTTCATGAATCCGGCAAGCCTCGGCGGGAAATACCTCCAGATGCCGAGCGCAATGCGGTGAAGCCACGAGTTCTTTTCAATTAAATGAGCCAACCAAGAAAGCATTAGTATTACCTTATATACTATTTTCCCACCACAGTTGGAAGTTATCAATCCCGGAAAAACGGGAATGAAGATTGGGGATGGACGAAAAATTACTGACGGGTAAAAGGTGTCGGTTATTTTTACAGCCTATCCTTCATGTAATAATCGTAAAACTCTTTTGAAAACATATAAATGCTTTAAATATGAATGTATCTTTCGACATTAATGTAAAGGTTTTTAACAAAATTATTCATTACCGGATTTTGCCGCTGTTTTAAACGTCCTTGTCCAGGGTACTGATAATCTATTCATTACAAAATACTTACTGTATTATGCCGGGGGAATTCCATCGGCGAGTGAAATATTGGCTTCTATATTGCTTATATAATATACGTATTCTGAGGATTAGAGTTTGGAGGATTATGCGCGCATCCGCCAGGGCTAAAGAGGGATTTATCCAATAATTCATACCTATAGTAAGAAGGCCGCTTTTCGGAGCGGCCTTCAGGTGCCGGGAACCTTACTTTTCTTCCTCCTCGCCCTGTGCGGGAATGGAATGGGCACGAGGGATGGACTGCGATAAATTACCGAAAAACCAGGCGGTTCGCGTTGAAGTTACATGCCTCTTGTTATCCGATACTTTTGGTCTAAAATGAATCTATTGATTTCCAGAGTAAACCTGTTATGACGACTGCAAGAGCACTGATAGTTGACGATGATGAAACTATATTGAGGGTTGTGTCCGCTTATCTTAAGCGCAACGACGAGTATGAAGTCCTTACCGCTTCGAGCCCTCAAGAGGCTCTTGAAATTGTGAAAATGACTCCGGTTGATCTGCTTATTACCGACATTATGATGCCGGGAATACTGGGTACCAGGCTGTTCCAGGAAATCAGGCAGACATCGCCGAATACGGGGTGCATACTGATCTCCGGATATGAAAAAGATATGTATAACCTTCCGTCCGATATGCCGTTTCTTAAAAAGCCGTTCGGCGCCGACGAGCTTCTCTCGGCCATAAAAAAAGCAATAGTCCCGTAAGCCCCTGATACGGGACCGGAGTGTGCTGATATTTTTAGATTATCCTGCCGCGATGTTGCCGCAAGCAACTTTGATTTATACTCATATAAGTTTTATCAATGATGGGATGCAGCCGTATGGGCGGCCCGCTATTTCCCGGCAGCCGCCTTCATATCTTCGTCCCGTTTCGCCCGGAATTCGGTGCCCTCTTTCCAGTTCGGGAAAGTATCCTCACTCCCAAGCCGGTAGCCGACCTGAAACAGCAGTTGAAGATCCTCGACCATGCCCGACAGGTCCCAGCCGGGATCGTATTCGTCCGACGGCTTGTGGTAATTGTTTTCGGTGTATTTTGCGATCTGTTCTTTTGTCCACTCTTCGCCGTGCTCGACGCTATCCAGACCCTCGGTCACGTAGAGCGCCGGGATGCCCTGCTTGGCGAAGCTGAAATGATCGGCCCGGTAAAAGTGGCCTTTTTCAGGCTCCGGATCGGGACGGACGGTTCGCCCCTGTTCCGAAGCGGCCGCCTGAACGTAGTCGTCAAGGTCGGAATTCCCGTAGCCGATCAGGGTCACGTCCTTCATTCTTCCGTAAATATTCAGGGCGTCCATATTCATGGCGGCCACCGTTTGGGCACGGGGGAAGATCGGGTGCTCCCCGTAATATTCCGAACCCAGCAGTCCCTGCTCTTCCGCCGTTACGGCAAGAAAGGCGATGGATCGTGCCGGCGGGGAAGACAGTTTTGTGAAGGCTTCGGCCAGTTCAATCAAACCTGCGATTCCCGTGGCGTTGTCCAGGGCGCCGTTGCATATCTGGTCCCCCTCCAGGGAATGAATGATTCCAAGGTGATCCCAGTGCGCCATATAAAAAACGTATTCGTCGGCCCTGGCCTGTCCGGGCAGGACCGCTATGACGTTGTTGGACACGGACTTTTCGATGGTATTCTTCAGCGTGACGGATGCGTTCAGGTGCATCGGGACGGCGCGGAAACCCGCTGCGGCGGCATCGGTCTTGAGCTTGTCCAGATCGAGTCCCGCCTGCCTGAAAACCGTTTGCGCGCTTTCTATGGTAAACCAGCCTTCGACCGCGCAGCGGGACATGTTCCCGTCCTTGCTGCGCAGGCCGAACTGCGGGCCGGTCCAGCTGTTTTCGACCACTTCCCATGGATAGGCCGCGGGCTTTGTCTCGTGGATGATGAAGGCCGCTTCGGCTCCCTGGCGGGCGGCTTCCTCGTACTTGTACGTCCAGCGCCCGTAGTAGGTCATGGCGTTGCCGTTGAACAGCGCGGGATCCTGGGTCGCATATCCCGGATCGTTGACCAGCATTACGACGGTTTTGCCCCGGACGTCGAGCCCTTCGTAATCGTTCCAGTTGTATTCAGGAGCGACAATGCCGTAGCCGACAAACACCATTTCCGAATTTTTCAGAGATACCGTCTCCATTTCCCGCCGGGTTGAAACCATGCACTCTTTACCGTAGGCGAACGTGTGGGGATTTCCCCCTCCCTGAACGACAAGTTCCGTGTCGGGGTCCACCGTTATGGAAACCAGCGGAACTTCCTGGAAATAACTGTCTCCGTTTCCGGGCTCTAGACCGAGTTTTTCGAATTCGCCTTTGATGTAGCGGATGGTTTTCTCTTCTCCTCTGGACGACGGCAGGCGCCCTTCAAATTCATCCGAGGAGATTGTCCGGATATGTTTCGACAGGTCCTGTGTATTTATGCTCTCTAAAGCGGGCTTCAGGTCTTCTTTCCTGCATCCGGATAGAAACATGGAAAACAGGAAAAGTACGGTAGTCAGTATCAGCAACTCTTTGGCCATGGATTGTTCTCCTTGGGCCGGAGCGCCGTTTGCCCGTGCGGATCCGGGGATCAGCTTTTGGGCGAGCCGTATGCTCCGGGGACTTCTTTCGTTTCAGGATTTCTTTTGTCCGGGGTGCGGTCGGACGATTCGGCCATCCACTTGTCGATGGATGCCGAGACCGTATAATCCAGGTCGGAAATTTTCCACAACGGACTTGTTTCTCCTCCCACCACAAGAATGTTGATCCTCGCCGGTTTATGGTACGGCGCGATCAGCGCGTCGGCCGGCAGTTTTTTCCAGTCCGCATACGGCTGGACGCCGTGCATCGCCAGAGGTGTGACCAGCATGTCGATAATGTCGTTGCCCCAGAACTGGCCCACCGTCATCCGGATGTTTTCCGAAATCCACCGGCCTGCATCCAGCGGGGTTTTGAAGCCCTGATATTCTTTCAGGTGCCCGGCCAGCATCGGATCCAGGATCAGGGTGGCGCCGGAATACAGCGCGGGCAGAGCCTGCATCTGGAGCTTGACTTCATCCCCCCAGGATCGCCGGGAAGCGGCGCCCGTGCTGTTGAGCAGGTTCCATCCCCGGAACAGGCTGACGACGCTTTCCTCTCGCTCGTGGCCTTTCTGTACGTGGAACGGTTCCCAGACGCTGCGCTCTTCATTTTCAGCCATGCAGAGGTTGTTGTAGGTGTAATTGTTGCCCTGCGACGTCCAGAATGTCTGTTTGGGGCGGGCGTATCCCCAGACGATGCTCATCAGGGTCCAGGCGCGCCCGATGACCGCATTGGCCGGGTTGTAGGGCCCCAGCGCGCCCATCCCGGAATTCATTCCGATCCTGTTCCGAATGGGGCCGTTCACAAGGAGGGCGCTGGTGAACGGGAGCGTCGAAGGCTGAATGGCGGGTTGTCCGGTCGAGGCGATAGCGAGAAGCACGGGCAGATGTTCCGGTCTGGCTCCCGCCATGACTGCGGCGACCGCGACCGTTTCAACCGTGACCACGAGATATTCCTGGGTGTCGACAACCAGGGAATTGCCGACCTGCCTGTCCCGAGGCTGACCGGTTCCGGCAAGCATTGCCTCGACGCGTTCTTCCGTAGGCAGAATGAAGGGCAGCCCGTCGCTCCAGCCCCGCTCTATAAAAAGACGATACAGGTTTTCCTCCGTGTCCGGTTCCAGAAACCGCTCTCTTTCAGGCATGGGACGCACGACGGCGAGGTTTTTGCTTTCATCCGCCGTGTACGGCCTGGTAAGGGCCTCCAGGACTTCCTCCGCGAGAGGCCTTCCCGTCATCGGATCATTTCCTTCGATATATCCCCGCAGAACGGACGGCGGCATGGATACCACCGGGTGCGGCGTGTACATGAAACGCAGCGGCGCCCCGAAAAACGAAGTGTCCGCCCGGACCATGTCTTCGAAGGCAATTGTGGAAAGAGGCGCGGTTGGAATGCCGTACCTCAATTCCAGGGTTCGGCAACATTCGGCGACCGCCGATACGCAGCCCGGTCACCCGGCCACGCCGAAAATAACCGCATCCCCCTTTTCCTTGATTTCTTCCCAGAGATCCCTGGTGTCGTCCCTGAATATGAATCCCGTCTTTCGCCGCAGGACGGTCCTTACGGTCGGCATTTTGTCGGCAAACCACGCCTGGAACTGTTCCATGAAAAGGTCGCTGCCCCCGAATCCCTGGTTCACCAGGTAGACTGTTTTGCCGTCCAGACTGTCCGGTCGCGGAGCCATGGACCAGGATGGGACTCCGGTGACGGATTCATCGGTGACGGGGAAGCGGGCGGCTTCAGGATTAAATACTTTGAGAAGTGATTGCTTTGACATTTGCCGGAACTCCTTTCAGTCGGAACAATGAACCGACCGCGATAAATTAAGCGCGGCGTTTCATATGGGATGTCTGGTTATTCTTACATCGGTTTGGGGTGGAGGCAACACACTTTTGGCTGTTATGTGAACGTTCGAACGTTCAACGTTGGACGTTTAACGTTAGACATTGAACTTTGGAACGTTTAAAGCCTTCACGACGAGAAATCATTTCCCCAGCATGATGCCGGGCAGCCAGAGGGACAGCTGCGGGAATCCCACGACGACAGCCAGAAACAGAAGGCAGACGGCCAGAAAGGGTAAGACGGATTTCATCAGTTCGGAACTCGGGACGTTGAATACGCTGCCGGTCAGAAACAGGTTGATGCCCATAGGCGGTGTAATAAGCCCGATCTCCATGTTCACGACGTACCAGACGCCGATCCATAAGGGATCGAATCCCATTTGCGTCAGGATGGGAACCAGGACAGGCACGGTAATCAGCATGATGGTTATTCCGTCAAGAAAGCATCCCAGCGCCAACAGAAGGAGATTGACGAGGACCACTATCAGCCAGGGAGAGAGGTCGGCGGTATGTATGACGTTTGTAATACTTTCCGAAAGAGCGGAGCTGCCGATCATGTAGGAAAAGAACTGGGCCCCGATAACCGTGATCATGAGCATCGCATTGACGACGGCGGCTTCCACCAGGGCCCGGTACAGGGCCTTCCAGCGCATGTTGTACATTGTGAATGCCAGGATCAGCACGACGAAACATCCGACTCCCGCGGCTTCCGTAGGCGTAGCGATGCCCAAGTAGATCGTGCCCAGAATGGAAAATATGATGATAATCATGGGCCAGATTCTTTTAAGCGATACAAACCGCTCTTTCCAGGAAACAGGTCCGGCCGGAAGGCCCAGGGAGGGATTCTTCAGACATAGTATAACGGGAGTCGCCGACAGCAGGACGGCGAGAAGGATTCCCGGAACAACGCCGGCGATAAAGAGCCGTCCCACGGATTCATTGGTCAGGATGGCGAAAATAATCATGACCGCGCTGGGTGGAATCAACGGTCCCAGTATCCCCCCCGTGAGAAGGGCCCCGAGGGCAAAGGGCTTCCTGTAGTTCAGTTTTTCCAGTTCCGGCACCGTTATCTTGCCTATCCCGACGATACAGGGAGCGCTGGCGCCCAATGCGGCGGCCATCCCGGCTTCGGCCCAGATGGTCGCGGAAACCACGCCTCCGGGGATGCGGGACAGCCAGCTTTTTCCGGCTTTGAAAAGGTCGGAACCTATGGTCGTTTCGGCGATAAGGCATCCCAGCAATACGAACAGCGGAAGAGGCGTCCATGCCAGGCTGTACAGGAAATAAAATGTCTGGCCTCCCAGCTTGTCGAGTGCGCTCATTCCGAAGAATCCGATTCCTACGAGAATAGAGCTGGACAGAAGGGCCCAGGCGATCGGAACTCCTATCAAAAGAAGTACAAGCATGAGTGCGATGCATAGGGCGGCGGATGCGTTATAGTCCATGCGACATCTTCCATTCAGTGCAGGACTGCCGGTCGGAGAGCCCGGCAGATTAGCGCTGCGTGTCTCCGCGTCTGTCCGATTTCCTGATTAGTGCGTGTATTCCCTGGATGAATTGAGTCAGGGCGACAACAAATAAAAATGCGTAGCCGACGGGTATTACGACCTTGACCGGAAATAAAGGTTCCGACCAGGACGACATGCTGCGTTCTCCGATTTTCAATGAGAACATTGCGGCCTCCCACCCCTTCCAGGCCAGAACGGCACCGCACAGCAGTGCCAGCAGGGGCGACAGGATGTCGTTGACGAAGAACCGGACGCTTCCGGGCAGCCGGTTGAGAATGAAATCTCCCCGGAGATGCCGCTGATGTCTCTGCAGTGCTGCGACGGACAGGACGAAGCACCACAAAAGAAGCATCATGCTGATTTCATAGGAATAGGGTTCGGGATTGTTCAGGATATATCGCCGGGCGACGCCGTACGTTGCGGTAAACGCCATCAGCAGTATCATTACGCCGCTCGCGGCGAGCAGGCCTTCGGATATGCGGCCGATAATGGTCGCGATGCGGCTCTCTTCACTGTCCAAACGCTTCAACCTCCAGGCGGATCCGGGTGAAATGCCGCGGTTTTATCCGGTCAGCGGTACTCGCTGTTGGCGCGGTCCATGATCCGGCGTATCTGTGCTCCCAATTCCCCCAAATCGGCGATTTTCCTCTCGATGTAAGGTTGTACGACGGATTTCCACCTTTCTCTTTCCTCTTTGGGAACATCGTATATTTCCGCTCCAAGTTGGGCGAGAGCGCTCCGGTCCGTTTCCTTCCATGCCCGGACCTGATAAGCGTTCATTTCATCGCAGGCCTTACGGGCTTCTTCCAGGAAAATCCGCCGGTCATCCGGAGGCATTTTATTCCAGACATCCAGGTTGATGTTATAGGAAAGAAATGTCGGCTGGCCGTAAAAAAGGGTGACGTATTTTGCGGAGTCGGTGA
This sequence comes from uncultured Acidobacteriota bacterium, assembly GCA_964586015.1. Classification (GTDB taxonomy): domain Bacteria; phylum Acidobacteriota; class UBA6911; order UBA6911; family UBA6911; genus UBA6911. Next base: position 9,886 of record CAZPHK010000081.1, on the reverse strand, counting down.
GTCTGTAAACAATGTCGGACCGCATCGAGTTCAGTACCGCGTCCACGGTTCCTTTGGACAAGCCGGAATAGAAATCGGTCCAGAAGACGGTTACGGGCGCCGCCCCCAGAGCGGTTGCCAGCGCGGAACCCTGGGGGTTTCCGGTTCCGACCAGCAATCCCTTCCAGTCTTCCAGTGTTTTGACCGGCCTCTTGGAGATCAGTTCCTGCGCGCCCGTCGTGTAAGCCGCAAGTCCCTTCATGTTCAGGAACTTCTCGAAGATCTCCCGGCTGAATAACTCCAGGAGCGGCTGCGCGGCGGCGACGTTTGCTTCGATGCTGTCGTAGGACATTGGATACTCCGCCAGCCCCTTGTGGAGTCCTTCAAAAATTCCTATGCCGACCACGGACATTTCCACGGAACCCTGCCGGACGGCGTCGTACATTTCGGGAACCTTGACCATCGTCTCTCCGGGGAAAACCCTGACTTCATAGGCGCCGGCGGTTCTTTGCGTGACGGCGTCCGCGAATTTTTCGGCATTCCGGGTGAGTTCGTCTCCCGGAGGATTGGGGATGGCCAGTCGTACAGTCACTTTTTTCGCCGTTGCAGAGGAGGACGTCCCCGTACCGGCCGGCGGGGATGAACAGGCGGGCGCGAATAAAGCGATGCAGGCTATGGTTGCCGACAGGAGAACCGGCGCATTCTTTTTGTTAAATTTCATTCTCCGTTCTCTACTCTTGTAAAAAAATATATAGACGGCCTACTGTATACGATAAGGGCGGGCCGGCGAAATCATTTTATAAAACGCGCGATAGCAAACCGGCCTCTCAGCCCCGCCGAAATCGTTCCGGATGCGTTTCCTTGCTTCGGCGCAGCAGCGGCGGGGACAGGCACTCCACTTCGATCCATTCGCCTGAATCGGGCTGGCGAAAGCCGAGGACGGCGTTGTGCAGAAGATAGCCGAGATCCGACGGCAGGGCACGGCTGCCGGGCGCCGGCACGCCTCCTTTGACGTACAGGGGATCGCCGGCCAGGGGATGTCCGGCGGCCGCCATGTGAATGCGGATCTGGTGAGGCCGGCCCGTGGTGATTCGCACCTGGACGAGGGAACGAGCCTCGCGCCGTTCCAGGACGGTTACACGGCTGTGGGCCGGTTTCCCGTCGGGGCAGGCCGCAAATACGGTTTTCAGGAGTTCATGCGGAACGGGGCCGACAGGGACATCGACATCGAATTCATCGGCATCGGGGCATCCGGAAACCAGGGCCCGGTATATTTTGAGAACCTTTCGTTCGCTCCATGCTTCCGACATTTTTTTAGTGGCGCGGCTGTTCAGGGCGAACAGGACAATTCCCGATGTGCCGCGCCCCAGCCGGTGCACCGGATTGGCTTCCGGGTAGTGGAGGCGAACGAGAGAAAGGAGCGTATTGTCCATAAAATCGCCCCCGCCGGGCAGGGTGGGCAATCCCGGGGGTTTGGCGACAGCCAGCAGGCTGCGGTCCCGGTAGAGGATGGCGTACGAGCGGGGAACCTCGGGTTCTTTCCAGGGCGGACGAACCCAGGTCAGCAGCTGGCCCGGCTTTAAGATCTGATCCCAATGAGCCCGGCTGCCGTCAAGCAGCACCCTCCCCGCCTCGATGCGTTGCAGCCAATCCTTCCGGGCAAAGGCTGGGAAGTGCCGAGCCAGGAAGTCGATGACCTTGAGCCCCGCTGCTTCGGCGCCTATGAGACTCCGATATTCAAAGCCCCGGTTCAATTGAGACATAAATCTAATCCGTGTACCCGGCGTTTTTAATAGGGGAAAGGTTTGTCTCTATATCCGTCATGGGGGGGTACTCGTCGGCGAAGAAGCTGCGGCACTCGGAGGGAGAATCCTTCCGCAGCCAGAATAGCTCGGAAACCGCCATCAGTCCTCGGGCTGCGAGAGGGTCGCGGCAGACGGACAGACCGTTCTTGAAATCCGCGACATACAGAGATCCTTCCGCCCGGATTACATGAAAGCTGTTGCCGCCCAGCCCGTGATGATTCATGTCTTTCTCATAAGGGCGGATCCTGCCGTAAACTGCTTCCGCCCGGGCGCGGCGCATCAGTTCCTTCAAATACGGCCTGTGATTGTCCATAGCCGTAGCGGTTCCCTCGAGATGTCTGGCCAGCTGAATTGTCTGCGCTCCGTTTTCGCAGCCGATGTCGAGTATTTTAAGGTCCGGGGAGTTCGCGTTTGTCCTGAATGGATGGCCGTCTGGAATCAGCATGTTCAGGGCTTTTACCGTAGAAGCGTTGTTTCCCGGACCGAGCCGCGGCAGGGATGCATCGAAGACTTCATATAAAAACCGCACGGTTTCCTGTGGTTCCATTATCACCTTTTCCTTTGCCGATATTATTACGGTTTCACCTTTGTTATCATAAGACATGAGTGATGGCGACGCCATAAGGGCGATCAGATTCCTTGATTTCTTTTTAAAAAATCCAGTTATAATAAAACGGTTCGCCAGGTTACATTCGGTTTTGTTGACGGTACTGTTCTCAATCACTGATTTCATAGGGTGCGAATGCGACTTATTATCCTGCCTCTGGTACTGCTGATTGCCTCTTTTTCGCTGGGTTGCCGAACCGTTCCCGACGGAGAGTCGGATGACGGTCTCCCGTTATGGCGCACTACCGACTATCCGGAAATTCACGTCGATCTGCAGCAGATTCGCAAGCGGGGAAAACTCATTGCCATAACCAGCTACAGCTCCACAAGCTATTTTCTTTACCGCGGCAAACCGATGGGGTACGAATACGAGCTGTTAAAAAACCTGTGCGAATACCTGGACCTGGACCTGGAAATCAAGATCGCCCGGGATATGGATAAGATCATTGATATGCTGTTGAAGGGAGAAGGGGATCTGATATCGTATGGTATGGCCGTGACGCGCAGGCGCCTGGAGAAAATGGCCTTCACCGAGTACCACACCAAAACTCACCAGGTGCTGGTTCAGCGCAAACCCGCCGAATGGCGCAATATGCGGCGGCACGAAATTGAAGAGTCGCTGATCCGGGATCCTCTGGATTTGATCGGAAAAACCGTGTATGTCCGGAGGGATTCCGCTTACTACAGCCGGCTGAAGAACCTGATGGACGAGATCGGCGGGGATATTAATATCCGAACCGTTGCGGGGACGGTGGAAACCGAAGAGCTGATTCAGATGGTGGCCAACGGCAAAATAGATTATACCGTTGCCGACTACAACATCGCCGCCATCAACGCCACCTATTACGAAAACATCGATATCGATACCGGCATAAGCTTTAATCAGAGAATCGCCTGGGCCCTGAGAAATACATCCCCGGAACTGCTGAAGGTTATAAATGCCTGGATTGAAAAAATGAGGAAAGAGAGCGATTACTATGTGATCTACAACCGTTACTTTAAAAACGAAAAAGCTTTCAGGCGGCGGATCCGCAGCGAGTATTTTTCAGGATCCGGCGGTAAAATTTCCGAATACGACCAGCTGCTGAAAGAAAAGGCCGAAGAATTGGGCTGGGACTGGCGGCTGCTGGCATCCTTAATCTATCAGGAATCAAGGTTCGATCCTGATGTCGAATCCTGGGCCGGAGCCGTGGGATTGATGCAGATCATGCCCGTTACCGCGGAACATTTGGGCGTGGACGACCTCGAGGATCCTGCCGAAAATATCGACGCCGGAGTGCGTTTCTTAAAGGAATTGCAGGGGACTTTTGACGACATACCCAATCCTGAAGAAAAGACCAAGTTCGTTCTCGCTTCGTACAATGTCGGGCCGGGGCATATTCAAGACGCGCGGCGACTCGCTGAAAAATACGGCAATAAAAGCGATGTATGGACCGGGGAGGTTGAGTTGTGGATACAGAAGAAATCACAGTCCAAGTACTATAACGACGAGGTCGTGCGGTACGGTTATTGCCGGGGCATCGAAACCTACCGCTATGTTCGTGACGTTCTGGCACGGTATCGCCAGTATAAACTCTTTGTCGGTTAATCCTGTATGCGGACTTTTATGATTTGTTCCGAGTTGCGGGTGTTAATTAAATATAAAAGCTTGAAAAAGGAGGATAACTATGCGGTTTAAAATAATTGCCGTAACGGCGTCTGTTCTGTGTTTGATGATTTTGACGGCTGCCGCCGCCGATGTAACGGGTACGTGGGTTGCCGAGGTATCCGGCGGTCCGGGCGGCGGAGGACCCGGCGGCGGTCCGGGCGGCGATGGACCGATGAAGATAACATTTAATCTCAAGGCGGACGGCAACACCCTTACCGGCACCAATGTCGGACCCATGGGCAACGAAAATCAGATTATCGACGGGAAGATAGACGGCGATAAGGTTTCCTTTTCAGTGAAGGTCGACATGATGGGAAACGAAATGAAAATCAACTACAAGGGAACGGTTTCCGGCGATGAAATGAAGCTGACCTTTGAATTTGAAGGCGGCACGGGCGGTCCGGGCGGCGGCGGTCCGGGAGCCAAGCCGATGGAACTGGTCGCCAAACGCCAGTAATCCCGGCGAGTCAGGGCGTGCTACTGGAAGAGGAATGCAAGTCGGTCCCTGTTTGCAATCACATAGTGCAGATCCCGCAATAGCGCATATTCCGGCGCGTCGTTGGCCGGGAGCCCCTGAAACTCGGGATGTACGACGACGATGAAATCGTTGGGCAGACGCGCATCCGGGTCGAAAGCGCGCCTGGGAATCCTTCCGGAAAGCTGCAACGGCGTCGCGCTGCTGAAATAGGCCGTCATCCTGATCTCGTCGCGTTTGTGTTTTGCAAGGTTTCGAAGAACCTCATCCCCGGTGTCTTCCGATTCGTGGGCGAAAAGAATATCCCGGAGGTGCACCTGCATCCTGGCGGCGGGGATGCAGTCGCCGCCGTCGTGCCTGATGAGGGTCGCCTCTTCCACTTCGATAAAGCGATTGCGGGTGTTGTTGAGAAAACCCGAAAGACGCCTTTCTCCCGTGTTTACATGGCCCTTTATTAAAAAAGTATCGGTATAAAGCACGTCTTTCAGAAATCTCATAAGCCGGTTATTTTCCTATACAGAACAATGTTCCGTCGCTGCGCAATATCAGATTTCCGTTCGAAACGGCCGGAGAGGCGATGATGCGTTCTTCAAGAGGATTCTGTGCCAGAATGTCCGGCTCCGGTCCGGCTTTCAGTACGAAGGTTTCTCCCGTTTCGCTGACCATATACACTTTCCCGTCGCCGGCCACCGGGGATGCAAAGAAAATTCCGCCGAGCCGTTTGCGCCACACCGTTTTCCCGTCGACGGCATCCGCGCACGTTACAATCCCGACCTCGTTGGTGACGTAGAGCAACCCCTTGTAATAGAGTATCGAAGGAACGTACGATGCGCCTCCGGAGGAGCGCCACAGGATCCCGGAATCCGTAATGTCGCCGCGTCCCGCTGGCCGGATGGCCAGGAAGTCGCTGTTGCGGTATCCCCGGACCATGTAGAGCACCCCGTCATGAAAAACCGGAGTCGGTATAGGCGTCTGCCTCCAGCTGCCCGCGTACCATAAAAGCTTCCCGGTGAACGGATCGTAGGCATCGATGCGTTCGCTGGAGTTGATGATCATCTCCTCTCCTTCGGGAGTATTGATGATCAGCGGTGTGCTGTGCGAGACATGGTTTTTGCCCCGGTCCGCCTTCCAACGTTCCTTTCCGGTGTTTTTATCCAGGGCCAGAAGGTAGGACTCCTCCGTATGATCGCAGAGCAGGAAAAGCAGGTCCCCGTGAAGCGTCGGGGAGCTGCCGTGACCCCAGCTCGTGGTAAAGGGCCCGTAATCTTTGCCCAGGTGCCGTTTCCAGACCACCTTCCCGGTCATGTCGAGCGCGAATAGCTGCCCGGTTCCGAACCATGCGTAAATCAGATTCCCGTCCGTTACGGGAGTCGGTGTGGCAAGATTGTGCTTTTCGTGCAGTTCGGGGAAATCCCCGGTCGCCCGCTCCCTGAATTCCCACAGCTTTTTCCCGTCGTAGAGATGGAAGGATTCAACGATCAAATATACATCGCCGTCCTCTGTGCCCGAATCCTTGCCGCGTCCGCCGATGGGATTCTCCCGGCTGGCCAGGTCCTGGTCGTCCCGGGCAAGCAGCGGATACATTCCCTGCTGCAAAGGTATGCGCCCTTTCTGTGAGGTGACGAATATTCTGTCTTCCCATACGATGGGGGAGGATGCACCCAATCCCGCGAGAGGGGCCTTCCACTTGATATTCTCTTTCGTATTCCATCGGGTGGGTAAATCGGTGGAGTCGGAAATTGCATTGCTTGAAGGACCGCGCCACTGCGGCCAGTTTTCCGCCGATGCCGAAGCCGGCAATTGAAAGAGAGTCAGAACCAAAATCGTACATGCCCCCATGAAAGCCGAGGAATTCCTATAGGACAGACTATTTTTCGTTGCGCAAAACATGGATTTTCCTTGAGAAAGTGCAGCGGAATGGACCGGGCTAAGCCCCTGGTTGGCATCTTTCATGGTATGAGAATGACAGGATGGAAATTCAGAGTCAATAAAACCATGAACAGTGCCCTGTCTCGGGTATCGGCGTGGTTTTGGAAAAAAGTAGCGAATTCGGGATCGAAATTGCCGATAAGTATCATGAACGGAATGCTTGCGCCCGGATATGCGTCCTCGACGATGCAACAGGACGAATACTGATTTTACGACTGCTTTAGTAGAATGCTTGTGATAAATGATGATTGCGTGTAAGATCCCTCGTCGAGGGTTCCGCAAGGATGCAGGCGCGATACATACATTTGAAAATATTAAACGGTACAAGGATTAGTGCTGCATGCCGTATTTGAAAAATCTACATCCGGTATTTTTTGAAGCCGTAAAATCCGGCATTTTTACACTGCGAAAAAGCCGTTCCATTCATTCGAGAAGGTTTCATATTGCGACGTCCAGGTCCAAAGCCATAGTTTTCTTCCTTTTTATAGGCGGTTTCCTGTCCAGCATCGAGGCGGGTCCGGCCGCCAAAGTGCGAAATCCCAAACTGCATTCCGCTGCTTTTATCGTCCAGGACCAGAATACGGATGAATTCCTGCTTTCCAAAAAGCCCGAAGCCGTAATGCCTATCGCTTCGATAACAAAGTTGATGACGGCCATGGTGATCCTGGATTCCGGTGTGAATATGGGAGAGCTGATTACCATCGAGGAATCCGACAAGGACAGGCTTCGTTACAGCCGTTCACACCTTTACGTCGGCACGCGCCTGAGTCGCATGCAGGCCCTGCTTCTGGCATTGATGGCGTCCGAGAACAGGGCCGCCCACGCACTGGCGCGCACGTACCCCGGCGGGAAGGAAGAATTTATCCGGGCCATGAATAGAAAGGCCGGGGCGCTCGACCTTTCGGAAACCCGGTTTGAAGACCCGTCCGGCCTGTCGGAAGAAAACGTTTCTTCCGCGCAGGACCTCTGCAGCCTTGTTAATGCCGCGTATCGATATCCGCTGATCCGGACTTTTACCACCCGCAAGGAATTCCTCCTCAAGAACGGGCGAAGGAAGCTCCGTTTCGTAAATACGAATTCCCTGGTTCGAAGAAACGGATGGGATATCGGGCTTTCAAAAACCGGTTATATCCAGGAATCCGGAAGATGCCTGGTGATGCAGACCCAGCTGAAGCATCGCCCCATCGTGATTGTACTGCTGAACGCCTCGGGCAATATTTCCCGAATAAACGATGTTCTTCGCATCAAACGATGGCTGGAGAAGATCGAACCGGTCCGAAGCTTCTAATATCCTATTGTTGGAAGAAAATAAAAGTGTTGTGAGGGATTTTTTTAGGATTGATGTCGTCCCCGCTCAAAATTTTTCCGTCGGGATAGCGGTAATAGGTGGATGGGTAATTCCATTTTCTGCCGGCAATAGTGGCTGCGGGCCTGCTCGCTTTGACACGGCCTCCGTAGATATAGCCGACCAGCATCAGTGTTTTCCTGGGAGTTTTCTTGAGAAGCGCGCGTCCTGCGCTGTCTTCCTGCAGTTCGGCGCCGGTGCGGATCAAGCCGCTTGGGAAAAAATAGATGGTAGTGGGGCTTGCATAAAACTCACCGGCAATTTCTTCAGCCGTGTTTCCGTCTTTGCCGATTTCCAGAAATCCCTCGAAATCCTCGTTGTCATCCACCTCGTTCAATGCAACCCTGGTCCCGGCCGGTATCCGGTTCCAGTTTTCGATCTGATCGCCGCTCTTTTGAGTGCCGTTCGGGAAAGTGTACAGGGTGGAAGGGTGGTTGTAATGTTCCCGGGCGATATCCCACGCCGAATTGGAACTGCTGATGACGTAAGACGTATCGGGAATTTCGATCTTGGAGGGCGGTGGAGAAACCGTGTTCTCGACGGATGCCACAAGCACCGGCTTGGGTATTTCCGGGAATAGAAAAGCGGCCAGTTCCCTGTCGGCCACCCTCAGACGGCCGGCCCTGACATCCGGATCGTGGTCGGGCTGCGATTCCAGGCCGAGCCTGGCCCTGACTTCGGGCTGCGCAAATATCATGCCGCAGCGTTTTCTGCCCCGGTGGTTGTAGCGATGGAAGCGATTGAACCCGTAGGCAACCATGGAATGCGTCAGTACACGGTCGTCCGGGATGTCGTACAGGCTCTGTAACTGGCGCAGCAGTTCGCGCAGGGCGTCGTACTGGGCATCGGTGATGTCCTTGTTGTGGTAGCCGACCACTTCAATGCCGATGGAATAATTGTCGATCTGTGTCAGCCCGTCCCACATGCTGCGACCTGCGTGTTTGGCTATTTTCCTTTTATCGATAATTCGATAGACTACGCCGGATGTAGAAACAAGATAGTTCGCCAGACCTCCTCGGCGCACTACATTGAGGGATCCCTTGTCGGCGCCTTCGGTCGTATGAAGAATGATGAATTTTGTCGACGGGCGCTGGGGGCGCGTGCGGTTGTATGGGCTGTATTTGTTTCTTATGCGGAACGCGGGAGACGGGTCCGCAAAGAGCTCTCCCGCCGTTGCCGGAGCTAATAAAATACCTGCAGCGATCTTAATCAGTGTGCGCCGGTCCGTTCGATACCCGAACCGCCGTTCCATTGGAGTTTCCGGTATTTCAGTCATCTTTCTTTATTTATCAAGACGACAGCTTAACATATGAACACGTATTTTCTTGTAGGAATCTTCATATGGCGGTTTCTGGAAGTTGCAGGTATTTGACCTGTGGCTTCAGAATGTCTGGCAAGTTTACTCGAGTCGAAGATTCGGCCAGGCTGCTTCTGAGGCCGGCCGATTGGGTATTATTGTATTGCGGTAGATGGAGATCAGCCGACGGACTGTTTTGTGTTTTGTTCGATGGTGTCGGCAGGGGATGTTGTTTCGGCGATGCTTTTGAGAAGCTCGCGCGCTTCTTCCGTTCCAGCGAGCGAGAACCTGGCCTCGGTTCCGCCGAGGCCGACGTGGATGGTGTAAGCGGATTCGGGGAGAGCGGCAAACATGTCTTCGTCGGTTATGTCGTCACCCATGCACAGGGTGAAGTCGGGCAGGAAAGTCGACAGAAGCTGCATGCTGGCCGTTCCCTTATTGACTCCGGCGGGACGGATTTCAATTGTCTTGTTTCCCTGGAGTATGTGGACATCGCTGTTCGCGGTAAGCTCCAGAAGGTGATCCTTCAGTTCCTGCGCGGCGAGCTTCCCGGGCTCCGGGTCCGCGCCCCTGTAATGCCATACCAGCGCAAAATCCTTTTCTTCGATGAACGAACCCGCGACGCGGTCCACGTACTTCTGCAGCAGCGGTTTGATCTTGGGGGTCCAGTCATGGGCGTCCTTACCGACAGACAGCCATTTTTCTCCCCGCATCCTGGTCCACGCGCCGTGTTCCGCGATCATGGTGATCGGGAGCCTGTAAAAGCAGCTTTCAAGGAAGTCTTTGTCCCGTCCGCTAATAA
>CAZPHK010000080.1:0-20973 GCA_964586015.1 uncultured Acidobacteriota bacterium | reverse complement strand
GGGATGCCCTGGTGATCGGCTGGCTGCGCCCGGGACCGGCTTTTGCCGCGCTGGCTTTAGTATGTGTTCTTTTCTCCACTCTTTGGCTTGTTCCGAATTATCGGCAGACCAGCGCGTTTTCGGAGTACGAAAAGCTGATCGATGAAGCGAATTCAATGAATCTGGACTCAAGCATTTCTCGAGTTCAAAAAGATATGGCACTGATAGTATGGACCGAGCAAGGGGGCAAATCCCAATGAGAGATCGTCCCCGGGCACTGGCCGTATTAGTCGCGATATTCTTAATCGGAATTTTAGTAGGCGCATCAGCTTCCTATCTCTGGCTGAAACCCTCTCCCGATTCTCCCAGGTTCTCCGAAGGCAAGCATCCCTCGCCACCACCCAACGATTCGGACCGCCCGGATCACCCTAAACTGAATCTGACACCGGAACAGGAAAAGAAATTCATGGAAATCGGGATGGAAACGTGGGAAACAATGGATGCGTTTATGGATGAGCAGAGGATCGCGCTGGACAAAAAGTGGGAAAGCATATTTTCCGAGAATGTTCGAAAGGCCAGGGCTATTTTAGACGAAGAACAAAAGGTGAAATACAACGAGTGGGTGGAAAAAGTGCGCGACAGGATGAAACGAGCACCTCGGCGCAAAGGTCCTGAGCCACCGAAGGAGAACCATAGAAAACCTGAACGGCCGCAATCCAAACCACCGGAATGATTCCCGGTTGTCTACTTCCTGCATTTTTGGACCGCTTTCCGAAACAGCGATGAAGTGAGCATACTATCTAGCTCAGACGCGTTTGCCCAGTAAGTCCTGTTTTCCGTCTCCAGTGATTCAGAAATTATTCCGGTCGCTTTCCCGGTATAAATATGGGCCGAGATACGGTTTTGCGTAATACTGTGTTTCAGAATTGCCGAAGACTCGATCGACAGCCGGCCGCCGAACAGTTTCTTATTCAGGTATTCGGCGGTTTCTCCGGGCGTTTGCCTCGAGGGAACGATCCGGTTGGGGAATCCCCATTTTCCGGGTATAAAGCCTTCTTTCTGGCGAATGAGCAGGACTCTTTCCCTGAAATTAACCAATAAAATAACCAGGTCCACTTTTCTGACCGCCTTTCCGGGCTTTGCGGCAGGAATGCTGTTTTGCAGGTTTTTTTTATTCGCCAGGCAAAAACGCCGCACGGGGCATTTGGGGCAGAGAGGTTGAGTCGGCAGACAGATCACGGCTCCGAGTTCCATCATTCCCTGGTTGAATGAGGATGCCTGTTTTTCAGGAACCCATTCGGCCATTCTGTCCCAATAATATTTTTCCGGGACGCGGGACCGACTTCCCCTCAAACGCGCAATCACCCGCCGTATGTTCCCGTCCACGACGGGCTGCCTTTGATTGAACGCTATGGAGCAGATAGCCCCGGCCGTGTACCGTCCGATACCCGGAAGGGAAAGAACCGTTTTATGGTCTGTCGGGAATACCCCCTTATGAAATTCGACAATTCGACGGGCGGCTTTGTGAAGGTTTCGGGCACGGCTGTAGTATCCCAGTCCGGACCAATGGGCCAGAATTTCCTCTTCCGATGCATTGGCGAGAGATTCCATGTCGGGGAAGCGCTTAAGAAAACGGTTGAAATAGGGCAGTGCCGACTTGGCCTGGGTCTGCTGCAGCATGATTTCAGAGATCCATACCCGATAGGGTGTTGGATTCATCCTCCAGGGAAAGGGTCTTCGGTGTTTGCCGTACCATTTCAGCAGGCTGATCCTGAATTTGTCAATCTTGTCTGATTCCATCCAATCCCGTATTCCCGTGCTCTGTTCGTGTATTTCCGTTAGGGCATCGGTTGAAAATAGAAGCCGGTGTCCCGTCCGGTTATCACTGTTTTTCAGCGGTACCTAATGAAAAATACCGTAAATGAGTCGCTGGAGTTATAAAAAATATTCTCCAGAAAATCCCTAATTCCAATCATTTACTACGTAAGTTTTAGCATTTTCACGGATGTTCTTAAACTATTACTTCCATTTGCATTATAAATTTGTATAAAATACTAAATAGTTAGTATGAAAAATGAAGATTGAAATGCATTTGCAAAAAGGTTACGCTTAAAGAAGCAAGTTCCTAGTGTATAGGATATTTAAGAATAAAGGAGTTGGAGAATTGCCAAAAAAGACTGTTAAGAAAAAAACGGGAACCTCGCGAGTTCGTCCCCGATGGACTAAAGAGGAAGTGGCGCTTTTAAAGCGTCTTTACAGGACTCACAGCAATGCCGAAATCGCTCAGATTCTGGGCAGGAAGGTTTCTTCGGTAGTTTTCAAAGGGCATCGGCTGGGTTTAGCTAAAGGTGCCAGAAGGCTCAAGGAGATGGGCCGGGAGAACATTGCCCGCCGCTGGGAACCGATCAAGCAAAAAGCTTCTAAAAAAGCGGCTGCTTCCAAAAAGGCGACAGCAGCGAAAAAAGCTTCCGTAAACAAGAAAGCGGCTGCTTCCAAAAAAGCTACGGCTGCCAGGAAGCGTAAAACCAAATAATTCAGGCCCGGCGGTTTGTTTCTGCGATTTTGCTTCATGGATTAGGGATGGAGTCCCTTATATGGCGGAGCATCCAGCCTGAAAGATATTAAATTCAAGGCAAATGGACCGCCGGGGAGCCTGAAGCAGGCTTGCTCATAAGAAAGACAGGGTTCGTTTATCTGGGAAACGGCGAAAAATTGAACTTTGTCTGAATCGCGGCTGCTGAATTTCAGCCGCTTTGCCGGGGCCTGTGAATATTCCTTCCGCGTTTCTCAAGGGATTATATCGTCACGGATATAACATTCAGCGCGGTGAAAAAACTGTTGGGAATTCCAGTCAACCGCGGACAGGAATATGGAGGCGGTTTTCACGGATCGTTCAGTATCAAGTGGAAAGAAAGGTCGGATATCCCGGAAGTAGCCGGGGGATGGACGAGCCGATCGGACCACTCCTTCCTTATAGAACCATACGCGATTCCATGATCTGTTATTTGAATCGCGCCCGTATGCGATTTTCCAGCAGAAGGTAGATTGCCGGGACGACAATAATTCCGTCTCTCAGAATGGTTATGGGCGAGATGGGATCGTCGAAACTGAAACAGCCGCAGTTTGCCTCGATGCCGCGAAGAAAGGTGATGGTCAAAAGCAGACTGAAAAAGAGCAGAAGAGCTGTCGCTGCGGCCGCGAACCAGCGGAGCTTCCAACCGACTAGAATGGCGATACTCAGCAGTATCTCTATCCAGGGGAAATAGGTCGCAATCGGCAAAACGAGATTTTCCGGTATCAGTTGATAGCCGGTCAGGGCGACTGTGAATTGCAGCGGCTCCTGGATCTTTATATATCCGGTGTATAAAAAAATGGCTGCCAGGGAAAGACGGCACAACCAGTGAATAATTTTAAATATCATGGATTATTTAACGATTTTATCGATGAATCCTTTCAATACCGTATAGGTGATGAGTCCTACCGCTTTCTGTTTCTTCCCGGGATAAAAGATAAAGGAAGTAGGAGTGGAATTGAGCCCGTTTTCGATCGCCAGGTCGTACTGCGCATCGATCATCGGTTCAATTTCAGGATCTTTTGCGAGTTCCTTTATTTTCTCGAGATTTTCCTTTGGAACAGTTTTGGCCATCGCTTTCATCAGGTCTCCATTCTGGGACCATTCCGCCTGATCGGTATACAGCGCGTCGAATACCTGCAGCATGGTTTCCCTGCTGATCCGGGACGCCGCTTCAACATACCGGGCTCCTTCCCTGTCGTATTTGTGGTAATCAAACGGGAAATCGTGGTAGATAACGCATACTTTGTCAACGCTGGAATATTCTTTCAGGATTCTCATTATGGTGCGGAGGTAATATTCACGACATACGGTGCATCCAAAATTGGAAAACACTTCGATTCTCACCGGAGATTCCAGCGAGCCGCCCAGAATCTCGCCCATGGGGGTCATCGGTTCCGACGGGTACACAGGCAGTGTAAAAAGAAGCAAAAACAGGATTGAAAGCGTTGTCCATTTCATTTTTTGAAGCATATCGTTTTCTATATCTTACTGATTTGTTTTTGTTTATGGTTTATATACGGCAAAACCGCTTTTAGGATAGCAATTAAAGTGCGGGTCGACAAACTTTTTTATGCCGGGAGATTGGATCCAGTGGGGGAAAACGCCCGTATTTTCCCGGGGCGGCGGCATTATTTCGCCGGCGGACCCGGAAAAATTAAAAGTCGCGATTTCAATCGTTTTTTGCAATCTTGCGAAGACGAAATTGAATCAGGTGCCGGGGCTTGAATTTGCGCCTGGACCAGCGGTATCCCTCCACGAATTCAACACCCATTAGATATTTCACTTTGTCGAATCTGCAGTATATGACACGCGCCTGACAGCGATCCGTCGGAAATTCCATGGAAATAAGGGTGTCCGGCTGGATATTTTTTTCCATTTCCAGGCATGCCCCGGATGGGGAAATGTCTTCCAGAATACCCCACTCGCACTGGGCCTTTCCGGATTCTGTTTTCCATTGAACTTTGACGAGGTCCGCGCAAAGTTCCCTGTCTTCACGTCTTTCAGGTATCACGACTTATCTATCGGCAAAAATCGGCCAAGGTTTAGGATAACCCTGCCCCCTAACCTTCCGAGTTGCAGGTTGTTTAATCCGGCTCCAGCCGGATGCCGGGCTGACTCCTTCCTCCTGTTACAGGGCACGTAATGCGGCAAGAGCTTTTTCGTAGTCCGGTTCCCGGGTGATTTCGGGCACCTGTTCCGTATAGACGACTTTGCCTTCCTCGTCTATAGCCACGATTGCCCTGGACAACAGTCCTTCCAGAGGGCCGTCTGCGATTAAAACGCCGTAGGCACTGCTGAAATTCGAATCCCGGTATTCGCTTCCGGTGACGACGTTTTCCAGACCCTCGGCGGCGCAGAACCGTTTTTGGGCAAAGGGGAGATCCTTTGAAATACAAAGAACGACGGAATTCGGGAGCGAAGCGGCTTCAGCATTGAATTTTCGTACAGAGGCGGCGCATACGGAAGTATCGAGACTGGGGAAAATATTCAGCAATACCCTTTTTCCCTTAAAGTCACTGAGAGACATGATGGTAAGATCCGCTTTAACGACCTTGAAATCAGGAGCGGAAGTCCCGATTTCGGGGAGAGAGCCCGCTGTGAGGATGGAATTGCCTTTGAATGCTATCTTTGCCATAGAGATTGTCCTTTCCGGGGGGAATTTTTATGGTTTCGACGTTGACCGGATCGCGCCTGGATTCAGCGGTTCCCTTTGCCGGTTTCCGGTTTCCCGGTGAAACCGGCAGGGAAACGCGGGAGTGCGACGCTGCTTTTTGCAAAGGCGAAAACCCGAGCCGGGGAATGCGGCTTCCGTCCAAGCCATTGACGCAACGGTAGAGCCGGATCCGTTAAAAGGAATCGGTCGTCTTGGATGCTTCCCCGAACAGGTTTTCTCCCGAAGTGCGGCCGACGATATAGTCTCCGGTAATCATTTCTTTATATCCCATGCCGGGTCCGACCATGGGATAGACATCGGCTTCGGGATCGATCATTACTTCGAGGAATGCCGGACCCTTAAAGGAAATAAATTCCTGCAGGGTTTCCTTTATTTTGGACTTATCGCTCAACCGCACCGCATACACGAATCCATCCGCTTCGGCCGTTTTGATGAAGTCTTTCCGGCGAAGCGATTTGTCGGTTCCGGAAAACCGGTTGCCGAAATACAGCCTTTGCCACTGCCGCACCATGCCGTCTCCAAGGTTATTCAGAACGATAATCTTGACCGGCAAATCGTAGGTCGTCGTTGTCTCGAGTTCGCCCAGATTCATCCGCATGCTGCCGTCGCCGTCGAAATCGATTACCAGTCGATCCGGGAAAGCCATTTGAGCGCCTATGGCCGCCGGGAGTCCGAAGCCCATGGTGCCCATGGAGCCCGAAGTCAGCAGAGAACGCGGATTTTTAAAATCGAAATACTGCGCCGCCCACATCTGGTGCTGTCCCACTCCGGTACAGATGATGGCGTCTCCCTGCGTGATTTCATTGAGGCATTCAATAACATGGTAAGGCTGAATTTTTTCGCTTTCCCGGTCGTAGTTCAGGATGTGCTGCTTCTTCAATCCGTGTATGTGCTCGATCCATTTGGAGTAATCCTTCTTGAAGTCTTTGCCGGCCTGCATGATGTCGATCAAAGCTTCGCGTGCTGCTCCCACATGGGACCATGTAACGGATTTAACCTTGCCGATCTCCGCCGCATCGATATCGATATGGGCAAGAAAGCGCGCGTTGGGCGCAAATTCCTGAACTTTCCCCGCGACACGGTCGTCGAAACGGGCGCCGATCGTAATCAGAAAGTCACAATCCATTACGGCATAGTTGGCATAAGCCGTTCCGTGCATACCCAGCATATGCAGGCAAAGTTCATTCGTCGTGTCCACCGATCCGATGCCCATCAGAGTCGTAACCACGGGTATCTGGAATTTTTCCGAGAACTGTCGCAGGTGCACCGCCGCATTGCCGGAAATAACGCCCCCCCCTGCATAGATGAGAGGCCGATCGCTTTTCCCAAGAAGATTGAGGAATTCGGTGCATTCCTCCGGCAGCAGTCTGGATTCGGCCAGAGCCTTCATACGTTTTTCATATCCCTGAAAATGGAGAATTCCTTCTCCTTTAAAAACACCCTCCCAATTCTGGACATCCTTCGGCACGTCAATGACGACCGGGCCCGGCCGTCCGCTTCGCGCGATACCGAAAGCCGTCCGCACCGTGGCTTCGAGGTCTTCCGGGTCTTCAACCAGAAATACGTGTTTCGCGCACGGGCTCATGATGTTGAAAACCGGGGCTTCCTGGAATGCGTCGGAGCCGATGGCGCTGCGCGCGACCTGGCCGCAGATCAGGACGACCGGAACCGAATCCGCCATGGAATCGCGAATGGGTGTGACGCTGTTGGTCGCAGCGGGTCCTGACGTGACGATAAAAACGCCTACCTTACCGCTGGCCCGTGCATAACCGGCCGCCATGAACCCCGCTCCCTGCTCGTTGGCGGGAACGATCAGCTGAATCTGTTCGCTTTTGTTCGCTTCGTGTTCGATGTTGTAACGGAATATTGCGTCGTATGTGGGAAGAATCGCTCCTCCGGTATAACCGAAAATGGTGTCGATCCCTTCCTGCGCCAGAACCTGAATGATCATTTCCGCCCCGGTCATGCGTTTCCCTGCAAGAGGATGCCGTTTATTCATTTGTGCGCTCATGTTTTCTATCCCTCTCAATAATTATTAAATCCTGCCGTCGATAAATTAGTTTTCGAATGTTTTGGCTCCCAGAGCTCTATGCAGTGCGACTTTGCCTGTGCGCACCATTTCATCGATTCCGTAAGGACGGACAACATCCAGGAACGCCTCGACTTTGCCGGAGTCTCCCGTTACTTCGAAAACGTAATTTTCCGGTGTTGCCGTCACTACACGGGCCCGGAATATCTCCGCTTCGGTTAAGAGCGTCGTTCGTTTCTCTTCAGGAGCGTGAACCCGAACCAGGACAAGTTCGCGCTCGACACAGTTAGTGTCCGTCAGATCCGCGGCTTCAACCGTGTTGGGCAGTTTGTTCACCTGCTTCAATATCTGTTGAGCCAGGAGAGCTTCGCATCGTACTACCATGGTTATGCGCGAAAGGCCCGGGTCGGAGCTTCCGGCTACCGTGAGGCTCTCGATGTTGTAACCCCGTGCGCTGAAAAGTCCCGCAATTCGGGAAAGAACACCGAACCGGTTTTCAACGAGAATTGAAAGAGTTCGTGTATTATGCGTGTTATTGGATCTCGGATCCTGAAACGAACCGTCTGTCATGGTGTCTGTCTCCTGCGCTCGAAGTGCGCCCAAAAAAAATAAAGCCGTCATCCCGGTTCGGGTGACGGCTCTGGAATACCCAGTTTTGGAGCCATCATCCGAACCGAGAGATTCCGGTAAGGATGGTAACAGTAATAATGAGTACGACTACTACGATGACCGGCAGAAAGGTGCCTTTAGGAGAGTTGTTCATGTTCCGTGTACCCGTGGAGCACATTTCCTTGTCTATCCTCCGGTTTGTCAGTCACGCCAACGCGGCGGGCAGTAGATGCTAAGCCTATCAAGGCCCATCCGTCGATGTCAATGGAAATTGCTATCAGGCGAAGACGTACAGGTCCTCTTCTGCAGGCCGGTCGTGCTATGATCCATCGGCTAAATGGTATAATCGTATTTTCGATCAACCTGGATTAGGGATTTTGTGTTTACGGAAGGCTTGCGGTATCGAAAATGTCGGAACCTGGGAAAAAGAGACCAGATGATTTTGAAGCGGCATACCGTAAACATGAAAGACGGTGGAAGAACAACAGGTATGTTTACCCTGTTGTATCCAGGAGAAGCCGCGGTCTTTCCATCGGAATCAACTTGAATCCGGGGAAAGACTGCAACTTCGACTGTATATACTGCCAGGTGGCCCGCCGGTCCCGTGCTTCGAGCCGAATCGTGGATACGGACCGGCTTTCCGGGGAACTTCATGCGATCCTTCGGGAGGAAAAGAGAGGTTCTTTGTATGAAATCCCCCCATTCGACCTGCTTCCTCCCGCAAGACGGGGTGTGCGTGATATTGCATTTTCCGGAAACGGCGAGCCGACGGCATCCTCCTTTTTTGATTCTGCTGTTCGCATAGCCGTTCAAGCAAGGCGTCAATTCGATCTGAACAATACAAAAATCGTTCTAATTACCAATGCGACGCACCTGGATGCGCCTGGTGTCCGGAAGGCTCTGGCCCTGATGGACAATAATAACGGTGAGATCTGGGCCAAGCTGGATGCGGGCACCGAGGAATATTTCCGAATGATAAACCGGTCTGCCGTTCCGCTGGAGAAAATTCTCAAAAATATCCTGACGACGGCGTCCGTACGGCCTTTGATCATACAGACCCTGTGGCTGCGGTTGCGGGGCGCCGCACCTCCCCCCGCCGAAATCGGAGCTTACTGCGGTCGCCTGAAGGATCTGCTTTCTTCGGGGGGGCGCTTGAAAGGATTGCAGCTGTATACGATCGCGCGCAATACGCCCGGAGAATCGGTGTCCGCACTGGCGGACGCGGAGCTGGACCGCATCGCCTATGTCGTGCGCGCCGGGGTTCCGGTTCCGGTTGAAGTATTCTATGGGGTTGTCTGATGCTGTGAAATTTCACTTTATTCGCACCGGCCTGTAGTAGAATCGTTGCCGGAAATTCGAAAAACCCGGGAGATATCGGATCTTAACCCGCACCTGTTGGATGAGCGGGATGAAACCACTCCTTGGGTGCGGGTTGTTTGTCTTCAATCTTTAATTTTTATTCGGTGCGGCAACGATATTGATCATTTTCCTGGGGATCACGATCGTTTTCCGTATGGAATGGCCTTCGAGATGTTTCTTAATTTTTGGATCCGACAGAGCCGCCTCTTCCATTCTCCTTATGTCCGCATCCGCCGGGACTGTGATATGTCCCCGCACCTTGCCGTTGATTTGAACCGGAATCTGAATGGAACTCTCCTCGATGTATCGGGGATCCAGAACGGGCCAGGGGGCGTAGGCTAAGGATTCCGAATGGCCGAGGACCTGCCAGAGTTCTTCCGCGATGTGAGGGGCCATGGGGCAGAGCATCAGTACAAAATTTTCCATACAGGAAAGGGGGCGTGTCTCCTGCAGGGTGAAATAATTAACGAATTCCATTAGGCGGCTGATAGCGGTATTGAAGCTCCGGTTTTCCATGTCCCTGGAAACGGCGTCGATGGTCCTGTGCAGTACGCGCAAATGCTCCTCATTTGCAGGGGATGGATTGTTTACAACCGCTGGATTGAGTTTCATCCGGCCCGCGGATTCATCGACAATCATGCGCCAGGCGCGGTTGAGAAACCGGCTTATACCTTCGACGCCCTGCATACTCCAGGGTTTTGTGGATTCCAGCGGTCCGATGAACATTTCGTACAGCCGTGTCGTGTCGGCCCCGTACTGTTGAACGGGAACGTCAACGGGAATTACGTTCCCGCGCGACTTGGACATTTTCTCGGTTTCTCCGGCAAGTTCCTCCGCCGTTTCCGCATGAAATGCCCTGCCTTCCTTGAAATCGATTTTGGAATAAGGAACAATCCGGCCTTTCGACGATCGATAGGTAGTGGAAAGGATCATCCCCTGGTTGACCAGTTTTTGAAACGGTTCCATGGTGGAGACATGGCCGCGATCGTAAAGAACCTTATGCCAGAAGCGCGAGTATAACAGGTGCAGCACGGCATGTTCCGCGCCGCCGACATAAAGATCTACGGGCATCCAGTAGCTTTCCTTGTCGGGATCCCATGCCTTTTCCCGGTTTCGCGGATCGCAGAATCGGAGATAGTACCAGCATGAGCCCGCCCATTGCGGCATCGTGTTGGTTTCTCTGGCGAATTCGCGTCCGTCTTTCCGGACATGAATCCATTCGACGGCTTTCTCCAGTGGCCCTCCCGGTCTGCCGGTCGGCTTGAAATCGTCCATTTCCGGCAAAAGAACCGGGAGCTCCTCTTCACCGACCGCCTGTATCAATCCGTTTGGCCTGCCGTCGGCATCCAGTGCGTGCAGTATCGGGATCGGTTCTCCCCAATAACGCTGGCGGCTGAAAAGCCAGTCCCGCAGCTTGTACTTGATGGCAGCGCGTCCGATTCCGGACCGGACGAGCCATGCGACAATTTTTTCTTTCGCCTGAAAAGTCGGCAGGCCGTTGAGGGAGACTTCAGGATTTGCCGACTGCATCCCCTTCCCATCATCGGTAAAGGCTTCCGGTAGGACGTCTGCATAATGAGCATAATTTTCCGGACCCAGCGGATCCTGAGGAGGCCATTTTTTGTTGGGCACTTCGATAATCAGTATTTCCTGCAGCTTATCCAGGTAGTCCTGCAGCCGCTGAAACCATTCCGCTGTCGGCATGACGACGGCGCGCACGGGCAGCTGAAATGTTCTGGCGAATTCAAGGTCTCTCTGGTCGTGACCGGGGACAGCCATGATAGCGCCGGTCCCGTAGCTGATCAGCACGTAATCGGCGATCCAGACGGGTATCTTTTCGCCGTTCACCGGATTTACGGCATACCCGCCCGTGAAGACGCCGGTCTTTTCCCCGCGTCCGGCTATCCGGTCTTCTTCGCTGATTGTTGAGGCGCGTTTTATATATTCTTCGACCTCGCTGCGCTGATTTTCCGTTGTCAGCTTTCCTACAAGCGGATGTTCCGGAGACAGAACCATATATGTGGCGCCGAACAGCGTGTCGGGCCTTGTCGTGTAAATCCGTATTGTTTCGGATCCGGGTTCTTCGGGGAAGCCTGTCTTTTTGCGTTCGGCGGTCCATTTTTCATAGCTGGTGCCGGTTGTTTCGATAAAGAAATCCACCTCGGCGCCCCGGCTGCGGCCCACCCAGTTTTTCTGCATTTCTTTAATGGGATCCGGCCATTGCAGCGTTTCGAGGTCCTCGATGAGGCGGTCGGCATAAGCCGTTATCCGGAGCATCCACTGGCGCAGCGGGATCCGCTGTACCGGGTGATCGCCCCGCTCGGAGCGGCCGTTTATCACTTCTTCATCCGCAAGCACCGTGCCCAGAGCCGCACACCAGTTCACCGGGGACTCTGCCTGGTAGGCCAGGCGGAAAGAATCCCTGTACCGGCATACGGCTTCCTCTCCCTCCGCCCGGAGCGCTTCGGGGATCGGCAGTTCCAAGATGGGACGCCCCTTGCCGATTCTCTTTTTCCCGCCGGGATCCACCCATTCGTATTCCGGATCGAACCATGTATCGAACAGCAGCAGAAAGATCCATTGTGTCCAGTGTACGTATTCGGGATCGGTGGATGCGAATTCTCTGTCCCAGTCGTAGCTGAATCCCAGGCGCTTGATCTGGCGCCGTATATTTGAAATGTTCTTTTCCGTTGTAACGCGGGGATGAGTTCCTGTTTCGATCGCGTACTGTTCCGCCGGAAGACCGAAGGCATCGTATCCCATGGGATGCAGTACGTTAAACCCTTTCATACGCTTAAACCGGCAATACATGTCTGTAGCGCTGTACCCTTCAGGATGCCCGACATGCAGTCCCTCGCCCGAAGGATACGGGAACATATCCAGAACATAGAGTTTTGGTTTGGAGCCTGCATCGCCGGTGCAGAAAGTCTTGTTCCGCTCCCAATATTCCTGCCATTTGACTTCGATGGCGTGTGGATCGTAAGCGGGCATCAAAATCCTCCTAATTGTAACCGAAAGAGAATACCCGGCTTTGCGCCATAATTAAAGGGCGTAGATAAAACGGGGACATAATGCTTAATTAGAACCGGCAGTCATTCGCATTTCGGAAATCAGCTGGTGGTCGTTCTAATATAAGTATTATGTCCCCGTTTTATCCGCTAGTCGTGTCGGCCGATCGCGTAGTACGGTAAAGTGGGTATTTTGGATCCGCCCTCCGGTTCGAGCGTGATCACCATTGTCAGGCTTGAAATTTCTTCGGGGATCGGGAACTCCCCGTACAACCGTCCGGCGGAATCCGGCTTCAGCAGGCCGGAAGGGATTTTTTCGCTGGAAGGAGTCAAAAACCAAAGCTGATATGTCTTTCCTTCGGGAGCCGGCGGGATGTATCCGAAAATCAGGCATTCGTTCTTTTGAACATCCCAGAGAATCGCCCCCGAGGCGATATTCCCGGTGAGACCCGCCATATGAAAAATCCGTGTTTCAGGCTTGGAAACGACGGAAATAATCTGCTCGAGTTCTTCCGGCCCGTCTTTCTGCGAATTCAGCGATGTTTCCAGAGACTTGATTTGCGACTGTGCCTCTGCAATTTCCGTGTTCAACCGGTCGCTTTCAACCTGCTCTAAATGATAGAAATAAAAAACAGCGCCGGCGGCTATTGCAAACAGGACTGCCAGGATCCAGGGGAAAATGCTTCGCTGCCTGCCGGGAGGTTGCGTAAGTATAGGGCGGGAAGCAACTTCCGGAGGCGTTCCTGCAGCGGTTTCTTCCTCTTCGGATTCGGCGGCGGGCGATTCTTCAGGAGTTTCGCGTTCGATGCGGGCAAGGATCAACTCCCGAATATAGTCGGGAGCGTCGGCTTCATTTACGGCCAGTCCGATTTCCGCCGTTATGTGCTTGAACTTATAGTATTCCGCTTCGCAAACCGGGCATCCCTTCCGGATATGAGCCTCGAAGCTGGAGGCCTCGTGTTGTGTCAGGGCTCCGAGCGAAAAGAGAGCGGCAATTTCCCGTATTTCCTCAGTCGGTTTATCATGACTCAATGTCCTGTCCCCCTGTAGCGGTCTCTGATCCTGTTTCGCGCTCGTAAAGAGGGCGAAACAACTCGTATAGTTTGCTCATTCCGATCCGGGAGTGTGTTTTAACTGCTCCTGTCGGCTTTCCGGTTCGAGCCGCAATTTCTCCGCAACTCAGTCCGGTGTAAAAGATCCAGTCCAGAAATTCTTTTTGCGGGGCTGTCAGGGAGTCCAGAGAAGTGCGGGCGTGATTCTGCATCGCGGGAGAGACGGTTGTTATCTGACTCCGTTCTTCCGCTTCCGGAAGGGTGCGTTTCCTGCCTTCCCTGGTGCCGTCGAGCCTTGTGATTGCACAGGTTCGCGCGACCGTTATAATCCACTCCAACGGCATGAAATTCTTGGGGCTGTAGAACCTGGATTCCTTCCATATTCGCGTGTAAACATCGAGAAGGGCTTCTTCGGCGTCGGTCCGATCGGCAAGAATACGCAGCAAAAGGCCGAAGATGAGACTGCTGGTGCCGTCATAGAGTCTTGTAAAGGCGGCCGAATCGCCTTCCCCTATTTTTTTGATGAGCGCTGAAAGTGCGGCGTTGTCCAACTCGATTTTATCAACAGCCTGGTTTTCTTGATCCAATTTTCAACCTCGAATCGGGATTTATGGTTCCTGTTATTTTCAGACAGCACAAATAAATTTCAAACCAACTCACAATATACAAGCACACATTTAATTCTTCGGTATAGACGAATAAAATATTACAGTTAAGCCGCATTTCCCACAAGTCTCTCATTCTCCCGAACCGCTTGCAATAACGAATGGGGAAACATTTAGCGGCAGATTCGGAATCGGAATCGGCGTTCCCCGCGCGGTTTTACCGGTGCAGGTAATTCATTCTGCGCTGACGGCAACGGCGGGTTAACCCGCATTCCTCGCAAGACTTCTAATGCTCCCGGGAGATCCCGGCTCTGCGGGGGCGGCGGCAAAAGCTTGACAAATCCGGAGAGTATTCGGAGGCGGGTGCCCAAAATTATAAGCACATCCAGCGCCAAACCGATCGGAGTCGAAGTCGGATTCGGTTAAGGCCGGAGTGAAGTCGGATTACTTATCTTTGTTCGAAGGCAATTAGCGATAGTGTCGACAAAACCGATCGATGCGGCCGGAGGCTTCATTTCCGAAAGCAGTTGGCGGTTTTTGACGGATCGGGGAATTGCCGGATCATGGGGAAGTGACCCGAGCAGTTGAAGATATACAGACGGAGATGCACTCGCATCGACGAATTTTGAAATTACACTCTGAAGATGTTTGGTCACCGAAGTTCCGGTTTGATCGGGGCGCTCGGGATTTGCCTGATTGACCACCAGCAGGAATTCGTTTCGTTCGTAGAGCTGCCTGAGCACTTTAATGGAAGCGTAGGCGTCTATCAGGGAAGTGGGCTCCGGGGTGACTACAACCAGGATCTGGTGCGCCAGAGTTGCAAAGAAAAGAACCACCTCGCCTACTCCGGCGCCGGCATCAAACAGCATGATGTCGTAGCGGTCTTCCAGATCCGCAAGGAGCGCCTCCATTTTGTCGGACAGATTTCTTGTAAGAACGGTATTTTCCTGCAGGCCCGATCCAGCCGGCAAAAGGTCGAATCCCTTGGCAGTCTTGATGAGAACGTCATCCGGCCTGCAGGAGCCCCGGAAAATGTCCTGGATTGTGCGTTTCGGGTCCAGACCTAGAATTATGTCGAGATTGGCCAGACCCAGGTCCGCATCGAGTACGAGGACGCGGTGGCCCCCGGCGGCTAAGGAAGCTGCAAGGTTCGCCGTAATGACCGTTTTGCCGACGCCGCCCTTGCCGCTGATGACGGCAATACGACGGGCTTTTTTATCGCTGGCCATGTGTGTTTTCCTCGATCAATAAAGCCATCAGGTCGGATCTTTCCTTCCGCGTGATCATTGCGCTCACGAAAGGCGGATGGCAAAGGCGCGCTCTCCCCGAGCGTTTTGCCCTGTACATTTCACGATCCGCCTCCGACAACAATTCACCGGAACTGATTGAATGGTTTAGTTCTGTCCATACGAGACCGACACTGGATGTGATGCGCAGGTCGTGGTCGTCTACGGTGATCAGCAGCGGGTTCAGTACCTTATGAATTCGTGCGGCTGCATTAATGGCGTCTTCGGGCATGCATTCCGGCAGGATTACCGCAAACTCTTCCCCGCCGATTCGCGCCGCCGTGTCCATGCTTCTCATATTCCGCATTATGTGCGCTGCGACCGATTGAATGACGCTGTCTCCCACCGCGTGGCCGTAGGTATCGTTGATCCGCTTGAAATAATCGATATCCAGAACCATCAATCCGCAGGTTTTATCCGTTCTGAGGCTGCGCTCGATTTCTCTGGCCAAAACCACATGGAAAAACGTCGCATTGACCAGCCCTGTCATGCCGTCGTGAATCGAGAGTTCGCATAATGCATCGATTATGTTCTGTATCTGATCGTCGGAATCGTTCGCATACAGTCGCGGATCTTCCTTGCCGGCATTCCGCAGGATTCGAAGTGCGGCGGTCAGATCGTAATGCTTTTTATTTTCGGGACGGTTACTGTTTAACGCTCCCGATTTGATGCGCTTTCCCCGCATTTCTCAAAAACTTTCTGTCTAGCCCAAATTTCCTTCATGAAATTTGGGACGGGATTCTGGACGAACCTTTTATGGTTCGCAACCCGCGTCTCAGCGGACCATTATCCAGACCTGTTCCCACCCTCACATCCGGAAGGAACCCCGGTTTTTTTCTTATTAGTATTTCTTTTCGGCAGTATTCGGAATTTCGGAAGCGGTATTTTTAAAAACGGCGTGTCAGATCCCTTAACCTTTTTGTTTTCAGTGTTTGCTTTGATTCCATTTTCAGTGCCAAATCAGGCCCTGTGCATTCAGGGGCTCAAAGGCCGGGAGGTCTGAAAAATGCCGAAACGAATTCGTTTTCCATCTTGATGCTTGCATCCTGCATCCTGCATCCTGCATAGTCAACAAGTCGGGCTAAAACAATAAACGAGAGATTTCCCGGTGGCAGCCGGAGCCGGTTTCGGGAGGCGCGCATGCACGCGTTTCGATTCATTCATACGTCGGATGTCCATCTTGATACCAGTTTTTCGGGATCGGGATTCCCTTCGCGTCTGGGAGATCGAAAGAGGGAAGCGATTCGAGCGACTTTCCGGCGGATTATAGATGAAGCTCGCCGGCAGGATGTCGGCCTGCTTCTTATTGCCGGGGACCTTTTTGAATCGGAGCGCGTCACGCCGGACACGGTAGAGTTCCTGAGGCAGCAG
Source organism: uncultured Acidobacteriota bacterium (assembly GCA_964586015.1). GTDB lineage: Bacteria > Acidobacteriota > UBA6911 > UBA6911 > UBA6911 > UBA6911. The sequence continues at coordinate 4,426 of CAZPHK010000080.1, read as the reverse complement.
TTTGAAGCGCTTCGTCCTGCACGGGTTTTTATAGCGCCCGGAAATCATGATCCCTACATCTCCGGATCTCCCTACAGGGAGGAGTCGTGGCCGGATAACGTCCATATTTACAGGACCGAAGAGTTTCGGTCGGTCGAGATCCCCCAGATTGGTGTTCGTGTGACCGGTTTCGGCTTCGAACGGCCGCATTTGGAAGACCGTCTTTTTCAGAAACTCCCTGTTCTCTCGAATGATTATTTCAACATCGTATTGTCCCACGGATCCAATATAGGACGGATTCCTTCGGGAAAAGCGAAGCACGGCCCGTTTACAATAGACGAGATCGCCGGGAAAAATATACAGTACTGCGCTCTCGGGCATTATCACCAGCAGCAGATGTTGTCGAATCCGATCGACGATACGCCTGTCTGGTATTCCGGAATTCCCGAAGGGCGGGGATGGGACGAGACAGGCCCCTGCGGGTACCTGTTCGGCCGGTTTGCGGACGGGCATCTTGTTGTCGAAAGCAGGCCCTGCAACCAATATGCGCTGAATTCACTGGCTGTCGATTGCGGTCCCTTCTCGACCCGGGAACAGATTCTGGATGCCGTTCTCGGCCGGCGTGATGATCTTTTCGATTCAAATACCATCCTGCGTGTTCAGCTTGTAGGCGCTCTGGATCCCCGGCTGGATCTTTCCATCCCGGAGCTTGATGAAAGGCTGGCGGGTCAGGTCCTGCATGTTCAATGGGACGATCAGACGTACCCGGCCTGGGATTTTGAGTCGCTGGCACAGGAAAAAACTCTTCGGGGGAGTTTTGTCCATAACCTGAACGAACGCATTGATGCGGCGTCCGGGGAAGAGAAAATGCGTCTGGAGCGTGCCCGGCTTTACGGTGTCCAGTCGCTTAGCGGACATGAAGTGAGGCTCCGGTGATTTTTCTAGACAGCCATATCCTGGGTTTCGGAAGACTCAGGGATTTCAAACTCAGCTTTGAAAGAGGCGTAAACCTCGTTTTTGCCGCCAACGAAGGGGGCAAGTCCACCCTGCAGCGGTTCCTTGTCGGTTCGCTGTACGGACAGCTCCGTTCCGATCTGAAGGTTCAAAGGCGTCTGGATCCCTGGATTGAGAGGTATGAGCCCTGGTATGGGCAGGAATACGGAGGGATGCTTCGCTGCCGTCTGGCGGATGGCCGGGATCTGGAAATCCGCCGGTCTTTCGGTCGTGACGAAAATCGAATCGAGATACGCACGTCGACCGGCGAGGATATCACAAGGCAGTACGAACAGCAGCGGAACGGAGAAGTCCTTTTCGCAAAGCACCATTTCGGTATTCCAAAGGAACTTTACGAATCGGTCGGCATAATCCGGGAAAACAGGGCTTCGGAGATACACAGCCGCGAAACGATTCGGGACCGGATCGCTAATCTGGCCCATTCCGGAAATGAGGAACTCTCTATTCGTCAAAGCATTGCCGGCCTTAAGGAAATGCTTGATTCCGTCGGTTCGGAGCGCGCACCGACGAAACCCTACAAACAGGCGATGGATCTTGTCCGGGATCTGCGATCCGAACGGGAAGCCTTGCAGGAAAGGCGGGCTCAATTCCGGGAATGGCTGGAGGAGCGGAATCGTCTTTCCGGTGAAGTCCGGCAGCTGAACCTTGAGCTTTCCCAAACCCGGATCTCTCTTCTGGAAGCGCGACGCCGGGAGGTGGTATCGAGGATCAAGTCTCTGGAAGATATCGACAAAGAAATTTCCACACTCAATGAGACGATCGAATCTTTAGGGGCCCGTGAAGGATTCCCATCGGAACATTTGGATGAATTGAATCAGCTTGTCGGCGCCAGGGACAGTATCGCCCGGCGCCTGGATGAGATCCGCACCGAGAAAAAGGCGGCCCTTTCCCAACTGGCCCGGGCGGAATCGGAACGCCGGGAACTTGCGGTTTACGCTTCTCTGTCCGAGAGCGCGGAATCGGAAAAGATTACCGAATGGTTTGTGAGTTATCTCAGTTTTTCGCTGCAAAAAGACGGCCTTAAAAAGACTACGGTCCGTTTGAGGAGCGAGGCTGAGGATCTGGAAAAGCGCTTGAATAAGCTTTGCCCCGCGTTGGGCGACCTGGAAACCGACTGGCAGACATTTGCACGGGAGGCTGCTGAAGACGAACAGACGGCTTCCCGGGAATCTTCGGGTTTGGCCGAGAACGCGGCGCGGGAAAAGTCTAAAATGGCCGGTGCGGTACGGTCGGCGTTCAACCGGAGATTCATTGCCGTCGTACTGCTCCTTGCGTTGGCGGCGCCTTTTGCGTTGCGTCATTGGACCGGATTCGATGGATTGCCGCAGTGGTTTGAGTATGCATTCGGGAGCCTGTGTTTGCTGCTCTCGATATGGATGTGGATTGTGGCCGCGAAATCCTCGCAGGAGGGACGCAATGCGAGGCAGACAATCCGCGACCTGGAACTGGAGCAGGAAAGAATTCGGGAGCAAGGGGAAAGTAAGCGCAAAAAGCTGGACGAAGTAATTGAAAGTTCGGGCTACCGGGGGCTGGATGGTTTTCTTGCCGCCGCCAAAAAAAGCGAACAGGATCGAAGAAAGCTGGAGGACATATCCGCCCGCCTGAAAGAGACGGAACTTCAGATCCAGGAGCACCAGAAGCAGTCGGATGAAACATACCGGTTGCTGAAGCAAAGCCTGGAAAAAGCCGGCCTTTCCTGTTCGCCCGGCAATCTGAAATTCCAGATCGATCTTCTGCGTACGAACCTGAGGAGATTCCGGGAACTCGATACAAACTACAACCACCGCGTGCACAAAGCGGATTCCCTGAAAGCCGAGGAAACAGCCCTGGAGGGGGAATACAATCGGAAATGCGACGGGATCCAATCTCTGCTGACGCAGGCGGGAGTCGATACTCCAGAAGAATTCCGGGCGCAATGCGTGAAATTACAGAAGTCGGCCGAGCTTTTGGAAAGAAGGGAATCGCGTTGTCGTGAATTCAACAGGCTGGCGGAGGAACGTACTCTCGGGGATTGGAAAGAGGCCTTGCGGGATATGGAGGCGAAACAGGCGGATTGTATTCCGGAAACCGATCCGGGCATGGAGGCGGCAAGTGAGGATGCCGATTCCGACACGCCCTATCTCCCGTATTTGCCCACGATTTCGGAACTGGAGGAAAAAGAACGGCGTACGGCTGCCGGTCTTTCGGATGCGCGACAGGAACACGCACGCTCGGTTGAAAGAGTGAACGGCGCTTTTCAGAACTACCGTCTTTTGTCCGAAATCGAGGAAGACCTGGCCATTGCCGAAACGAAGTTCATAGAGCTGGAGAGAAATCGTGAGGCGCTCGGGATTGCGCTCGAAACAATCGGGAAACTCTCCAGGCAGCAGCAGGAGGTTCTGGCTCCCCAGTTGAACGCGGCTGTGGAACAGCGTTTTGTTCGCCTCTGCGAACGACGGTACGAAGAGGTCAAGATCGATCCGGACTTCCAGGTATGGGTGCGCGAATCGGAAACGGGTGAGTTGAGATCGTCGGAATCCCTGAGTCGTGGGACACAGGATCAGCTTTATTTCGCGATACGGTTCGGTATTCTGGACCTCGTGTCCAATGAGGACGAAACCTGCCCCTGCCTGCTGGATGAGCCTTTTGCCGCCTACGACCGCTCCCGGCTGCTCGAAGCCTTCGGTATACTCGTCGAGGAAGCCCGCCGCCGGCAGCTCATCCTTTTTACCTGCCGCGAAGACCTGCTCGATATCGCCCGGCAGCACAATGCCAACGTTATCATGCTGAATTTGCAAAGATAGTCAAAAGACATTTCCCAACAGTCGAGCTGTCTTCATCTCCACTTGGATCCCTTTCCAAGTATCAATCTATATCAGGAAGCGACAAGTACTGCAGACTGCTGACTGCCGACTTTTTTCAGGGCGAACACAAGGTTCGCCTGACAAGAAACGTTGCGTTGAATTCCGGGCCATCGGTCAGCGATATTGCCGGTTTGAAGAAAAGACGGGCGAACACAAGGTTCGCCCCTACCAACCGAAAAAAGCGTCGTTGCACGTTTCGGACTGACTGGCAGGTCCATATGGCATATTTTGACGTATTTATCGATTTGAATAAGGGTTAGCTTCTTTTATAAATTTTATGTTTGAACATTCAACGATCTTTTTGTTTTTAACGTGCAACGTGTAAACGTTCAACATGCAACGGTTTTTTTATAGGGCGAACACAAGGTTCGCCTGACAAGAAACGTTGCGTTGAATTCCGGGCCATCGGTCAGCGATATTGCCGGTTTGAAGAAAAGACGGGCGAACACAAGGTTCGCCCCTACCAACCGAAAAAAGCGTCGTTGCACGTTTCGGACTGACTGGCAGGTCCATATGGCATATTTTGACGTATTTATCGATTTGAATAAGGGTTAGCTTCTTTTATAAATTTTATGTTTGAACATTCAACG
>CAZPHK010000079.1:0-21667 GCA_964586015.1 uncultured Acidobacteriota bacterium | reverse complement strand
GAGGCTCCGATTGTATTCCTGTTCGCAACAGCCGGCCACACTTAAATTTGAGCACAACGACGTCCCGGCTTAATGAAACCGAAGTTTCGACTGTCGGACGCCGGACCAATCGTCTATAATCCTGAATATCCAAATGCGTGGCTTTGGTATTAACGCCATAACCGGATTTGAAAAAGGGAGAAGTCAAGATGGGGAATAATTATAAAGGGATCCAGGTTCGAAGACGCGACTTTATAAAGGCAACCACTTTTGCGGGTATGGCCGCAGCTCTTCCGGCGACGGGTCTTGCCGGTCAAGATACATCAATCGGATCCAGACCAAGCCCGGAGGGGCCGCAAAGAAATCTGCTTTTTTCAAGCGACAATCCCGATAAATTCGGGAAATTGATTGAGTCGATCCGATCCATGAAGGAATTCGATATCCACGTAACCCCGATCAAGACCGACTATCAGAAACTGGAAGAATCCGCTGCCGAAATTCGTAACCATAGCGCCGACATTCTTGTCATCAATCTGCCCGGCGCCGGCATAACTTCAGCCCGGATCGCTCAATACATCGATAACCTGGATATTCCCATAATCGTTATCCCTTCCAGTCTCGAGCTGATTATGCTGGATGCCGATGTTGTGGCAACGCTCCGAAGAAGAGGCATGAATGCCCTGCTGGCCAATTCCGAATCCGATGTTCTGGAACTTGTAAAAATCCTGGCAGTCCCCAGGATTCTGGAGGGCCAGAAAGCCCTGATTTACGGCAGGCCTTTCGATTCTTCCAGTGTTCCGGCGCCTCATCTGAATGAAGACTATATCTATAGACATACGGGCGTCAGGCTCGAATACCGTCCGATATCGGATCTGAAGCCGCTGCTTGAAACGGTGGACGACGCGAAAGCCATAGAAGAAATGAAGCGTTGGAAAAAGGGAGCGTCGGAGATTGTGGAACCATCGGATGACGCGATACTTAAAGCCAGCAGGATGTATGTCCTGCTGCGTTCCATTATAGAAAAGGAAGGGCTGTCCGGGATCTCCATCGACTGCCTGAGTTTTTCATTCAATCCGAACCCGATACTGCCATTGCCCTGCCTTGCTTATACCAGGCTGCGGGACGAAGGGATATCGGCCGCCTGCGAAGCGGATGTCTGCATGCTGCTGTCCTCCATGTTTATCCAGCAGATCAGCCGGAAGCCGTCCTTCTTCTTCAATGTTTCCGAAGTCAACGCTCAAAAGTCCCGCACGATCCTGCGTCATTGCGTCGCACCCATCCAATTACTGGGAGCCGAAGCCGACCCACTGCCCTACAGACTTCGCGATTACCACGGTTTCGGCAGGGATGTCGTACCCGAAGTCCAGTTCCCGGTGGGGGCGGAAGTCACGATAGGCGGATTCAGCAAGGACCTGAAAGATTTTGTCGTGTGGCCCGCAAGGATCCGTCCGGGCATCCATGACATGGAAACGCCTTCTTTCGCAAACGTTCCCGACGATGCTCCGGCCAGGATGAAAAACATGCGGAGATTCTGTTCCAACAGGGCTGAAGTAGAGATAAGCCATGTCGACCGATTTCTCCAAAGCATTGCAGGAATCCACGAGGTTTTTGTTGCCGGAAGCTATACAAAAGAAATCTACGACGCAACGGCTCGAATGAATGTAAACGTTATAGCCCCTCCGGACATGACGCCGCCGGAAGCATAAAAATTTTTAATAAGCCTCGAACACGCCTGCTCGCCGGAGTGAAAGATAGACATGTGAATTCAGTAGGTTGGCAGGTTCGCTCATTGTGTTGTCAGGTTATAAGTTTCAGGTTTCAAGGAACATTCAGCGTATTGTGCATTGAGCCGTTTAGACTGTTTGTCCATTAATGAGCCGAATTATTCCAATTCGTTTCTGAAATTGGAACCTCAAACTTGGAACTTGTGAACCGAACCTGGAACCTGAAAACTTATGAACTGGACATGATCTATTTAATCACTCCATTTTCACACTGCCTAACTCTCATCCAACAAGGAGGCTGGAACGGCCGGGCCATCTGTCAAAGATCCTCTCACCTGTGGGTCGGTAGCAACAACGGAAGTCTCTTCCCCATTTAAATCGGGTTGCATGAATCCGGACAGCACGGCCTCCAGCATCGGCGTGAAGGTTGAAACCGATTTAATCCGGACGACAAGATCCCAGAAAGGTTCGAATTTTTTCCAGGCGGCCTTGAATGCTAAATGCCGCATCCTGTAAGGCAGCGTCTTCTGCCGTCCGGTTGTTTTGAAAATATTCGTCCAGGAATAAAATTCCCTGTAGGCCTGACGGTAGCCGGTCTCCAGTTGCCCGGCAGACATCCGCCTGGGTTTGAAAACGGCATGCCGGGTATCGTACTTGTCCCAATCCAGGCTCGTCAGCCGGTCCTCACGGTTCATGAAGCGAAACAGCGGAGTATCGGGATAGGGTGTAAGAATATGGAAAGTTGCGGTTTCAATCCCCTGCGCGACGGCCCAGTCGACCGTCCGATTAAAAACATCGGGGCCATCCCCGTCCATTCCGAAAACAAAGCTGGCGTTGACCATCACGCCGGCGTCATGCAGCCGGCGGACGGCAAGTCCGTAATCCCGGTTCATGTTGGCGGTTTTGTGCTGGCTTGCCAGGCTATCCGGATTCAGGGTTTCAAAGCCGACAAAGAGGCTCCGCAACCCGCATCGGGCCGCTTTTTCGATCAGACCGGGCGTCAGAACGGCGGAAACGGTGGCGGCCGCCTGCCAGAGGCGCCCCATACCGCTCATTCCTTCGAACAGGGAGCAAACAAAGGCGGGATGGCCGAAGAGATTGTCATCCAGAAAATACAGATGTTTTCCGCGCAGGCTTTCAATTTCCGCCAGAGCCCGATCGACGGCCAGGGTATAGAAAGAACGGCCGGATTTGAAGAAAGAAGCCTGATAACAGAAGTCGCATTGATACGGGCAGCCCCGCGAGACAACGATGGAATTGGGAACAAGATAAAGCGAGCGCTTGAAAAGATCCCTGCGCGGCAACGGCAGCCGGTCGAGACTCGGTGTTGTGGATGCGTACACCTTCCGGGGAGCGCCGGCCCTGTAGTCTTTCAGGAACACCGGCCAGGTGTCCTCTCCGGGCCCCATGAATACAGTGTCGGCGTGCAGGACCGCTTCTTCAGGCATTGATGTGACATGCAGCCCGCCAAGGCACACATAACTGCCCCGTTCTCGATATGAATCCGCGATCTCATAGGCCCGGTATGCGGAAGTTATATAAGCCTGGATTACTACAAGGTCCGGCCGATCGTCCATACGGATGCTCGCTACATGCTCATCGCAAATGGAAACATCATCATCTGGATCCAGGTATGAAGCGAGTGTGGCCAATCCCAGAGGGGGGAACAGACTGTACTTGATCGATCGCCAGAAAGGGCTTTTAGCCTCGGTCAGAGCGGGCAAAATCATTTTAACTTTCATCGGGACATCTCACCGGGAGCACTCCTTCAGCATAACAATTACGATCGGTCGGAATTCAGGCGGCAAACTCCGAATCGTCTATACCGCCTCGCTGGATACACGGGGCAGATCCTTCCCATAATCCACGGATCCGGGCAGGGCCCCGAACCTGCGGGTTCGGGATCGGAAATCCGTCAGAGCCTCTTCCAGGTCCGACTCACAGAAGTCGGGCCACAGCTTCGGGCAGAAATACAGTTCGGAGTAAGCAGCCTGCCATAAAAGGAAATTTGACAGTCGACGTTCTCCGGCGGTTCGTATGATCAGGTCCGGATCCTCAATGCCGGCTGTGGAAAGGCTGCCGGACAACAATTGCTCGGTGATCTGCTCCATGTTTATTTTGCGGCCGACGACATCGCGGACCAGCGAATGGACCGCTTCGACGATTTCATGCCGGGCCCCGTAGTCCAGCGCGACTCTCAAGTGAAGCCGACTGCATTCGCGGGTTTCGTCTTCGAGCGCCGCGATGGCTTCGCGCACGAATTCGGGTATGCGGTCGCGACGACCGAAAACCGAGACACGGATGCCGTTACGTACCAGATTCTCCCGTTCCGACAGAAAATAACGGTGAAACAGGCTGAAGAGAATGCGGATTTCCCTTTCCGGACGATTCCAGTTCTCGCTGGAAAAAGCGAAAACAGTTACAATCGGCACCCGAAAACGGCAGGACGCCTCTATGAGACGCCGTACCGCGTGGACTCCCATCTCGTGCCCTTTCCAGCGCGGAAGTCCCCGCTGCTCGGCCCATCGTCCGTTTCCGTCCATGATAACGGCCAGATGATTCAAGGGTTTTTCAATATTATCCATAAAGTCCTTGGCATCATAAAGTATGTTCATGAATGTCTCCTGTCATGTATTACCGGATGATCAGCTATGCGAAGGAAGGGGATTCATTTCGGTGCCGAGCGTTTCCCTGCCGGCTTTGCGTACCTGGGAAGGATCCGGGATCAGGCTTGAAAGTGTTTCCAGATAGCTCTCGAGCGCCACACGCCCGGCTTTGCTCAAACAGTATGTGCTTTTAGGCTTCCGGCCTTCGAATTTCTTATTGCAGAGAACGTACCCGGCCGATTCCAGCCGTCTTGCCTGAACGCTCAAATTCCCGTCTGTTGTCCGGAGAAGATCCCTCAGCTCGGTAAAAGAAAGCGATTCCTGCACGACCAGGGCGGATAAAATTCCGAGGCGCAGGCGTTCATGGATAAGGGGATCCAGTTCGTTCGGTGAAGGGCGTTTTTCTTTGCGTTTTTTAGTCATTGTGCCTCCTGGCGATATAGGCGCCGAAAATTATATGAAGCCATCCGAATCCAAGCGCGATCCAGGCCAATCCCGCGTCAGGAGAAGAGACGGAAGCTCCTCCCGCGGCAAGCAGAAAACATACTCCCATGTAACGGATTGGAGGAACGGATACCTGCCCGCTGTTCGCGACGGCGACCCCGTAACATCCAAGCCATATTACAGGCAGCCAGTTCAGGTTATTGGTATGAACGGCGAGGCCGGTAAGCAGAGCCCCCAGGAAAAGGGCCGGGCACAGGCTCCACAGGAGTTTGCGCACCAGAGCCGGATGGATTGGAACACGCATTTGCCTGCTTTTACGATAAATGCCGAAAAGGACGATTGTTAAGGACAGGCCAAGGACAATGCCCCAGGTGGAAAGAGGCAGCCGGGGATCGGCCGGAGCGCTCCATGGCGCTCCCGTCAGAAAACCGTTGACGGCGGCGCAGATCAGAGCGAGGAAGCCCGTCGCCATCAGGGCCTTTCCCGGTACCGCTGTCAGTTGGCTTGCGGCTTCCAGTGTTTTTCGAATATAGAGCAGGTTTTCCTGTGCTTTTTGAATGCCGGGCTGTTCTATCATGGATCCCTTACCTCCGAAGTGCGTCGATGATGCCTCTTTTAAATTATAATGTCAAGTACTTTATACTATAATGTACCAATACTGCCGGAACGCAGGAGGCTGTCCGAAAAATGCGGGCTAATTCCATATCAATCCACAGATTACTATTCATTCTACATTCCCGGCCGGCTTGGATATAATCCATCCAGTTATATCCTTGATCCTTTGAACAGAAGCGCTAATACACCGGAGGTTCTACATGCCTGCTTCTCGTGACCCGTATGCAAATTTTTCCGACCTTTATGATTCCGAATGCGACAACAACAATATTCATGCCTTTTATTCGGAGTGGAGGGACCATCTGCTCGATGCCGTTCGCCAGTACAGGGTCCCGGTCCGGGTGCTGGCGGATCTCGCCTGCGGCACAGGGAATTCAACTGTGCCCTGGACAAAGCAGAAAGGATGGACCGTGATCGGCGTGGACCGCTCCAGCGCAATGCTGCGCGAAGCCCGGAAAAAGTCAAAACGCGTTCACTGGATTTGCCAGGACTTGAGAGATCTTCATCTGAAGGAAAGAGCGGACGCGGCGACCTGTCATTTTGATGCGATCAACCATATTCTGACCGCCCGTGAATTGGAGGCGGTATTCAAAAAAATCGCGCGCATCCTAAACGAAGGAGGGTTGTTTCAGTTTGACATAAATACGGATTTCTGGTTCCGCTGGCTCCATGATCATGAAAAATTGTTCCGTATCGGACGGAACTATATGATGGCTTCCAATGAATATGACTCAGAGAAACGGATTGTGACTTTCCTCCAGCTCTGGTTTGTCCGGCAGGGACGCACCTATGGAAAACGGGAAGTCTGCGTGCAGGAAGCGGCCTATTCGCGGTCCGAGATCCGCGAAATGCTTCGAAAAGCCGGGCTTACACCTCTGAAAATATCCGTTAACCGAAAATTGGAAGGCAAGCCCATACGCCTGCTGTACCTCACCCGAAAAGCCTGATAAAAGTCTCCCGGATGACAGCAATTTCACGGCCACTTAAACTTTCACCTTTGGCCGACGCCTCTTTTGACGGTTTACTGCGTTTTCTCTTCGCCGCCCATGGACGTACGCGGCACCGTGCAGATTATCAGGAATGAAAGCAGCATAAAAATCGCACTGATCCAGAATATATCGCGGATTCCGGCTTCCAGGGAGCTTCGGACCGCTGAAACCGTCTGTTGGTACAACTGCGGACCCTTAACGCCTTTCCCCTCGAGGCTCTTCCTTAGATCTTCCATCGCGGATCCCGACAGAAGAACCTGGGGGTCGTCCAGCGCCTCCATAGTCGCCGTGTCCGCGACTTCCTCCAATCCCGCCGGCAGGGATTGGGAGAGAGTTCCGGCGTATGTAACATTCATTGTCGTTCCCAGGATCGGGGGAGAAATTGCCGATCCCATCATTAAAAAGAAAAATATCGCCCCCATGGCCACACCCATCAGTCTTTTGGGGACGGCGTTCTGAACAACGACCGTATTGATGGTCGGAATGACGCCATATCCCAGACCTGCCAGCAATGCCACGGCAACGCTTCCATAGATCGGAGTGCCGGCATTGAAGAGAATCAGCACGAACATACTCAGCGCCAGGATTCCATATCCGGTGACATACATCCACTTAAAACGTCCCGATCGCGCGATGATGTATCCGGCCGGCACTCCCATAAAAGCCGTCAACACGCCGTAGGGTGTAGTGATGAATCCGCTGTGAAACGTGGAGATGTCCTGAACGCCCTGCAGAAACATGGGAAAGTACATCATCATTCCCATCGTTCCGAATGAAGAAAAGAACGTGGCCAGAGCGATGGTGCTGAACGAGCGGTTGCGCAGAACGGCCGGATCCAGCACAGGCTCTTTCGCACCGGATTCCACCAGAAAAAATATGATCCAGCAGACCAGGGAAACCAGCAGAAGGCCAAGCACATGGTAGGACACCCAGGGATGCTTATCCGCATTAGAAAAAGCGATGATTGAAGTCGAAGCTGCAAGGGCCACCCATATGATTCCTTTGACATCGATTTTACGCGTTGAATCCCTGTTCATCAGCGAGGGTACGCCTACGGGTACGGTGATCAGGCAGAAAACCAGCAGCGGGATCGCCAGCCAGAACAGGTAGCGCCAGTTGAGCGAATCCACAATGAAGCCGCCAAGGGCTGGACCGGTTAAGGTGAATACGCCGAGAGGTATGTTGAGCAGGCCGACCCATTTGCCGCGCTCGGCTGGAGGAAACAGGTCGCCGACCACGGCGAACACCAGCGGCATCATCGCTCCGGCTCCCAGGGCCGCGATCGCACTTGCAACGATCAGGAATATGAAATTAGGGCTGAGCGCGCTCAGAACCGTTCCCACCAGGGAGGCGACCAGGGATATCATCAGCATGATGCGCCGGCCGTACATATCGGAAAACTTTCCGAATATGACGGTGACAAGGGCCATGACCAGCGAAGGAATGGACACGGACCAGGCATACAGCGACAGCCCATCGAGATCAGCCGCAATCTTCGGTCTTGCAATAGTCAACGTCTGAACCGAATACGCCACGGCTCCATAGACGGCGAAAACGGCTACTAATCCCCATATGACCTGCTTTCTGGGAAACTGGTATTCCTCTGACTGCGCATCCTCTTGGGGCATATAAATCTCCTGTTCTATGGGGTTGCTGTTTTTCGAAGCAATACCATATATCCGAAACGCTGCTTTTCAAAAGGATTTTATTTCTAAGACACAAAGAGGGTTTTATGGAAAGAAACTTCAACCTTCTCTATATTTTGGAGAAAATCGGGTTTTTACGACTCCGGAGAATAACGCGGCAAAAGGTCGATATACCGGCAAACATAAAAAACCTCAGCGCCCGAATTAAACGGCACTGAGGGGGTTGGTAAGTGTAAGGGATCCTCTTTATGCAGCTTTATCCGCTTCGCCTTTCTCCGGCAACGGGAGTTGCCGACAGCATCGCTTCCCGTATCTGCGTAGCCACATCGCCGATGCCGGCGGGCGAGTAGTTCATCATGACGGCGTTCGCAAAAAGCTTAAATAGCAAAGACCTTGATACTGAGTTAAACCGCCTTTCTCACAGCCCTTGACGCCGCCTCGATGTGAGTGAAGCAATAGAAATCCAGTGAGAAACGCAGATTAATTTTCCGTTACTCCTTCGATCCCTTTATCGCTCTCTGCCCTTCTTCCACATTCACGAAGGTCAGAAGAACTCCCCCCACCAGGAAGAACAGGAAAACCGAGGGGATTGCATTCCGCAGGGATCCAGTCAAAGCCGTCATCAAAGTGATTAAGGATGGGCCCAGAATCCCGGCAAATTTTTCAAAGACGGCAAAGAGGCCGAAAAACTCCCCCGATTTCCTGGGCGGGATCATGCTCCCGAAAAGCGAACGGCTCAGGGCCTGGGTGCCGCCCTGGACCATCGCCGTCAGAATGGCGAGTATGAAAAAATGTGCAGTAGTGGTTATAAAATAGGCAAAGATCGAGATAAAAGCGTAAACGATCAGTCCCAGGTAAATAGCCCGTTTGGTGCCGATCCGCCCGGCAAGGCCGCCGAAAAGAAACGCGAAGGGAATGCCGATGAACTGGACCAGGGTATAAGCGAGAATCATCGCGCCCCGGTCGATTCCGATACTCTCGCCGTAGAGGGCACTCATGCGGATAATGGTTCCGATTCCGTCGTTATAGATCAAAAACGCCAGAAGCAGCATAAATGCGTTGCGATATTTGCGCAGCTCGTGCAGCGTTCGTATGAGCCTTTTAAATGCTCCCCGGACAACTCCAACAGAATGTCCTTCATCGCGCAACGGACGAACCGCCGGTTCGGGCACACGGCGGAACAGAGGGATCGCAAACAGCACCCACCATACAGCTACAGCTACGAACGAAAGGCGAAAAGGCAAAGAAGCAATCGACGGAGAAACATCACTTCCTCCGGGGATTCCTATCCAACCCGGATTTTTATACACTATTCCACAGACCGCCAGGACCAGTCCTCCGCCTACGTAGCCCAGGGCATACCCGGCCGTCGAAACCTTGTCCATTTCTTTACCTGGAGCTACGTGGGGCAGCAGCGCATCGTAGAATACGAAACTGCCGTTGGCGCCGATATTGGCAAGTACGAACAGAACGAGCGCGAAAAACCAGGCTCCCTGCTGGATAAAAAACATCAACGCAACGGACGCCGCGCCTATCCCCATGAATGTACCCAGAAGCCGTTTCTTCACGGCGGTTTGATCCGCCATCGCTCCCAGTATCGGGGCCAGGATTGCAATAATCGCGAGTCCTATGGAGGTCGCCAGACCGAATCGTACTGCCGCAACATTCGAGGGCAGGTCCGATGCCGCGTACGACAGGAAAAAGAACTGGTAAATCGTGGAGATGACAATAGTCACCATGGCCGAGTTGGCCCAGTCGTACATGGCCCATGCACGCTGTGTTCCGGTTCGAAGCCCGATCCGGGCCAGTATGCCTGCCGGGTTATCTGCACTCATGTCGGGCCTCCATTTTGCATTCTGTCCTGGGAATACTTCGCAAAGCGTGGAGTTATTATACGGAAAAACAATGATATCAGAAGAGATATCCCTGTCATTCTCCGGCGGTTTTTCAGAGAGGAAAGGTCCAGGCATTTGCAATATCACTTCACACCGGACACGGAAGTCCTTAAAGTATGTTCCGATGAAGAAACTTCTGGTTGTTTACAACACCATGACCGGCGGAACCGAACAGATGGCCAGGGCCGCAGCCGAAGGCGCGGCTTCGGAACGGGAGATTCGGGTAAATTTGATCCACGCAAAGGAAGCAGGCGGGAATGAAGTACTGGAATCGGACGGCTACATTTTCGCAACGCCCGAGAATCTGGCAGCAATGTCCGGTCTGATGAAGGATTTTTTCGACCGGACCTATTACGCGGCCCTGGACCGGATCAGGGGACGGCCTTACGCGATATTGATTTGCGCCGGCAGCGACGGCGAAAACGCCGCACGGCAAATCGCGCGGATAGCAACCGGGTGGCGGCTGAAACCGGTCGCAGATCCGCTCATCATTTGCACGCATGCTCAGACCCCGGAAAAGGCCCTGGCGCCCAAAACGATCGGGGCTGCCGATCTCGAACGATGCCGGGAAATCGGCGCAACCATCGCCGCAGGGCTGGCATTGGGAATCTATTAGTTTATAGGCATTATCGGCTATCCAGTCGAGTCACTTTGGTAGTACACTCGCTGTAATACATAATGCAACCATCCTGATCGCGAGGCGATACCATGGCGGACATCGAAGGCAGCAACGGACAGAGAACGGGATTCAAGGCTGTCGGCCGGGCCAATGTTCCCGGCAGGCTATCGTATACCATAGCCACCGGGCGGGCCAAATACGGCACTGATGCGGCTGTGCCCGACATGCTCCACGCTAAATATTTCCGAAGCCCCCATGGCCGGGCAAGAGTAAAGAGCATGGATATCAGCAAGGCCAGGGCCCTGGAAGGTGTCGTGGATATCGTTACATGGGACGACCCCGAAGTCCTGTCTATAAACAAAGGATTGACTCACCCTCCGGTCAACACGATGGCCGGCATCCACGGCCCACTGATTCCGGGCGAAGCGGAGACGGAAGACGAAGAGATAGGCGCCGTTGTTGTCGCCGAGACTCCGGAAATCTGCGAAGAGGCCCTGAGACTGATTGAAGTGGAATGGGACGTTCTGCCGCCTATCGTAGATGCACGGGACGGCTTGAAACCCGGCGCGCCGATAATCAGGCATGACCCCAAGAAGCTGGTATCCAATTTCTCTGCAGGAGATGTAGAGTCCGGATTCAAGGAATCGGACCATATTATCGAATTTGACTGGGGGCACTCCCGTACGGCGTCTCATATACCGAATCCAAACGGAAGCCTCGCCTGGTGGGCGCAGGACCCCTGGGGGTCGGAAGGTCCAACCCTGTATATCGAAGGCGTATGCCCTACATGGGGATCATTTCAGCTCCGCCCCCTGTACAATGTCGACTTCGACAAGCTCCATCGACTTACATTATTCCAGGGCGGCAAGTATTGCGACTGGATCATCCGCCGCTCCCAGCTCATTACGCCTTTGCTGGCCAGGAGAACGGGCCGGCCCGTCCGCTGTGTAAACGACAGGCGGAACGATTACTACGTGGCGAATCCACAGCGATACTGTCACGCAAAGATCGGATTTAAGAAGGACGGAACGATTACGGCCGTTGAGGAGAGCATCGTCGGCGATCAGGGAGCCCCGGAAGAAACGGCCTCCGCATGGGGAGCGTTCGAAGCAAGATTCAGCCCTTTCAATACAACCCGATGCGTCAATCAAAAGAATCGTTTCCAGGAGATCTACACCAATTCCGGCCGCAATACTCTCAGCCAGACATCCCCGTTCAACTGGGACGTTATGACAATAGCCGAGCAGATTGTGGCGGAAAAACTCGGCATGGACGTAATCGATGTCGCGCTCAGGAACGTTCACGGGCCTTCCTCCCAGCAGGATCCGGGCATTCCCCCAGGCCTGTTGATGTGCGTGGAAAAGGGGAAAAAGGCCATGAACTGGAAATGGCATCCGGCCGGCACCCGAAAACTCCCCGACGGCCGTTTGCATGGTCTGGCCTTCCGATACGCCCTGTCGCCCCGGCACGCACAGCAGCCTTACACGGCGACAGTGACCATTCAGGCGGACAACAAGGTGTACATACCGCTCAAGGGACCCTGGGCCGGCATTTATTCCGCGGATGCCGCCGCCCTGGTTGTCGCAGAGGAGTTGGGGGCAAAAGTCGAAGACGTGATCCTGCTCTATGATGAAAAGGCTATTTTCACTCCCTGCGGAGGCGGAAGCGACGGCTCCACGGCATCCTCCTGGGTCATGAAGGAAGCGGCCGTAAAATGCAGAAAACTGCTTCTGGACCTGGCCGCCAAATCCAGTGTATTCAACACCAGCCCGGAGAATCTCGATACAAAAGACACCATGGTATTTCTGAAATCGGATCCAGGAAAGGCGTACCCCTTCGGGAAGTTCATTGCGGACGAAGGATTCGGGGATCACGATCTGGACATTACCGCGACATTCTTCGGAAGGCCTCCGGAAACGACCTGGGCCAAAGGCGGACATATCCTCGACGTCATGAACACAAGCTACTGCGAAGTCGCCGTAGACACCGAAACCGGCGGGGTGGAAGTGACCAAATACGTGGTGGTCTGCGATCCGGGCAAGGTGCTGAGGATGACGTCGTTTGAAGGGCAGCTCCACCAGGCGATGTTTTTCAGCCAGGGAGGATTATCCGAGGAATTCATCTATGACAAGATTACGGGCGTGAAGCTCAGCACGAACATGTTCGAGTACAAAAAGCCCACCATCCTGGACCTGGGGCCTATCGATACTTACGCCGTCGAAACCCGTTCCGGAAACGCCTGCTACGGCGCATCGGGCATCAGCCACTGTATGGCAGCTCCCCTGCTCCCCGTGTGCGCGGTAGCCAACGCCATAGGGCACTGGATCGCGCCGCCCGCCACACCGGACAAGATCCTGAAAGCCGTGGGAAAGGCATAGACCGCTTAGCTCTGATAAGCGCTGCCATGGGAACCGCCTGTCGGCAGAGTGGACTTTAAAAGGATCGTTATTTCTTTCATGCATGAACAGAGCATCGTTGAATCCCTGTTAAGACTTGTACTTGACAGCGCCAGGAATGCCGACGCCCGAAAAATAATCAGCGTTCACCTGGTGGTCGGCGACTACACCGGCATAGAGGAAGACGCCGTAAACTTTTATTTCGGCTTTCTCAGCAAAGACACCATCGCCGCCGGCGCCAGGATTCATTACACGCATGTGCCTGCGCAGCTGCGCTGCCGCGACTGCGATATCCTCTTTCCGATGCAGAAACGCGATTACCGCTGCCCGGAATGCCACGGGAAACGCGTGGAAATCGTCGGCGGACGGGAACTCTATATCGAAAATATGAAGGTGGAGTAGATGAGCGCCAAAACGGTATCCGTAAAAGAAAATATACTGGCTGCGAATACGAAAACAGCGGATGCGAACCGAAAACTTCTGGACAGTCACAACGTAATGATGATTGACGTCATGTCATCTCCGGGATCGGGCAAGACCAGCCTGATACTGAAGACAATCAACCGCATGGGACACAAATACCGGATCGCTGTAATTGAAGGGGACGTCGCCTCTTCCATCGACACGGACAAAATCTCGAGGCAGAATATCCCCGCCGTCCAGATAAATACCGGCGGCGGATGTCACCTGGACGCCCGGATGATAAAGAAGGCGCTGGACACACTGGATCTGGACGCTATCGATCTGATATTCATCGAAAACGTGGGAAATCTTGTCTGCACCGCTGATTTCGACCTCGGGGCGCACAAAAATACCGTGATCCTGAGCATTCCCGAAGGCGACGACAAGCCTTACAAATACCCGGTAATGTTTGTCGAGGCGGACGCGGTGCTCGTAAATAAAACGGACGTTCTGCCATATTTTGATTTTAATTTGGACGGCTTCCCCGGGATAATAAGGGGCCTGAATCCTTCTGCAAAGGTTTTCCCGGTTTCCGCCAAGACCGGGGAAGGCCTGGATTCCTGGTTTTCATGGATCGAAGAGACGTTAATGTAAACGGTTTGGCATTAATGAGGAGAGTTTTATGGCGGACAGCAGCATCTACAAGGAGTTGTCGGACAAGTTGGGCGTCTGGGAATCGGAACGTTTCCTGAAAATTCTGAACGCAATGTTGACCCAGGTTGAAGCCCGGATCTGCCTGGAATTGTTTGAACCCGCAACCTGCCGGGAACTGGCCGGCAGGTTGGACATTGCCGAGAAGAAACTCTCACAAAAACTGGATGTCCTGGTGGACAAAGGAATGCTGACCCGGGGATTGACCCAGTATGCCTTCCACACAACCCTGCTGGCCTTTCACCATGAATGCGTCGCCGACACCGCCCCACACACAGGGCCATACGCAATTTCCCGGGAAGTCAAAGAGCTCTGGGCCGACTTTTTCTACAACGAGTGGTCGTATCACTTCATAAAACATACAGAAGAGTTCATCAAAATGACCGGCCGCAGCCTTCCCATCTCGCCGGCCATCGGAGCGCTCGAACGGAGCCCCAATATCAAGCCCGAGGATATTCTCCCGGAAGAGAACTGGAAGCTGAAAATCGAAAACGCCAAAAGCAGAATTCTGGCGCCGTGCGGTTGCCGGATCTCCTGGGGACACAAATGTGAACTTCCAATGATGACCTGTTTCGCCTGCTTCGACAGGCCGAGAGGCGAGTACTATCTCAATCAGCCCGGCCGGCTGCTGAAAGAAGTATCCCTGGAAGAATCCCTGTCAATTGTGCGGCAGTGTGAAGAAGCCGGTCTGGTTCACTGGGGGGATTGTTACTGCTGTGACTGCTGCTGCGAAAACCTCTTTCCGGTAACCCGGGATAAACGCTTTGATCTGATGACGCCCAACCGGTTTCTGGCGGTAGTGGATGAGGAGAAATGCATCGGCTGCGGGATATGCGTCGACCGCTGCAAATTTGATGCGATTGAAATGAAACAGGATGCGGTCTCCGAAGATCAGATATCCTCCATCGATCCCGAAAAGTGCAAAGGCTGCGGTCTCTGCATCATCACCTGTGAGCCGAACGCGCTCTTCTACGAGATTGTCCGGCCGCCGGAATATCTGAAACCCAAACCGCCCGAGGAAAGCGATTCGGAACAACCGGCCCCTGAATTCCCCGTTTGGGGGCACTATTTCCTGAAATAGAACGAGGTAGAAATGAAAAGAAAGCCGCTATTGTCAAAATGCCTGCCGGCACTTACAGTCCTGATCCTCATCGGTATCGCAACAATATCGTCTGCACGTAAATCCCCTGCCTCCCAGGATGAATTAATCACCGTTCTGAATCCGGCAGTTACGGAGAAACTCGCGGAGCGGGTGCCGCTGGCGCCACGGCTCAACACCCTGGAAGGCAAAACCATATACCTGGTGGACATGAACTATGAGGGGATCAACGGCACTCCCGTGATGGGGGAAATGCAGCGGTGGTTTGCGCGCAACATGCCCGGCGTTAAAACCGTACTCAAACTCAAGAGCGGCAGCTACATTTCGGATGATCCCGCATTATGGAAAGAGATAGCCGAGAAAGGCGGAGACGGCGTCATCATGGGCGTTGCCGGCTGATGGGGCTGCATCGCGGCCGTGAGCCGCTTCAACGGACTACTGGAAACGCAGTACGACATCCCTACAGTGTCACTTGCGAATGAAAATGTCGTTTCCTTCGGAATCAACGCCCATTTCAAATACGGCACAGGCATGCCCCTGCGCTATGTCGGAATGCCGTATCCATTCACGGGCCTCAATGAGGAGATGCTGAAAACCTATCTCGACGGCAGGGATAACGTCAGCGGCAAACCCGTCATGAAGGCAATTATCGACAGTCTGACAATCCCCCTCACGGACAATGAAAAGATATCCGGGATTCCTCCGGAAGCGGCGCCGGAGCCCAGATATCTGCCCCCGGACACCGCCGATAATCTGCAGCGCCTGTTTAAGGACAAATACTGGACCGACTATAATCCGATCATACTCCCGACAGAGGAAAGAGTGGCCGCGATGCTCGAAGGCACCAGCCATAATCCGGATGAACTGGTGAAGAAAGATTCAGGCACTTTTAATACGACCCGTCCGTTCACGGTGGAAAAGGTCGCCATCATTGCCGTCATGGCGGGCGCCAAACCCGAATACCTGCCTACGATCCTGGCGCTCTCCAGCCAGGTCCCGTATATGGATTCCACCACCTCCAGCGCGAGCATGGTACTGGTGAACGGTCCCGTGCGCAATGAAATCGGAATGAATTCGGGCATCGGTGCACTGGGTCCGAACGCCGAGGCCAATTCCGTCATCGGCCGCTCCATGGTCCTGATACATAAAATAATCCAGGGATACCGGGAGGGCGTGTCCGGTTTTTCCTCCCTCAGCAATCCGCTGCTCTATAATTACGTAACTATAGCGGAAAACGAGGAAGCCCTTCCGGAAGGATGGGAGCCTTTTCATGTGCTGAATGGTCACAAGCCCGAAGACAGCGTCCTCACGATACTCATGGGCTGGAACTTCGTGAACTGCTCGGGATCGGTCGTAGAGCACTACGCTCCCCAACTTTTAATGAGGGACTTTACCCGAGTGTTGGCAGCGATGGGATCTGCAACACTCATAATGGATCCGTCCGTGGCAAATCTGCTCAGATACTCCCAGGGATTCGAAACAAAGGGAGCGCTTGCCGAATGGCTCTCCCGGAACGCGGAAGTGCCCGCGGGAACCTACTGGGCAAACTCCATTGCTTCCGGCATGATGGGCCCCCTTGGAGACCAGGGGCTTGAGCCCTATGCCACCTGGAGAAAAGTCCCAAGCGACACATTGATCAAGCATCTACCGAATCCTAATAATATTCGGACCATCGTAGTGGGAGGAGAAACAGCCAGCGTCTGGTTCATAACCGACTTCATGGCCGGCAGAGGCGTATCCATCGACGCCTGGAGGTAATTAAAAAGAAAACAGGAATTTTTCAAGGAAAGTCACCCGTATCATGCCAAAGAATCTGTACCTGACAACCACCGGGCCGGTCGCGGGTAAAAGCGCCATCGCCCTGGGTCTGATGTCCGGCCTTCTCAGGGAATTTCGCAGAGTGGGCTATTTCCGCCCTATCGGACGCAGCGACCAACGAGCGGAATATCCCGACCCGAACGCCTACCTTATCTGTTCTGTTTTCGGCCTGGAATGCAATCCCAAAACCGTCGTGGGCATCCAGTCCCAGCAGGCGATGGAAATGATCACAAAGGGACGCCAGGCGGAGATGATGGAAGAAATCCTCGCTGCGTACAAAGCATTCGAAAAAGACTGGGATTTTGTACTGGTGGAGGGTACGAATTACCAGGGATCCAGCACCGCGTTTGAATTCGAGCTCAACGCAGAGGTTGCCCGCAATCTCGGCGCTCCCGTACTCCTTGTGGTAAGCGGCAGGAGGCACAGCGCATCGGAGATTTACGAAAACGCCTGTATGAGCAAAGAGACTTTCGAAGAGCAGGGCTGCGATCTGCTGGGCGTTATCGTCAACCGGGTCGAAAGAGAGCGCATCGAAGAAACGCTGGAGTTTCTCTCGAAAAGGCTTCCGGACAGGGGAGTTCCCTTCGCGGGCGCGATACCCGAGGATGAAATTCTTGCCAAGCCGCGCATGGACGAAATTGCCGCCGCCCTCAACGCAGACGTTCTTTACGGCGCAAAATACCTGGACAACCTGGTGGACAATTTCCGGATTGCATCGATGCAGATGCCGACTCTTCTGGAGAGGATCGGGCCGGGCTCCCTCATTATCGCCTCCGGGGATCGGGTGGATATCCTGCTGGGGGCGATAGCATCCCAGATGTCCAACAAAATGCCGAAACTGGCGGGCGTTCTTCTCAGCAGCGGCCTGCGCCCCAGCGAAACCATCGACCGGCTGATAAAAGGAATGGAGAGAATTCAGCTGCCGGTACTTGCAGTCGACACCGGAACATACGAAACTTCCATCAATGTCAGCCGCGTTACCGCATCCATCATGCCCCGGAGTTACAGGAAGATCGAGACGGCCCAGATGCTTTTCGACGAGCATGTGGTCCTGGATGTGATCCTTAAAGGCGTCATGGCCAAACGCGAAAAGAGAATCACTCCGAATATGTTCCTGTACAACCTTCAGGAACGGGCGCGGTCGGACAGAAAACACATCGTTTTGCCGGAAGGAGGGGAAGACAGAATCCTCCGGGCGACCCAGATTCTGCTGCGCCGAAAGATCGTGGATCTCACTCTTCTGGGCCGCGAAGACGAGATACGAAACCGGGCGGAACAGCTCATGGTGGATCTGGCGGGTGTGGAGATCATCAATCCGGCGACCTCTGCGCGCCTCGATGACTATGCGGCCGAATATTTCGAACAGCGGAAACACAGGGGCGTCACACCCGAAATCGCGAAAGAGACAATGCAGGAACCATCCTATTACGGGACGATGATGGTGTATAAACGGGATGCGGACGGAATGGTGTCCGGGTCGATTAATACCACGGCCCATACGATTCGGCCGGCTTTTGAGTTCGTCAAGACTGAGGAAGGGGTCAAAATCGTTTCGAGCGTATTCTTCATGTGCCTGGCGGACAGGGTGCTGGTGTACGGCGACTGCGCCGTCAATCCGAATCCGACCGCGGAGGAACTGGCCCATATCGCCGTAACCAGCGCGAACACGGCCAGCTCTTTCGGAATCGAACCCCGCGTGGCGATGCTTTCCTACGCAACCGGCATGTCCGGCAAGGGCGCGGACGTCGACATGGTGAAGGAAGCCACGGAAATCGCAAAAAAGATGCGTCCCGACCTGCCCATAGAGGGGCCGATGCAGTATGACGCGGCCATCGACGAATCCGTCGCGCGCACCAAGATGCCCAACAGCAGTGTAGCCGGCCGTGCAACGGTGTTTATATTCCCCGACCTGAACACGGGCAACAATACCTACAAAGCGGTACAGAGATCCTCCGGTGCGATCGCGGTAGGTCCGGTGCTTCAGGGCCTGCGCAAACCGGTCAACGATCTGAGCCGCGGCTGCACGGTAGCGGATATCGTCAGCACCGTGGCGATTACGGCCATCCAGGCGCAGAACGTCGGACGGAATTAATCCGCATTTCTCAGAAGGTTTTCGGACAGCACCTCTTTCCGCGAGAAAAGCGGGCTAAGCATATCTACCGCAGCTCTTGGTAATGTCTATCATCGCTTTTACGTTTTCCGGTCTGGCCTCATCCAGAGCCGTTGCCGTCATGATAAAACCACCGTCTTTACCGCACATTTTGATGAGATTCCTGCAGTAGTCCTCGACCTCCGAGACGGTGCCGGCCTGCAGGATGAAGCCGGGAACGTCCAGCATGAAGCAAAGATGCCCGCCCAGGACGGCCTTTGCCTTTTCCGGATCTGTTTTCGCGAAATGGCAAAGTACTTTCCCCTTAGGCAATTCGAGAAGGTATTCAAGGCGCTGATCCCATGTCCCTTCGAAGAATGGACATGGCGTCCATCCGGCCTCGACCAGGGCCAACAGAACTTCCTTTAGAGTCGGCCAGTAGAATTTCTCGAATTGCGGCAAAGACATGAATCCGTCCGATCCTCTGTGAAGGGCCAGGAAAACCCTCTTAACGCTTCCGTCCTCGGGAGCAGGCAATGACTTGATCATGGCCAGGTTCTGTCTGCAAAGCATATCGCAGGCTTGCAGAAGCTTGTCCGGCAGCCGATACATGTCCAGCATGGAGCCGCGCATACCTCGAAGGAAGTCGGAGATCATGTCGAAGGGCGCTCCGGCCATCATCATGGGTGTCGTGTATCCGGGAAAGCCGTGCCCGGCCATTTCCTCGTCGAAGTTGATATCCCGGCTTTGCCACTCTGCCTGCAATTCCGCCGCTTCGCGGAATTTTTCGAGCATTTCCACCATATCCGGCAGGGTGAAACGCGCCAGGTAGGGAGCCATCCCCATACTGAACAGGAGGGACCTGAAGGGAGGCAGCTTGGCCATGGGCGCCGCAGACTCCAGGACCCGGGGCAGATAGCTGCGTATAATAAAATCCGACGGGTCGCTGAGAAAGGCGTCATAATCTTCCGCTTTCATCGGCTCCAGCTCGATCATCTGGTGACTGTGGTTTGGAGATACGCCAAAACCAGGCCACCTCATCTGACGCGGGCCGAGGAGTTCCATCGCTTTCCCGGAAAAAGCGGCGGTTTGGGCCCAGTAAACATCCGGCTCGAGTTCTGTTATTGTTTTGTAATTGGCCGCTCTCCATTTTTCCGGATCATAATAGGCGCAGGAACAGGGAATGCCGCAATACCTGGCCGCGAAGTAGCCGACCCAGAGCTGAAACGGCACCCGGTCCGGCACCTTCATCGCAATGGCTTCGTTTACCCTGTCATCTCTTTCGGTATATTCCTTTGAAGTTCTGTTTACGGATTTCGATTCGGTCATTTTTTTGAGAACCTCCAGAACGAGGCAGCTTGTAAAATGCTCGGTTGTATTCGGTGAGGCCAATTATAAAGGGCTGATGCAGGCTGAGAAAGGGAAATCCTGAATTCGAAGCAGAGTATATTGGAACCGGCTAAGTTGCTCTCAGATAAACACCGATAAATAAAGGGCGGCATCACAGATTGTTCTGAAACACCGCCCTCTATTTATTCCTGCGTCGAAAGCACCCGGGAAATTGGGGTGAATTTACAGCATCCCAATGACCCGACATGCCGTTAAAACACGCTCCGATCCAATCTGTAGCCGGGGTCAGGCAAGATCAAAGCGATCCAGGTTCATGACCTTGGTCCAGGCTGCCACAAAGTCATGGACGAATTTCTCCCCGGAGTCCTCGCTTCCATATACTTCCGCCAGTGCCCGGAGCTGGGAGTTCGAACCGAAGATGAGATCGACACGGGTGCCGGTCCACTTGAGATCGCCCGTTGCACGATCGCGTCCCTCGAACACATCTTCGTCCTTCGTGGTCGCTTTCCACGTCGTGCCCATATCCAGCAGATTCACAAAGAAGTCGTTGGTGAGCGTCTCCGGCCGTTTGGTGAAAACGCCGTGCGGGGATTGTCCGTAGTTGGTGTTCAATACGCGCATGCCGCCGATGAGAACCGTCATTTCAGGGGCGGTCAGTGTCAGCAATTGCGCACGATCCACCAGAAGCTCCTCCGCCGATACGGCGAATTTGGTCTTGATGTAGTTGCGAAATCCGTCCGCGACCGGTTCGAGTGCCGCAAATGACTCCACGTCGGTTTGCTTCAGGGACGCGTCCGTGCGTCCGGGTGCGAAGGGAACGGTTACCTTGTAACCGGCATTCCTTGCAGCCTGCTCGACACCGGCGCATCCGCCCAGGACGATCATGTCGGCGAGCGACACTTTCTTCCCTCCGGACTGCGCACTGTTGAACTCCTTTTGGATTTTCGCTAAGGCTCTCAACACGGGCTTCAGCCGCGCCGGCTGGTTTATCTCCCAATCCTTTTGCGGGGAGAGGCGAATGCGCGCCCCGTTTGCGCCGCCGCGATTATCGGAACCGCGGAATGTGGACGCCGAAGCCCAGGCGGTCGAGACCAGCCGGGAGACGGACAATCCTGATGCAAGAATTTTGCGCTTGAGGCCAGAGACATCTCGCTTGCTTATTAGCTTATGGTCGACCGCGGGCACCGGATCCTGCCAGATCAGCTCCTCCGCCGGAACCTCCGGGCCGAGATAGCGCGAGCGGGGTCCCATGTCGCGGTGCGTCAGCTTGAACCACGCCCGGGCG
>CAZPHK010000078.1:0-21761 GCA_964586015.1 uncultured Acidobacteriota bacterium | reverse complement strand
CATCGTAATCCCATGTGCATAACCGCTTAATAAAAAATCCAGAAAAACGTTTGCGTTGCCTGCATTTGCCGATAGCTGCAGCCAGGGGGCGCCGACCAAATACAGCATTGTGTATTGAAAATCCGGGTTGGTTTGTGTTTTTCCGTAATAGCCCTCCCAATCTCCTTAATGGCAGATCCCCTGGATTTCTAATCCACATCCGAATCCTACAGCAGGCTCAAGTCCGATTAAAAAGGAAAAAGCCTCACGAAGGAATCCGGGATAACCTTGCCCGGAGTAAAGCCGATGATGTTAAACTATCTCCATTAGTTTCGGCATAACGTGTTTCTTACTTGGCATCCGGTCAAGACATACAGAATATCGAGGCTATTCCGGGGATGATGCACGCGACCAGAGAAGGCGCCTATGAATGAACAGAAACACAATGCTGTTGAACGGCTGGTCATTGTTTCCAACCGGCTGCCCGTGATGTTCGAACGGGATGGAGACACGCTGTCGTGGAAACACGGGTCGGGGGGACTGGTCACGGCACTTGCACCGGTGTTGCGGAACCGCGGCGGATTGTGGATAGGGTGGTCCGGGCTTCCCGAAGAAAATCAGCCGGAGATTGACGCCACACTTCGCGCGTCGTCCTCTGCATCGGGGTATGAATTAGCCACCGTGCCTCTTTCCAACGAAGAACTGGAACTGTATTACCACGGCTTTGCCAACGAAGTTCTGTGGCCGTTGTTTCACGACCTGCTGTCCCACTGCAATTTTCAACCGGATTATTGGGACGCCTTTAAGCGGGTCAACAGAAAATTCGCGGAACATGTATTTGCACATACCCGCCGCGGCGACTACATCTGGGTGCACGATTACCACCTCATCAACATCGCCTCGGAACTGCGGGAAATGGGCATACGGAATTCGGTGGGTTTTTTCCTCCACATCCCTTTTCCCCCGCCCGATATTTTCATAAAGATGCCGTGGCGTTTCAACATTCTGCAATCGCTGCTGAGCTACGATCTCGTCGGCTTTCAGACGATGCGCGACAAGCGTAATTTCATCCAATGCATACGAATGCTGCTCAAGGATATCCCGGTGCACAGTAGCGGAGGGTTTCATATATGCACTATGAAAGAGCACGATGTGAACGTAGGGGTGTTCCCCATCAGCATCGATTTCAATGAATTTGAGATGCGCGCCCGGCAAAAAGAAGTGTCTGAATCCGCCTGGTACATCCACGAAGACCTGCCGAACCAGCAGATCGTCCTTGGCATCGACCGGCTGGATTACACGAAGGGCATCCCGTATCGCCTTGAAGCCTTCCGCAACGCACTGCGCCGTTTCCCGAAGCTCAGGAAAAAAATGACGCTGGTGCAGGTCGTTGTGCCGAGCCGTACGGACATTCCGAAGTACAATGCCCTCAAGGTGGAGATCGAATCTCTGGTCGGGAAGATTAACGGCGAATTCACACGCTCAGGCTGGGTGCCCATCCACTACATTTTCCGTCACCTGAAACGTACTGAACTCCTCGGCTATTACCGTACGGCGGAGATCGCTCTCATCACTCCGATCAAGGACGGCATGAATCTCGTGGCGAAAGAATACTGCGCCTGCAACATCGAGGAAAACGGCGTCCTCATCCTGAGCGAGTTCGCGGGGACAGCGGCGCAGCTTCACAGGCATGCCCTGCTCGTCAATCCGTACGATGTCGAAGGCGTGGCTGAAACGCTGTACGATGCCGCTACCATGTCCTACGAGGAGCGTGCGCGCCGCATGCGCCATCTGAGATCGTCGGTGCGCCGTTACGACATTTACCGCTGGGTAGAGAATTTTCTCAATGCGGCAATATCCCGTCATCTGCAGGACTATCCTGTCATCAGAGAGTATATCCCCCCGGAAATAGACGACGATTACGGGACTTCCGTTTAAGCTGCCATTGGAGAGTCGTTCGGATCCAGGATACGCCCGACAAGAAAGCCGCTCCTCCATCCAAAAACTGCAAAAACGTCCTGTTGTACTTAAATTGCACTCGTTCCAAAAAAGAGGCAGTATGCCTGCATTACGAATATACCCTTGGGAAAAATTCGTGCAGATCCACTTCAATTCGAGCCCGGGAAGTTCGAAATCATAAAGAAAAGACAGTCGCCGGCATCCAGACTCTTCTGCGCCAGTTCACCAGGGATCTGGTGAACAACTCCTCCGAATTCAACGTTTGGGGAGAAACGGTCGATGCGTCGTATAACAGCGTTCTCAGCGGATGCATGGAACAATGCACCGGAAAGACCAGGCTGCATTCTCCGCCTCCACTGCCGCGCTGAGCCTGGGTACATGTCCAGGTGGAACGCCGCATTCTTCTTCCGTCCATAAGTAATTGGCGCCTTTTTTCCCAAGGATGAACTCCAGTTCAAAAACAGGCGGATGGCGTACAAGACATGTACCACCCTGACACTTACACCCTGCTCTGTTCAGGGTATGGACATATCGAATGGTTTATGCAAAAACCGGAGAAATTATGAGTGGGCAACTGCGATAGCGTCATTGTTCCAATAAAGAGGTCCAGTTGAGGATTATTGTAAACGGCGATGATGCACTATCTACAGTCGGCATCGGCAGCAAAAAACGATTTCCGTCCCTGCTGACATCCCAGTTTGAAAGATCGAAGAATTCAGATCCCAATGAGTTGTCCAAATTTTTCCGGAATAGAGGTCTGGGATTTCCTACCTCCATTTCTTCTTTTCCTGTAACCTCTACAGTCATAATATCTCCGGTTGAAGCAAGGTAGTATAATTCCCTGCCGTCTCCCCGCCACCGAGGACCATTTCCGCCTCCCTGGGATATTTGCAGCATGCCGCCGGATACGGCAAGTGCCGAATCGGGTCCCTTTAATAATTGACGAAGATATACCTCCTTCATTCCGGATCGGTCCGATACATAAGCGATCCAATGACCGTCCGGAGAAAAACGTCCCTCGGTTTCGTTGAATTTCGAATCCAACAACGGCATTGACTTGCGTTCTCCTTCCATTTGAAGAACCGCCAAGTCATAACCCGTCTCCTTATTTTGTTCGGCGTACATCAAGAAACGCCCGTCGCTCGACCAGCTCGTAGGATGCACCTCATTGTGCGATTTGTATATGAGTTCAGGCATAATGGCTCCCGGTTGAGGTCGGTTCCATGCCGTTTCCGAAAATCTTGATGAAATCTGGGCTTACTATATGCGGACGGGGCGGAAGGAGGAAGAGGAATCCCGGATTGAAGATTTTTCGGGAAAACGTTTGTCCGGAGACAGGCAATCAATGCTAAACTCGCTCTAACAATTTGGGCTTATATATACGAATTTCGATGAAGACGCACTGGACTAAGCAAATTGCATCTTGTTCGACCTATTTGTAACAATTGCGATAATCGGAAATGCTGAGACCGACTCAAGGAGTGGGACCGGAAAATCAAGGAGGTTCATTCATGAACATCGTTGCGATTTTAGGAAGTCCGCATGGGATGAAGGGAACCACGGGCGCGCTGCTGGCCGGCGTGACTTCGTCGGCCGAGGCCGCCGGCGCGGAAGTCAAAACGTTCTCGCTCTCCAAAATGACGGTGAAACCGTGCCGCGGCTGCGATGTTTGCCACCGCACAGGCAAATGCTCGATCAAGGATGATTTCAATACGCTCAAGACCGCCATGCTCGCGGCGGACGGCATCATACTCGCCAGCCCCAATTACATCACAAGCGTCAGCGCGCAGATGAAGGCCGTCTTCGACCGCTGCTGCGGGCCGCTGCACTGCCAGGCGATGCAGGGCAAGTACGGCGCAGCCGTCGTGACTTCCGGAGGAGCGGAGAGCAACATCGTTGAGAAATACATGATCGGGTTTCTTCGGATCATGGGCTGCTGGACTGTCGGCAGCGTGGGGGCCGAAGCACAGCAGATGATGGACGGGAAGGCGCGGGAGCCGAAGCTTAAAGCCGCCGCCAGACTTGGTATCCGGCTCGTCGAAGCCATTCGCGACAAGAAGACATATCCCGGCCAGGTCGCCGTCCAGCGCTCCTTTTACGATCGAATGAAGCTGCTTGTCACGATGCGCAAAGACGATTGGGCCTACGAATACAAATACTGGAAATCGCTGGGCCGGCTATAGGACGGCAATTCTCCCCCTGTTACCTCCATATTGCCTGCTGCCGTCACGACTTTGATTTCAGAGCAGCACGAAGAATTCGGTTTAAAGAGCGTATGGGAATCTTTACACGGACTTTCCCTTCAGTGGCGGAACTGACCGCAATAGATAAAACATTCCCGGTTTTATCAATACGAACGCTTTCACCCCGATTGTATGCCTCTAAAAATGTCGCGTCGGGACAGTCTTCAATCGTGCCTGCCGCGGCAACGGCAATATCCTTTATCGGAGTTATATGCCTCTGGATCTCGCTTAATTCATCCACCGGACAAAAGCGTAGAGCCATATCCACGGCAACCATCGGTATGGGCAGCCACAGGGACACAGAATCATTCTGGATGTAAACAGATCCGATCCCGGCATTAAAAATTGCGAATGCACAAACGCCCAAAATAACAAGGACGATAATCAGAAAACAAACGGCAATTTTGAGCATGGCTACTCCATTCCGACGGATTTCCTTTTATTAACAGTGTGAACTGACTATTCGATTTCAGAATTTTTATACGGGTTTGATTTGATTTTTATCGACAGTTGAGAACCTGCCGGGGCTCAATCCAAAGATGCGTTGGAATCGACCCAGACACGGACGGTGTCCTCGCCATCCTCAATTCTGGCTATTTCATCCACATCACTTTGGGTCAGCATTTTTACCGCGGCCGTGATATTGAGCTCATCGCTTTCGCCGGACAGAAGAGCATCGACTACCGCAGCCGGAATATTGATGGATATTTTATCCTTCGCGTTTTCGTTGCTTCTGACGTGAAGAAAATCTCCCTCCTTGTAGATGCGCAGGTTTACATCCTTATCTTTAATCGATGCCAATTCAAAATCTCCCTCTGTCTGGAGAGTCCGCCAGATCTCGCGCATTTGGCTAACCGTCAGGGGTAATTCATCAAGTTCAATTTCCCCCTGTACAAATTCTTTTTGTTCGATCATGGGAAGCACTGTTTCAACCAGCTTGAGGGGTATGTTGACGCTTACGCGTTCTCCGTCCGGGCCTCCACTTTGAACATTCACATGAAACCATCGGGTGGACTGTGCAACTGCTGTGGATCCACATAGTAAGATTGACAATATAGTTATGGCCGCCGCTTTCCTGCTCATGAGAAATCTCCTTTCATATTTATGGAATACAACGAAATCCGTTTAAAAAAAGTTCGGATTAAAATCTGCTTATGAATGCAAAAACAACCGGCGAGTCGGTCATCCCCCACCGGCGCAAGAAACCGCCCGCGCTCGACAGGTTGATTTCCACTCCCGGAACGAGGCTCAGGAAATTTAAATCCCGCCTCATGGGAGTTCCTGAATATTCGGAGCCGACTTTTTCACACTGTAGTAGAATCAAACCAGAAATGTACAATGCAGTCTTAAAAGAATCCGTCAGCAGAATCGCTGGAGAACCGTTCAACCGGAAAAGCTTTTACAACAGTTTTCCCGGCTATCGCTACCGTTGAATCATTAACGCCGACACCGGATTAAAGGGGTGCGCATATGAGAAAGAAACTTCTCCTGAACGCAGGATTGATTGTGACGATCCTCATCGTTTTTTCGCAATGCACAAACAGCAGCCGGGAAATGGGGATGGATCTCGAAACGGGCTTCCAGGACCCGCCGAAGAGCGCCAAACCGCGCGTATGGTGGCATTGGATGAACGGGAACATAACGCAGGACGGTATCCGAAAAGACCTGGAATGGATGAACCGGATCGGGATCGGGGGATTTCAGAACTTTGATGCGGCCCTTAATACGCCGCAGATTGTTGAAAAACGGCTGGTATACATGACTCCCGAGTGGAAGGAAGCTTTTAAATTTACGACCGATCTGGCCGATTCTCTCGGTCTCGAAATGGCCATCGCAGGCTCGCCGGGCTGGAGCGAAAGCGGGGGGCCATGGGTTCCCGCTTCCGGGGGAATGAAAAAATACGTCTGGTCGGAAACAATCGTTGAAGGGGAAAAACCTTTTAAAGGAAAACTGGCGCATCCTCCCGTCACTTCCGGCGCCTTTCAGAACATTGGCCTTAATAATCGTTTGTCCTTTAACGAAACGGAAGCGGCAATCCCCGAGTTCTACGCGGACGCCGCAGTCGTTGCCTACAGGATTCCGGAGAGAGACCTTTCCTTAAGAGACCTGAACCCGAAAGTGACGTCGAGCGGCGGCACATTCTCTTTAAAAATGCTGACGGATGGGGATCTTTCAACCACGGCTCTTTTACCGGCGGCCCCGGCCGGAAAAAGTTCCTGGATACAATTTGAATTTGACGGGCCGCAGTCCATACATTCGGTATCGATGGTCGGCGGCGGGAACCCCGGAAGATTCGGCTTCGGCAGCAGCCGGGAGACAAGAGCACTGGAATCAAGCGAAGATGGAAAAACTTTCCGCCGGGTGTCGGAAATCCCGGCCGGCGGCGTCGCCCAGAATACCATAACGTTTCAACCGGTCACGGCTAAATTTTTCCGTGTAGCAATCACATTGCCGGCGCCACCGGCCGGCGTTGATCCTTTAAGCGGATTATTCGGAATCCCGCAGGATCAAACCCGGAGACCTTCAGGCACGCAAATCGCGGAAATTGTTCTCGACACCGTGCCCCGCATCAACCGCTTTGAAGAAAAAGCAGGTTTTTCCGTTGTAACAAATGTTGAAAAAATATTGACCCCCGAAATCACCGGGGAAGAATCGATCCGTAAACAGGATGTCGTCAACCTCACGGATAAAATGAAAGAAGACGGTTCGCTCGACTGGACGCCTCCAAAGGGAAAATGGAACGTATTGCGCTTCGGCTACTCATTAACCGGACACCAGAACGGCCCGGCGTCTCTTGAAGCAACGGGACTGGAAGTGGACAAACTGAATCCCGATTTCGTGCGGCATTACTTCAACAATTACCTCGATCAGTACAAGGATGCCACCGGGGGATTGATGGGGAAAAGGGGGCTGCAGTATTTGATTACCGACAGCTGGGAGGCGGGCACAGCCAACTGGACCGACAACATGATCGAAGAATTCAACAAGCGTAATGATTACGACATTGTTCCATGTCTCCCCGTCTTAACCGGTAAAATTGTGGGAAGCAGCGGAGAAAGCGAGAAATTCCTGTGGGACTTCAGGAATACGCTGGAGCAGATGGTAGCCGAATATCATTACGACGAACTGACTTCTATCCTGATGGAAAGAGGCATGGGCCGCTACACCGAATCGCATGAAAGCGGCAGGGCTTTTATCGCCGACGGAATGGAGGTCAAACGATCCGCGGACATTCCGATGAGCGCCACCTGGACTCCCGGAGGTTTTGGAGGAAGGGAAGAAGACGGCATAGCCGTTCGACACGAAGCCGATATCCGGGAATCGGCCTCGGTAGCACATATTTACGGCCAGAATCTGGTGGCTGCGGAATCCTTGACCGCTATTGGAAATACATGGGCCTATGCTCCGGAACGCCTGAAACCGACCGCCGATTTTATGCTCGCGTCCGGATTGAACCGCTTCGTGATCCATACCTCCGTGCACCAGCCCGTGGATGATAAAATCCCCGGACTCGGATTGGGACCGTTCGGCCAGTGGTTTACGCGCCATGAAACCTGGGCGGAGCAGGCAAAACCCTGGGTCGATTACCTGGCGCGAAGTTCCTACATGCTCCAGCAGGGCAAATTCGCTGCCGACATCCTTTATGTTTATGGACAGGGATCCAATCTGACGGCTTTATTCGATTCCGAAATGCCGCCGATTCCGGAAGGCTACAATTACGACTTCCTGAATGCGGGAGCCGTCCCCAATGTTCTTTTGGTAAAAGACGGGCGGATTGTAACAGAAAGCGGAATGGGCTACAGAATTCTGGCTCTGGATGAAAGCACCGGCTACATGACTTTGCCGGTTCTGAAAAAAATCGAAGCTCTGGTCCGGGCCGGCGCTGTCGTCGTTGGACCCAAACCCGTAAATACGCCTTCCCTCAACGATGACGAAGCCGAATTCAGGCAGCTTGCGGAACGGATTTGGGGGAAAGGCGAAGGAATAAAAGAAACGGGGAAAGGAAAGGTATATAACGGTCACTCGCTGGAAGATGCTTTAAATGATCTGGATGTCAAACCGGATTTTACGTATTCGGAAAACAGTCCCGGAACAAAAATGCGTTTCGTCCACCGTTCTCTCGGCGACCGGGACATCTACTGGGTAAACACTTCCGATAAAGAAGCTTCACATGTAAAGGTTTCCTTCAGAATTTCAGGGAAAGAGCCTGAAATATGGAATCCTGTAGACGGTTCCATCTCACCGGTTTCCTATACCATCAAAGACCGTCTCACCGAAGTAACCTTAAACCTGGATCCGGAAGATGCTTTGTTTGTGGTTTTCAGAAAACCGGCGGACAAAAATTCAGTTTCAGTTCCGGAGATTGCGGAATCGGAACTGGCGACTGTAACCGGCGAGTGGGAGGTTCATTTCCAACCGGACCGGGGCGCCCCCGAAAAAGCCGCTTTCAGCGATCTTACTCCGTGGAATGAAAATGAAACTCCGGGAATTAAATATTTTTCCGGGACCGCGGAATATATAAAGATCCTGGATATCCCGGAATACTGGATCTCCGAAAATCCGAAATTATGGCTCGATCTGGGTGAAGTCAAAAACCTGGCGGAAGTTTCCGTCAATGGAGAGTCTCTGGGCATTGTGTGGAAAAAACCGTTCCGCGTGTGCTTCGGTAATTCGCTGAAATCCGGAAAAAACCGGCTGTCGGTCAAAGTGACCGACCTGTGGGTGAACCGTTTGATCGGCGACCGGCAGCCCGGAATAACAAATCCGATTACCTATACAACACAGGCATTTTATAGTGCAGATTCCCCGCTGCTGCCCTCCGGATTATTGGGACCGGTAAGAATTATTGTGAGGAAATAGGCTGACGGGAAAGCCCCTCCAAACTCGATTCAATTGAAGCAAGGGAAGATGCGATACGGCGGCATGATACCGGTTTCTCCGATTATGTTATCATATCAAGTCTGGACTGGAGGGATAGGGCATCACTATGAAAATTGCGGTTATCTACAACAGGGACAGCAACAACGTCATCAATTTGTTCGGGACGCCCAACAAGGAGCGCTATGGGAAGAAGACCATAGGCCGTATCGTTGATGGGCTGAAGAAATACGGACACCAGGTAAAGACCTTCGAAGGAGACAAGGACCTCATTACAAACCTTGAGCAGTTCATGCCCCGGGTGCTCAAGGGGGAGCGCCCGGGCATGGCCTTCAATGTTTCCTACGGCATCCAGGGACAGGCACGATATACCCATGTTCCGGGCATCCTGGAGATGGTCGGCGTGCCGTATGTGGGTTCCGGGCCGCTGGCACATTCCCTGGCGTTGGACAAAGTGGTCGCCAAGATGATTTTTCTGCAGTACGGCATTCCCACACCCCCTTTTACCGTCCTCGACCGGCCTGAATTCGAAGAGCCCAAACTTCCCTATCCTCTGATAGTCAAACCGAAGAACGAAGCCGTGTCGATGGGGATCCAGGTCGTTGAAAATGAGAGCGAACTGCGGCGGGCTGCAGAAGAAATCTTCAATAGATTCAGCCAGCCGGTGCTTGTCGAGACTTACATCGAAGGCCGCGAAATCAATGTGGGCCTGTTGGGCAATAATCCGCCGGAAGCGCTCCCTCCATTCGAAATTGTTTTCGGCGGCGGCGGGCCGGCTATTTACACCATCGAAGACAAACTGGGCAAATCAGGCCGCACCTTGCAGTGGCTTTGCCCGGCGCCCCTTACCGAGGAGCAAAATCAGGAAGCCAGAGAACTTGCCCGGAAGGCATTCAACGCGCTGGGGTGCTTTGACGCTGCACGGGTGGATATGCGTTTGAATTCCTCGGGCGAATTTTATGTCCTGGAGATCAACAGCCTGCCCAGCCTCCGGGAACACAGCTCCTACGTCATGGCGGCAAAGCATGCGGGCCTTGATTTCCCCGATTTGATTAACCGGCTGGTCGAGGTGGCCAGTGCCCGATATTTCGGCGCTCCGGCTCTGCCGCAGGTGCAGGGGGAAGAAAGTAATCTGCAGGGGCTGATCTTCTCGTTTGTGACCAATCGGAGGGATTCGATCGAAAAGCGGCTCGAGGAATGGGTTCAGATTACAAGCCGCACTTCCGATCCCGTCGGCAATGGTGCGGCTGTCGCGGAGCTCGACAAGCGGATGCAGGAAATCAACATGAAGAAGGTGCCCGAATTCACGGACACCCGATCCGTCTGGACCTGGGAGACCCATGCGGGTTTTCAGGGAGGGACCCTGTTTATAGGCCACATCGACGTTCCGCTAGACCTCGATATTCCCCATCAAGTTTTTTCCCGGGAGCCCGAATGGCTGCTTGGCGAAGGCATCGGCTTGTCCCGGGGGCCTCTTGTAGTGCTCGAGTACGCTCTGCGCTCGCTCCGATACAACCGAATACTCCATCAATTGCCTGTTGGAGTGCTCTTCTATCTGGATGAGGGAAGAGACTGTCGATACAGCGCCGAGATCATCCGCACCGCCGCCGCCAGGGCGGGCAGGGTATTGGTATTGCGCCCCGGGAGCCTCGAGAACAACATCATCAGCAGACGCCGCGGGCAGAGAAAGTTCACGCTGACGCTCGAAGGCAGGCCCCAGCGCCTCGGCAGCCAGACGCCGTCCACTGATGTGATGCTCTCTTTATGCAACAGGATTCTGGAGCTGGCCAATCTTTCCTCCAGGAAAGACCACGTGTCCCTGACAGCCACGGATCTGAAAACAACGGGGCTCCCGGCGCTGTTGCCGCATCGGGCGACGGCTACTCTGGCCCTGAGCTACCAGAATTCCGAGCTCGCCGACGCCATCGAGGATCGGATGATGGAGATCTGTAAAATCCAGAACCTCAAATGGAGTTTGAAGAGGATCTCCGACCGCCCTGCCATGAACAACAACCGCGGCAGTCTCAAGCTTTTCAAATCGCTGTCCGAAGTCGCTCAACACTGGGATATTCCGCTGGAGCAGGAATCTTCGGTACTGCCGTCGGCCGCAGGCCTGGTTCCGCCACAGGTTCCTGTAATTTGCGGGATCGGTCCTGTTGCCCGTGATCTGTTCACGCCCCAGGAGGCTGTAAACAGAATCAGCCTGATTCAGCGAACGCTCCTTGTTGCAGGCTTCCTCGCTGAAGGCCTCGGAAAAGCGAAGATCTGATCCCGATGAGGGAAATAGGTGGGTTAAGGTCCTGTCTTCACTGCATCTCTGCAAAATCCGAAGGGGAGATCATCCCGAATTTCCGTCCCAGATCGATCAGAAATGAGGCAAGAAGCACCGTCCGGGGGAGAATGCTGGAGACCCGGATCCATTCATTCTCGGTATGGTCGTTCTCACAGACGGGGCCGAACCCATCCAGCGTGGGCACTCCGGCCGCGCCAAAAAAATTGGCGTCCGAAGTTCCCCTGCGGTGTGATTTCGACACTGAAATTCCCATCATCCGGCCCGTACACTGCAGAATTTCGTAGATCTCCAGAGAGCCTTTTCCCACCGGCATGGCCGGCCGGGAGTTCAATATCTCATATGTCGTCCGGCACCCGGATTGAATGGGTGTTTCCGTTGCTTCTTCGAGCAAACGCAGGAGCGTGGCGTGATGATCCTGTGATTTCCAGCGGATGTCGGCGAGGCACGCGGCATGGGAGGCAATGGTTGCGGGACCCAATCCGCCTTCGATTTTCCCCGCGTTCACGCTCACTCCGGGCAATGCTTCGTTGAGAGACTCGAGACCGATGATCCGATGAGCGAGTTCCAGGATGGCGCTGGCCTTTTCACTGGTGCCCGATCCAACGTGTCGATCCCGGCCGTAGCAGTCCAGCTTTATGCCCATTTTCCCGTTTCTCGAAATCACAAATTCGCCGCCGGACCCTCCACATTCCGCCACCAGGCAGGCCAGGGCCTTCTCTTTTTCGAATTCGTAGATCCGGCGCGATGTGGCCGATCCTATCTCTTCGTCACCACTCAGGATAAGCACGATGTCGAGCTTGTCGAGAAAGCCCAGATGGCCAAGCGCCGCAAGGGCAAAAACCAGCACGGCGATTCCCCCCTTCATGTCCCCGGTGCCGGGTCCCCTGAGCAGATCGTCTTCCAGGCGGCAGCGTTGAAAAGGATGCGCGGGTGGAAAGACGGTATCCATATGACCGAGAAGATATATCCCCTTTTCTTTGCCGGTGGTTTTCCACACGTGATGATCTCCAACTTCAGCCTGGGAATGGATTTCGTGGTTCGGCAGGAGCCCCTCCAACCGCCCGGCGATCATGGCGGCAACGCCGTCCGTTCCCTGTTTATTGTAGGTGTAGCTGTTCTGGTTGCAGAGATCGATAATGAACTGGAGCTGTTCATTAAAGTGCGCTTCGATGAATTCTTTTACAAGGTGATTTGTCATTGAGGCTTCGAGTCTCCCATGGCAGGAAAAAGCGCTAACCCGGACCGATTCAGTCTTTCCCGGGGAGCTCGTCTTCATATTCGCAGACGCAACCACCCCACGTGCGAAAGAGAATTTTTCCGTCTTTGTTGTAATTGAGGAGATATGTGGGGGCCATCGGGGTTTTGCCCTTGCCCTCCGGAGCCGTAATGATAAAGGTCGGGACCGCCAGGCCCGACGTGAATCCCCTGAGGTTTTCCATTATGTTAAGCCCGTCGGCAACGCGTGCCCTGAAATGCCGTATTCCCTGCAGCTTCTTGCAATTGAAAATGTAATACGGCCGCACCCGAATCCGCAGCAGTTCGTGCACCAGTTTCTTCATGACATTCTTTTCGTCGTTGATGCCTTTGAGCAGCACGGATTGGTTTCCCACTATCACGCCCGCCTCTATCAGACGGTCCACGGCTTTCGCGGAGTCGGGGTTGATCTCCATGGGGTGATTGAACTGTGTATTCAGGTAAAGGGGTTTGTGGCGCTTCAGCATCCTGCACAGTTGCGCCGTGATCCGTTGCGGGAGTGTCGCCAGCATTCTGGAACCCAGCCTTTTAACCTCCACATGCGGGATCCTGTCCAGCTGCGTGAGGATCCAGTCCAGATAATCGTCGGACAGCATCAGGGCGTCCCCCCCCGTAACCAGGACATCGCGAACCTCCGGACACTTCGAAATATAGTCCAGCGCCGCGAGGACATCATCCTTGGGATAGACGAGATTCTTCATCGAAATATCCTTCTTCCGCAGGCAGTGGCGGCAGAAGACCGAGCAGTTGTTGGTTACATTGATGATGAGCCGATCCGCATAAAGGCGCGTGATCAACGGCGCCGGGGAGTTGTAGATGACGGCGTAAGGATCTTTTATCTCTTCCGAATCGAGCTGTTCCAGAATGGTCGGCACGCTTTGCCGGAATATCGGACAGTTCGGGTCGCCGGGATTTATGAGGCTGGCGTAATGGGGCGAGATCTGCCATCGGTACTGTTTCTCGGTCGCATCCACCCCGGCTCGCGCCTCTTCGGTCAGTCCGGCAATCCGGGCGATGGTGGCGCTGTTCTTGATCAGCTTCCTGATATGCCATTTCCAGTCCCCCCAGTTGCTCGCTGTGCCCCCCAGGATTTTCATGATTCGCTTTCTGCTTTTCTGTATCCGGTCCCAGCAATTGAATCCCGTGGGAATTTGATCTTTCACCTGCAGATAGTCCGCGATAAGGTTCACGTGTTCCCTGGCACGTTCGCGGGCAATGCGGCGATTCTCTTCAGGAACGTACAGGGGTGATTTAGGATCTTTTACTACTGACATGCGGCCCTCCCCATGATTGAAGCGCCCCGGCTCCGGGAGCCTGAAAGCGGCGCACTGCTTTGAAACCCCCACAGTCTCCGGGCGGTTGCTTCCGAAATTCAAGCTTCAGTAAATTTATTGTTTCACCAAATAACAGCTTCCCCGCCTGTCGCCCACCCGGAAAAACCGGCACATATTTTAATGAGGCATTCTAGCGCCGGGCATAAGCCGAGAAAAGGTTTAATTGATCTTCCTCGCCGGAATCCGCAACGAATCAACATTTCCGGCATCGGCAGCTATCCGTCATAGCGACCAACTCAGGTGAATCTCAAAAACCCGGTTTGATCAGAGCCTCCCGCGGACCCTGTACTTGAAATATTGGTGCAAAAATGCGGTATAAGTGTGGAAAATCGCCAAAGCTCGAATAAAATGAGGACTAACGGCTGAAAGGGCAGGTTTGCCGGTTTTGGAGGAGGGAAATTAAATGGTAAAAGAATTCAGAATGTATATTGACGGTGCATGGGTTCCCACACCGGATCGCGAGTTTTACGAGGATTTTAATCCCTATACCGGAGAAGTTTTTGCCCGCGTCGCCTCCGGCCGAAGAGCGGACGCAAAACGGGCGGTGGAAGCCGCAGCGGCTGCGTTTCCGGCATGGTCGCGTTCGCTTCCGTCGGAGCGTCAGAGCCTCTTTTTAAAAGCGGCGGATATCCTTGAAAAGAAGAAGGACGAAGTCATCAACGTTCTCGCCGAGGAAACAGGCTGCACCTATGGATTTGCATCCTTTCAGGCGGGTTTCACGCCCGGACTGCTGCGTGAAGCCGCGTCGCAGGTCCATCAGACAAGCGGAGAAATCATCCCGTCCGACCTGCCCGACGCGTTTTATATGGCCATACGGCAACCGGTAGGCGTTGTGGCGGGTATCGGACCATGGAACGCGCCTCTGATCCTGTCGCTTCGATCCATCTGCATGCCTGTCGCTTACGGGAATACAGCCGTACTGAAACCTTCAACCGAATCTTCCGTCGCAGGCGGCGTTCTGATTGCAGAAGTCTTTCACCAGGCCGGCTTCCCGAAGGGAGTTTTGAATTTAGTTACCAACGGGCCCGGAAAAAGCGGCGAAATTGGAGATGAGTTCATAGAAAATCCGAAAGTCCGCCGCATTACCCTGACCGGTTCGTCCGCTGTGGGACGCCAGCTTGCGGAAAAGGCCGGACGCCATCTTAAACGCGTCGCAATGGAATTAGGCGGCCAGAATCCCATGATCATTCTGCAGGATGCCGATATCGATTATGCCGTCAACGCAGCGGCTTTCGGAGCATTTCTCCATCAGGGACAGATATGCATGTCCACGCGCCGGATAATTATAGAAAAAACGGTTGCGGCTTCCTTTATTGAAAAATTCGTCAAAAAAGTTTCGGGTTTCAAGGTAGGGGATCCCAGGGATCCCGAAACGATCATTGGACCCATCATCAACAAACACCAGTTGGAGGACATAAGAAAAAGCGTTGAAGCCGCCGTACGTGACGGCGCCAGGGTTTTATGCGGCGCTAAAACAGAGGGGCTCTGCTATTACCCGACCGTGCTCGGCAATGTCAAGCAAGGCACTCCATTCTGTTATGAAGAAACTTTTGGGCCCGTGGTCTCCATTGTCGAAGTGGAGAACGAAGAACAGGCGATCTCGATTGCAAACGAGACTCCCTACGGGCTTTCGGCTTCCGTGATCACACCAGATTTCAATAAAGGGCTCGCTATAGCGGAACGCATCGAGTCCGGGATAGTTCATATAAACGATCAGACGGTGCATGATGAACCGCAGGTTCCCTTCGGCGGCATCAAGGACAGCGGGTGGGGCAGATTCGGCGGTCGAGCCGGGCTGGAGGAATTTACAGAATTACGATGGATCAGCATGCAGCGCTCTCCGCGCCAGTATCCGTTTTAAAAAGGGGATACACCCGCTCTTACGATACTAAAATCCCGGCGCCCCGACAGGGTCATGTGCAGGTTTATGCTATGCCCCGGCCGAATCTTCGATTCGGCCGGGCTGCGCCGGGTCATTTCTTCAGAGAATCAGCCGATAAGTCGCCCGGCGCAACCCTATAAGCTCCAAATCATTCCAACAAATGATGTCGGCTCTGTAAATGCAATTTACGTCCTGCAGGGTCGGGGTCTGGGGGGCGGTGCCGGGAAAAACACGGGTACTGTAGAGAGCAAGAATTCTTTATTATGTA
Source organism: uncultured Acidobacteriota bacterium (assembly GCA_964586015.1). Lineage (GTDB taxonomy): Bacteria > Acidobacteriota > UBA6911 > UBA6911 > UBA6911 > UBA6911. The sequence continues at coordinate 5,671 of CAZPHK010000078.1, read as the reverse complement.
ATATGAATAATATTTTACGTTATACATAAAATAATTGTTGATATTTTAAAAAAAATGCCGATAATATTTCACACATGGCAATCGAAATACGACTGGACGTGATGATGGCTAAAAAGAAAGTGTCTCTGACGGAACTGTCCGAGAAAATTGGAATTTCAATGACGAATCTTTCCCTGCTCAAGACGGGAAAAGTGAAAGGGATCCGATTCAGCACCCTGGACGCAATCTGCCGTGAACTCGAGTGCCAGCCCGGGGACATACTGGAACATATTCCTGATTTTGTGTGAGTCCTTCCGGCCGCCCTCGTTCCAAAGGGGAATGTACATGATTATTTCAAGTACGGTGATTTCGCAATCATCCATCCAGGATACGCGTTTTAAAACCGCGGGATGGTTGTCTATCCTGGGGATAATTCTGCTTCTGCCGGAAATTGTTATTACGGCGCTTTATTCTTCCAACCTGATTTTTAAACCCTTGTTTCTGCTCTATTTCCCTCTGGTTGCCATCGGTACGGGTTTCACGGTTTTCGTTCTCATTCAATTCAAGCGCCTCCTTAAAGAGCGGTATGACATGCATAAGGCGGACGGGATAATCACATTTTTAATCGTCATAAACATCGTTATTGCCGTGAAAGACATCATACTGAAAACCCTCATGGGGCTGCCTCACATTGAGGCTTTTATGGGCATACTGGACCTTGTCGTCGGGATTTTGAGCCTCCTGTTGATCGGCATTATTCAAGTCATCCTGGGAGTGTATCTCCTCGGCGTACGCGACGACCCTTCCGGGCTGTTCCGCATTTATGCAATACTGTACATAGTCGCCTCCGCCTGTCTGCTGACAATAATTCTTATTCCGATAGCCTTACTTCTGCACCTGGTGGACAGTGTTATTCTAGCGATTTTGTTTTTCAGGGCGGCCGAAACCGAATCGATGGTGGAATTTGTCTAACACGGCCTGATACGGCTTCGCGGTCTCATTCCCGCGCCCATTGAAAGGCTTCCATTCATTCTTCAGGGGATGCGGTAGAAGACAAGTTATGCAAATGAAGACAACGGTACTCTCCATTATCCCTGCAACAGCAATTCCGGCGCCAATGAGGGAAACGGGACCGTCCTTGCATTCACCCCGGAAATAAAGGACAGTAAAATCCTGTCACTTGCACCACAGCCGGCGACTGCCTGTCTTCGGCACACACCCGACTCGACGGCTGAAAAATTCCGATAGGATGTTAACCCGTTACCGGTCTTCCTACCACGTGGCTGTAGTATAGAAATTCCGCCGGTTCGGAAAAGTGACGATTACCGAGACATTAGAACGAGTTTGAGCGTAGTTGTCGGCAAACCGCGGCCTTACCATCCTTAGCGTCGCGCCCCGCAGCCAGCGCCTGGTTTCCGGCAGCAGGACACCTGTTTTGTCGATCTCTTCCATTGAAACCGGCTTGGCTTTCTCCATGGCATCATTAAATGAAACCTGCCCGGACATTGTCCCCGCAACATCTTTTTTGACGGATAGGGGTAATTTTGAAACAGCTTCGCCAAGGTTGCGGTCGAGCGACCACATCGCCTGCCCGGTGGAATGGTAAATGTCGGAATTCAGCCAAATCGGCAGGAACAGGGTAATGACGAGGATCATCGAACACCCGGCAATAACTTTCCGGGACGGCTCACGCCGGCGATGCACATAGCTCTGGCGCAGAAGCAAAGCCAGCAGCAGAGACAATCCAATGAACGAGCCGACCTCATAGTAACTGAGATAGTTCAGGGTGTTATAATTCAGTGCAAGTTGAAATTTGACTATCAGCCAGCTGATGAATCCCTGGAAAAGCCGGGTTTCCAGGCCTATTCTCTCCATCATGCCCCCGCCTAAAAGTAAAGCCACGGCGCCCAGGAAGGTAAACAGAACCGCACGCACCACGGTGCCGAACATGGTCACAGCCCAGAAACTGAGGAGAGGGCAACAAACGGCAGCCAGCAAAGCCAGCAAAGCATGCGAATCCTGTCCCCACCACCAATAGGGCTGTAGAATATTGTAAACCCCGGCCGCAGGCCAGGCCAGGGCCGGAACCAGGAATCCAAGGATCAGGCCAACCAGGAGTGCAAAAGAGATTTTGACGGCCCATTGACGTGCACCCGACACCGGCAGCGTCAGGTGCCATCCCCAGGTGCCGAGCTGCTTTTCCTCCCCCAGTGAAATGCACCCGGAAAGCAGCCAGGCCAGCGGCAGGTAAATCACCATGATCCCTACAAAGACTCCTCTGAAATGATCCCCCCAGGCGGGAAGGAGCGCCTTCAGGCCAAGCGCCGCAAGCCAGCAAAAAACAAAGAGCGCAGCCAGAACGAAGACCGGCCGGTGCAGCCGGAGCTCTTTTCTCAGAAGACTTATCCAGGGGCTGCCGGGTGCCGCGAGCTTAGACTCTTTCGCCCGGCGGGCGGGCAACGCGGCAATGCCGGACTCTCCGGTATATCTTTCGCGCCACTGTAACCGGGAGAATTTCCACCAGCCCAGATACATAAAAAGGACACAATAAACGACAGCGCCGGCTCCCAGTGCCGGGAACAGCCTGGCTTCAAGCTGCTCCGACGGAACCGTGGATGCACCGTAAACGATCCAGGTGATAACGACCGCCAGCAGTCCCTGCGCTGCCAGGGGCAATACCATCCCACCGATGATGGATCGCGATAGAAGGGTCCAGAAGGCACTGGAACACATCACCCCCCCTAGGAGAGCCGCTGCCCCGAGGAGACTGCCGCCGTCCCATGATTCAAACGCCCCCACCCAGACGGCCTCCGCCAGATATTGCCCCGCAATAAAAGCCAGGGCTACAGAGATAAACGCACCGATAAGCGGCAACAGCTTCGACCACCAGATCCTGCAACGCGCAATCGGCTGAACCAGCATCAATCCAAACGTGCGATGGTGATATTCAACGCCGAAGGACAGGGCCGCCATGGCCAGGCAGGCCACGAAGAGGCAGACACCGACTAAGGGAGCAAGGGGAAAGCCGCGGACATACGGACGGTGCATCCAGCCTGCCAGCGGTTTGACAATCGGCATCGAAAAGGCAGCCAGCATCGCCACGCTCCACGGCAGCTGCAGCACCCGGAGTTCCTTTTTCACAATGGCCGTCATGGCGCCTCCTGCTTCAGTACCGCGACAAATATCTCCTCCAGGCTGAGGGCTTCACTCGTGAGTTCCTCCGGAGCCAGCCGGCGCAATTCCTCACAAATGCGTTCGCCGTCACCGTCGGCAATCACCTCAACCTCACGGCCCGTCGTGCGAATGCGCAGAGCGCCCTCCAGCCGGACATTGTCCGGAGGTTCGGCGAACCGCGCGCGGATCTTCCGGTAACGCTCGCGGGCCTCGTCGGCTCCCAGCTTCATGACATTTCTCCCCCGGTCCATAATGGCGAATTCGTCAATGAGCCCCTCGAACTCCGCGATCATGTGGGTTGAAACGAAGATCGTGCGCTCTTCCGGCGCGCTTTCCTGGTAGGCGCCTATGACGGTTTCGATGAACTCCCTCCGGACAATAGGGTCCAGTCCCGACGTGGGTTCATCGAGGAGCAGCAGTTCGGGCTCCGGGCAGATGGCTGCAATCAATGCCACCTGGGTTCGCTGCCCTTTGGAAAGTCCGCTGGTTGGATGCGCCGGGTCGAGCCGGAAACGCTCCAGCAAATCCCGCTCGATTTCGCGGTTCCAGTGAGAGCGGAAAGACGCCAGGTAGTCGAACGTTTCCCGGACGGTCATCCACGGATAGAAAGCGACCTGGTCCGGCACATAGGCCAGGCGCCGTTTCACCTCCACTTCCTGCCGTGCGGGATCCAGTCCGAGCACGGCAATCCGGCCGGCGTGCGGACGAAGCAGGTTCAGCAGGCACTTCATCGCGGTCGTTTTGCCGGCGCCGTTGCGGCCGAACAGGCCGTAGCATTTGCCCCCGGGCACGGCAAGGCTGAAATCGTGAACCGCCTCGGAGCGGCCGTAGGCGTATGCCAGGTGACTGATGTCAATTGCAGTTGTGGGTTCGCTCATAATTTACTCCGGGTTGTGTCCATTGCGGCACGGCGTTTCTCTTCGAGCACCTCGAGGCGGTCACGCACAAGATCGAGGAATTCCGGGACCGGCACCTGCAGGTGGTGAGCCTGGACGATGACGGCATCCACTTCCTCCGTAAGCAGCTTGAGGCGAATGTCTTTTTTCAGGGGCGAGGCATCGGATTTCACGAAACTGCCTTTGCCCGGGAGGGTTTCGATAACGCCCTGGTTTTCCAGTTCGGCGTAAGCCTTGGCGATCGTATTACGGTTGAGGCGCAATTCCTCGGCGAGCGGCCGGATGGTTGGCAACGGTTCGCCGGGCTTGAGGGCGCCGGAAGCAGCGGCGGCCTTGATCTGGTCGACCACCTGGAGGTAAACCGGCTTGCCGGACTTGAAATTGATCTGAATCATCATCGTGCAACCTACTGTCATAGTACAGTATGACAGTTTTGGAATTTTGTCAACATAAAAATTTTCCAATCGTTAAAATATGGTATCGGCTAAAATATGATCTGGTGAGAAATGCGGATTAAAAAATTTCTGGAGGATTCCGATGAAATTCCGGTTCAATCATAACAACATCAACGTAAGCGATCTTGAAAAAAGCGTTGCTTTCTACCAGAAGGCTTTAGGCCTTGTTGAAACCCGGCGATTCGAACCTCCTGATAAGAGTTTTATTCTTGTATTCCTGGGCGACGGCATCACATCGCATAAACTGGAGCTGACCTGGCTCAGAGACCATCCTGAAGCCTATAACCTTGGGGATAACGAGTTTCATCTGGCGTTTACCGTCGACGACTATGATGAAGCTTTCCGGCGCCACAAAGAGATGGGATGCGTTTGTTATGAAAACCCGACAATGGGAATTTACTTCATTGAAGATCCCGACGGGTATTGGCTGGAAATCATTCCCGAGAAGAGATAACTTCCAGTCAGCATTGCCGAATAAACGCTTTTCCCTGACTTTTGCCGAAACATGAATGTTTACATTGGCAGGGGCGTTTTCGGAAAACCCGGAAAATCCCCTGAAAATTGTATGATTTATGGTTATTATCAGGGCCCGGAATCCTTTTTTTCTCAGATTTCATTCTGCGAATTCAGATTTTTATTGTAACTGGGCCCTTCTTAAGGCGTAATCTTTCTTTAGCGTTACTGACTTAATTTAAACAGGGAGGAATTGCGCATGAAATTGCGTTTTGTAGTGATTGCAATTTTGTGCATAGGACTTGCTTTCAGTGTTTCAATTGTAAGCAACAAGACTTATGCGCAAGGAAACAAAGCGGTGGTTATGCCCAAAATTACGGTGCTTAATCCGATGGGCACGCCGCCGGCGATACAGGCTAAGCAAATGGCCCCGCGCCTGGACACTCTGGACGGCAAGACCATCTACTTTGTCAATACCGGCTACATCGGAACCGACCGTCTTATGGCGGTAATGATGGACTGGTTCAAAGCCAACTATCCGAAAACCAAACTTGAGATCAGGTCAGGTTCAATGACCAGAATACCTCCTGACGTGATGACGGAAATCGGTGAGAAAGCGGACGCGGCAATCGTCGGGCTGGGGCATTGAAGTGTCTGTGCTCCAGGGGCGGTTCGCCTCTCTATCGATATCGAATCCCAGGAAAAGAAACCTGC
>CAZPHK010000077.1:7035-21820 GCA_964586015.1 uncultured Acidobacteriota bacterium | reverse complement strand
AAGATGTTAAGGATTTGAATGATGCAAGTCCTTTAAAATCAAGGAACGAAATTTTCAAATCGCGCTAATTTGGACTGCAGCGAATCTTGTGTTCGCCCATTTGAACTATTATCCATGCAGCCGCTTGAAAGCATCTGCCCCATCATTCCGGATTACACTCTGGCCCAGCCGGTCCGCGGCCAGGAAGGCGGACAGTAATTTATCGGGAGTAATTTCAAAAGGCTCGTTGTTCACGATCGGCTCGGCCGCCGCCGCTTTCATGGCTTCCACCAGGGCTTCGGAGTCTTTTCCAGGATCCAGGCCGAACTGCCCGAGGCAGACGGGTAGCCCGACCTCATTCAGTAAGCGGACCACTTTTCGGGCTTCTGCCTGATTGTCTTCCAGCAAAAGATGGGCCATAAGGCCGATGGCGACCAGTTCTCCATGAAGAAAATCGCGGTGCAGAACGGGAATGACCGTCAGTCCCGCCGCATAGGCATGCGCGGCCGCCAGCCCGCAGCTTTCAAAGCCGATGCCGCTCAACAGCGTATTGGCCTCTATAATGCGCTCCACCGACTCATTGATCTCTCCGCGATTGATCGAATCGGCGGCCTGCACTCCGTCTTCAAATACGGTTCGGGCGCACAGTTCTGCAATCGAAAGCGCCGCAATCGTCATTCGCGCCCCGACAATGGATCTTCCCTCCGGATTCCTGTAACAGGTGCGGGCTTCATAACCGGTGGCCAGGGCGTCCCCCATGCCGGATATCAAATGCCTTACGGGAGCCGCTGCTATAATTCCCGTGTCCACGACAACAAGCGCGGGGTTATCGGGATAAAATTCCGGCCCCTTCCCGACACCTTCCGGCGTATACATAATCGACACCGCCGAACAGGGCGCATCCGTAGATGCAATAGTCGGGCAGATCACGACCGGCACATCAAGACGGAAAGCAACGGACTTCCCCGCATCGATGCACTTCCCTCCTCCGACAGCGACGACGCAGTCCACCGCCGGCGTTGATTTCCGGGCAGTCCCGACGAGACGCTCCACTTCCTCAAAAGAACACTCTCCCCGGAAGGTTTCCACACTTCCCTGAACCCTTCCCATGCTCCCGTCAATCCGCTGCCCGAGCCGGCGCCTGCCTCCGTCGGTCAATAAAATCAAAGGCCGGCGGCTCGGTACAACCGAAAGGTACCGGCCCAGGGAATCGATCACGTCTTTTCCCTGGATATACCGGGACGGGGCAGCCAGGACTCTTGGCGGGACTGCATTATTCACCGGAAGGCTTGAAAAAATAGCTTGCGGGAAGAACGGCTCACGCATAGGCATTTTTCCTCCTGTTCGGAATACCGGAGAGGACGATCCCGCCCCAATCTGGTATTCTTATATTTGAGGAGGTCATCATGGCATCAAAAAACGGAAATAAAAACACCTTATTGGCCCTGGCCATAGGCGCCTTTGCCGGTGCGGGAATCGCTCTGCTTTTTGCGCCGCAGTCCGGAAGAGAAACCCGGCGTGACGTACGTCGCCTGGGCCGCAAGGCCCTGGATAAAACACAATCTCTCCAGGAGGAACTGTGCAGTTCCATCGAAAATATGGCCCAGGAAGTCTGGGATAAAGTGCAGGAAGACCTGGATCAAGGGCGCAAGTGGACGGGAAAATCCTTTGAGGAACTCCAGCGGGTGCTTAACACCGGCAGGGACTATATTCGCGACGGGATTGATAAAATCCGTGGATGATCAAAGCGGACAGCCTGTCTCATTTAAAGAAGAGGCAAGACTGCATTTTCTCTTAGGGGCTGCGCAGAAATCCGGAACGAAACGAAATGAGCATTGTAATTGCCGGAGTCATGGGACCCGGGAAGACCGCGACGGAAGAGGAAATTCACTCCGCTTACGAGTTAGGAAAGCGGATCGCCGGTCAGGGCTGGATTCTGCTGACCGGCGGGCGGAAATACGGCGTCATGGACGCGGCCGGGCGTGGAGCCAAATCAGCCGGCGGAACTGTAGTTGGAATTCTGCCTGGGGCCGATACTGAAGAGGCTTCGGGCAGCGTCGATATTCCCATTGTGACGGGAATGATGGACGCACGAAACAGCATCAATGTCCTCTCAAGCCGGATTTTGTTCTTTGTCGGAATGAGTCCCGGAACGGCATCGGAACTGGCGCTGACGTTGAAATACAACAAGCCGGCAATCCTGATTTCCCAGAAAGAGGACGTTATACGGGCATTTCAGTCCATGAGTTTTAACAGGATTGAAATAGCAGCGGATGTATCGTCCGCCATTGAAGTCGCCCGCGCGATAGCGTCACGAAATGCGGGATGATTCGATCTCAGCCTCAAACTTCGTTCTTCATTCAAAAACGGATAAGGCGTGCCTTACTTTTCGCCCACTTTTCTGGAAGAACGAAACAACCGGTACGGGAATAGCCAGCCGGAGTTTAACACGCGGCGGAAAATTCCGTCTACTGCAGCGTCACGGAATCTAATGGATTGCGCGCTCTCCGGAAGGGCATACAAGTTCGGAAAATTCAATAGAAGGATCCCAGTCCGTTTTTTTCAGAATCTTTCGGTTGCCTTCCATATTTACAGAACGAACATAACCGTCTTCTTCAAGTTCGCTGATCAGCTGGTCAAACGATCGAATCCATGTATAGTAACCGGCCTGATTATCCGGGATATCCCAATCTACATCCTCCCGCTTGTGCCCGGTCAGGGACTCAAACACGGCTCTTTCCCATAAATCAGGCGTAATTTCCTCGTGATGAGCCAGCTGACGAAGCATTTCAGTTTTCATCTGAACCCTGGTATCACCCGCTATGATGCCCTCATTCAATGTCATGGTTTTCTCCTTTTCATATTCGGTTTCGTTTCAAAAGCCTATATTATGAAAATAATATTCATCGTCATAATAATCAAATAAATCCGTAACCAGGTTATCTATCTTGCGCCGTTAAAAAATTAAACTATTTTAAAATAAAGAGATATCCATTATTGAAAGTACTGTAAATATCCTTCGGAAGTAAGAAATAAATTGGACACCCACCGCCTAATGATTCCCGGATCGGTCCGATTTTTGCCGCCATCCCGGAGGGGTCGGACGGTCCCTCTGCAAATTTCGACGCAAAAACAGGCTTAAATAATGGATCCCGCGCTTTTCCCGTGATGATCGTCACTGTCTAACGTTAATATTCTCTATAACATATCCGTGACCTAATACCATAATGATTCTTGATTTGAGGAAATATTGAGGCTATTGTAAGAAGCCATGGACTGGTGCGAGCCTAGAGATCTCAAAGATTGGTTCAATCGATTCTTTTCCCTGCGGAGCCTGACGTTTATTCTGGTTGTTCTGATGCTTGCGGTTTTTGAATTCAGGTTCGACTGGATGGAAAAGGCCCTGGGATCCTATCTTTCCACCACCAACCGGCAGCGGCCGGAAACGGGTGAAATCTGGGAAACGGACCACGAAACGCAGCAGGCCCTGAATTACGTGGATGAAATCACGGTGGACCGCGAAGCTCTTCAGCGAAATGCACGGAGCGCAGCCGATCTGTCGGATATCATCTCGTACATCGGCGACAATCAGAGCGTCATGATCTCGCCCGATCACTTCCGTTCCCTTTATATGAAACTGCCTCCCAGTGTCGCGTCACGGATAATTTCGCCCGAGGATCTGCTGCAGCTTCTGGGAGAGAAGGAGTGGGAACGCACCTATTTCCGAAAGTTCGGCAATCAGCTCAGCATTTATCTGATTGACCGTTCCAACCGCGTGCTGCGTGAGATCTCTCTCTCGGACAGCACTCTCGTGCAGATCGAGCGCCGCAAAATAGTCCGCGCCGGATCGCTCGAAGATTACGGCATATCACCGGACAGAATTTACCCCGCGGATCGTTTCTTTTACGCCCTCGGCACCCTGCCCAAAGACGTACAGGAGGAGATCCTGGCCCAACCGGAAGCGATTCTCAATGCCAGCGGGCGCCTGGTCCGCGTAGGATTCCCGCCGGAGCTGCAGACCAATTGGGTGGATATCAGTTTTGAACTCGATGACGGCTCGCAGCGACAGGTCGTCGTACTGCCGGCCCGCGAATGGGCCCTTCTTCGATTGCAGTCCATCATGGAAGACGCCTCCACGGCATTTGAACTCACCACCCCGAATCCGGAGGCGGAAACCGAACAATGAACCGTCAGACAAGGCTGATCCGTCGCATTCGAATGGTTTTTTATACCATCCTCGCACTGTGTGCGATTGCCGTTTTCGCGGTCGTTGTTTCCTTCTTCCTTCTGCTGGACGAGCTGCCCCGCGTCCCGGATCCTCTCAGCCGTATTATCGAAAGGCCTCCCACGGAAATTTATGCCGCGACCGGGGAACGCGTCCTGGTACTGGGCGGTCGTGAAGCCGTTCCGCTGGACCGGATCTCCCCCCGGTTTATCGAGGCTGTCGTCGCCATAGAAGACCATCGTTTCTGGAGTCATCACGGAATCGACAAAATACGCCTGACTAAAGCGTTCCTGGAGGGATTGATACCCGGCAACAAAGTGCGGGGCACGTCCACAATCACGCAGCAGCTGGCGAAAAACCTGTTCTTCAGTCTCGATCGTTCGGTCAAGCGCAAGTTCCTTGAAGTGCTTGTCGCATTCCAGATCGAATCGAAATATTCAAAGGATGATATCCTGCAGGCATACATCAACAACACCTCCTTCGGCGTGAACGCGCTGGGTATCGAGCAGGCTTCCCGTTCCTTTTTCGGGAAACCGGCATCGGATTTGACGCTGTCCGAAGCATCCCTGATCGCCGGGTTGCCGCAGTCGCCCAGCGGATACAATCCTTACCGGCACATGGACAGGGCCAAAAGCCGCCAGCGCACCGTTCTCCAGCGCATGGTCGCCGTAGGCTATATCACGCAAGAGGAAGCGGACGGGGCCTTCGAGGCTCCTCTTAATCTGCGCCCGAGGCAGGCCGGCGGGGGCGGCGGCTATTTCTTGGATAAGGTTGTCCGGGATCTGGAAGAACGTTACGGGCCCGAAGTCGTTTACAACGGAGGCCTCCGTGTAACCACCACTCTGGATATACATCTTCAGCAATGGGCGACTGAAGCCGTACAAAAAGGCGCCGTCCGGCTGGACAAGGAGATCGGGTTAGCGCAGTCGGATGACGATACAGCCGAATTCCCGCAAGCCGCTCTTGCGGCGGTCGACGTCAACTCCGGCGCCGTTAAAGCCGTGGTCGGCGGCAGGGATTATTCCAAAAGCGAATACAACCGCGCAATCCAGAACAATCGCCAACCCGGATCCGGTTTCAAGCCGTTTCTCTATTACACTGCCCTCGATTCCCTCGACATAACGCCGGCTACCGTTTTTATTGATAAAAAGGTGACGATCCCCGTCACGGGCGCTCCCGACTGGACACCCGATAACTTCGGCCGCGAACACTCGGGTCCGATGATACTGAAATGGGCCCTGATGAATTCCGTCAACTCCATTGCGGCGCAGCTCATTGAAGAATTGAAACCGGACAAGGTTATCGCGACGGCGCGCAAATGCGGCATTTCGAGCCCTCTGGCCAACGTCTATTCGCTTGCACTGGGCTCTTCCGGCGTCAGCCCTCTCGAGATGGCCTCCGCTTTCAGCGTTTTCGCCTCGGGCGGCGCGCGCCATGAACCGTTCTGGATCTGGCGAGTGGAGGACGTTTACGGACGCGCTCTGGAAGAGCATATAATCAGCGGAGAAAACACGCTGGACCCGGAGACGGTATTTCAACTTGTGGATATGATGCGGGGAGTCGTCGATCAGGGAACGGCCCAGGTAATTCGAAGAATGGGATTCTCCCTGCCTGCGGCCGGGAAAACAGGGACGAGCAACGATTACGTGGATGCGTGGTTTACGGGCTTCACTCCCAGCTTAAGCGTGAGTATCTGGACGGGCTATGACGCCGACAAGGGGCTCCGGGACGGTAACGGCGTCGGCATCACGGGCGGCCGCGCCGCCGCCCCGATATGGGCCGATTTCATGCTCAAGGCGACCGGCGGCGAACCGGCGCGAGAATTCACCGTGCCTCCCGGCATTCATTTTGAAGTTGTGGATGATACGACAGGGTATCTCACCGACGAAGATTCACCGGACGCCCTGAGGGTGGCCATGAAATCCGGCCAGAATGCGGTTCCGGCTCCACCGGCATACCTTACACAGCCTTTGGACCCGGGAAACGACGGCGATACCAAGGAGAACCGGATTGAGCGAAATCCGTAATTGCACGGCTTTCCATGGCGGTGATTTTTTAACGGGAAAAGGGGGAACGGGAAACCTTTTATAACCTATGGTTCATGCACTGAAAAACATAGCCATTCGGCTCTGGATCGCCGCGGTCGCGGGCGGGCTCGCCACTCTGGGCCTGCTGGCCGTATTCGGTTCTCCCCTGGATGCGGCATTCAACCTGACCGTGGCCTCCGTACTGACCATCCTGGCCTTCTGGGGATGCGGATGGATGTTCAACCGTATCGCGGCCCAGCGTCTTCAGGATTACTTCCGGGAAGCGGCCTCCCGCGAGCGCACCGCAAGGATCGGAGAAGCGGCCGAGGTATTTCGCAAGGCGGTCATTCTTTATGACAGCTTCATGGTTTCCCCGCTGTTCCGCCGTCGCGCGGGCCGGGATATGGCCGGCAGAATAGCCCGTTTTCACATAGCGCGTTCCGTACACTATCCGGAAGCGGAAAACTTTATAACGGCGTATCTGTGGGTGCACCCGGATGACAGGGAAGTAGCCGAATACTGGCTGCAGCGCACCCGGCTTGGAGACGGCGCCGATCCGGATCACCTGGCCCTGATGGACCGTATCGCCGCGGCGCAGATTCAAAGCCCGGCAATCCTGAGCCTGACAGCACAGTTATACCTGGCAAGGAAACGAACGGACTATACGGCCCTTCAAATTTATAAGCAGTTGCTGCAGGAAACCAGCCACGTCCAGGCTCACACGGTCATCCGCCTGGCGGACCTATTTGTTCAGGAAAGACGAGTCGACGAATGGGCCCTGGAAGTCTATCTGAAAGCCTTCAGGCAGATTCCGGATAAGACCGAATACCTCCAGGGTCTTGCCGCCTGCCTGGAACAAATCAGAACCACCGAGCGCAATGAATCCCTGGTAGCGGAGTCCAGACAGGCTCTCAGCGCCGTCGACGAGGATACCATCCGGCAATGGCGGGAATTATTCCGTCAAACGGCAACGCCTCCCGCGCCCAAAGAACCGGCTTTGTCGGAAAGGATGCTCGCATTCATTACCGGATCCGCGCACCGGGGATTCCGCGGCATTGTTCGTTCGGCCGGAATGATTGCTTCCTTTCTTGCACATTGGGGAAAGACTATCGGGAAATCCTGGAGGGAATCCGCCCGCACCCGCTATATAGCCAAACTGACGGCGGTGAGCGTGTTTGCGGCAGTCGTAATCATATCCGGGATCCGTACGATTGTTTATATCAGCGAAACCAAGGAATCCCCGGAAGCGGCCCCTGCCCCGCCGCCCAAGACTCCCCAATTGGCCGCCGCCGGCCGCTACACCATCCAGGCCGCCTCCTTCCGCAACCGCGCCCAGGCGATAAACTTTTCAGAGCGGCTGAAAAAGCTGGGCTTCCCTGCATACTGGGGCGAGTCCCGCAGTTCCGACCAGAATGTCTGGTATTACGTCCGGATTTCCAGGTTCGAGGTGAAACAGGAAGCCAAGGAATTCGGGGAGGATCTGAAGAACAGGGGAATCATCGACGATTTCTACGTCGCCAACTACAAAGCTCCTGAATAGGAATAATGCTACATCTTTACCGTATTCGTTAAAACAGCACCGTGTCTTCTTCCTTCCCGGCAATTGAACTATTAAGCCGCGTTTCAAGACCGCCGCCTTCAACCGTTCGGCTATTCCTCCGAAGCATACGAATCTACCGACGTAAAACGAGCACCCTGAGTTTTTCACGATCCGGTGCATCGGATCCGTTTGGTAACATGCCCCCGCTACCCTTGGTTTATTTACTCGCCGATTAAGCCGGTCATTTCACGGGAAGGCTGAATCCGCCTGAAGCGCTGTATTTTCTTCTTGTGTCCGCGGGCGCTATGGCCTATAACCTCGGGTCAAAGGCTCCGAAAAGTGACTGATGACTATTTGGCAGTGGAATTTGAAAGTCCGCCCGGTTTATTTAAGCGATACCTGTCGCTTTTTTCTCATATTCACGGTAGCCACAGACCGTCTGATCCCGGAATGCTCGAACAGGCATCCCCTTACAACACTGTTTGGAGAGACTCACTATGGCACTGAAGGTTTTAAGTAAAGACGGCTTCTACGGATGGATCAACCTGGTAGTGGTGTTTCTCTTCTATATAGCAATGATGCTGATGCTGTCGTCTTTCACGGTGTTTCTGCCTTCCTGGCTTGAGGAATTCAGGTGGAGCGCGGGATGGGCGTCGGGATCCCAGCAGATGGGTATGATACTGTCCGGACTGGCCGCCCCGCTGGTCGGCCGGTACATCATGAAACGGGGCACCAAGCGGGCTATTGTTCTGGGCAATCTATTGAACCTGGCAGGCCTCGTACTGCTTGCCTACATGAAGGACATGTGGCAGCTGTACATCGGCAACGGCATCCTTATCGGAATGGGAATTGCCATCGGCGGCATGCTGGCCATTATGACCGTAATCAACAACTGGTTCATCATGAAGCGTTCGATCGCACTCGCCGTTTCCATGGCCGGCATGGGACTGTCCGGAAGCGTAATGATTCCGACATTAATCAGGTTGATCGACTCCATAGGGTGGAGAGACACCTACCTGCTGGTCGCAGCTGTCGTATCGGTGTTCTGCGTCATTATTCCGGGAATATTCCTCAAGAACAAACCGGAAGATCTCGGACAGGTTCCGGACGGACCGGCATCCCAAAAGCCCGGTGCGGAAGATCAGAAGAAGCCCGTATATAAAAACCTGTATAAGACCCCGGTTGAATTTACGGCCCGGGAAGCGATGCGCACCGGGGCTTTATGGCTGCTTGTGGCTTACGGCACCCTGCAATTCTTTACCTTGAATGTAATGATGACGCAGCATCTTAACTTTCTGTATGCCATCGAAATTCCTAAAAACATCGCGAGCTGGGCTATTGGATTCTTCAATGCAATCATGGCTGTCAGCCAGCTGGGAATCGGACTGCTCGGGCTCAGGTTCAAAATGCATTATCTGGCGATTATCGCCATGGCCATTGGAGTCGCCGGTTTCGGCTGCCTGCTTTTCGCCGCGGCCTTTACGGAATTCCCAATATTAATTTTTGTGTACTGCGCGCTTCTGGGAATCGGCTTCGGCATACAGTCCATTGCCATGGGAAATCTTTTTCCCGACTATTTCGGGAGAACGGAATTCCCGAAAATCATGGGATACACAATGCCGATCAACATACTTATCTCCAGTTTCGGCGGGACAACAGCGGGAATTATTCTCGATAAAACCGGCAGCTATACCCTGGCTTTTCAGATATGCCTCGGCATAATGATTGCCGGATTAATCTGTATAGTTTTTGCCAAACCTCCCATACATCCCTCCTTAAAGAATCATCCGGATCCGCAGCTCGTATCAATGACAAATGACTGATACTACAGGTCAAATATGAATCTGGCGCATTATCTGGAAACATCGGCACAGTGTTTTCCCGACCATCCGGTTATCCGCGAAGAGAGCGGCGATACCAGCTACGGCGAACTGAATGAAACGGCCAACCGTGTGGCTTCGGCGCTCACAAGGCTTGGAATAAAACCGGGAGACCTCGTGGCGCTCTGCGCCCCGAATTCCGGGAAATGGATGGCCTTCTATTTCGGAGTGCTGAAAGCGGGCGCCGTGGCGGTCACGCTTTCTTTCAGTCTCAAAAGCATGGAGTTCACCAACCTGATCCGCCATGCCCGGCCCCGCGCGGTCCTGGCCGATGAAAATCGCCTGGCCGGTCTGGAGGCGCTGAAAAGCTCCGGCTTTCCTGAAACCATTGTCTGCCCCGGCGGGGACACGGATCTGCTAACTCTTATAAAATCGGGGGACCCCGTTTTCCGGTCGGTTGAAAGAGAACGGAAAGACGCCGTCGCGGTTCTCTACACCGGAGGTACAACGGGAAATCCCAAAGGCGTGATGCTTACTCAGGAAGGGATGGACTTCTCCTGCCAGTCCGTAGCGCTGTACGAGCGCTACGCCCATTCCGATACCAGCCTCTGCTTCCTCCCGTTCAACCATGTTTACGGTCAGATCTATATCATGAACTCGGTCATTCTGAGCGGTGGCAGCCTGGAACTGATGCCCGCTTTCGACATGGACCGGGTAATGTGGCTGCTGGACCATTGTCGCATCACGCGTTTTTATGCGGTTCCCACGGTCTATACGCGCCTGATCGATGTTCCGGACATAAGCGGGAAATTCGAAAAAGTACGCTACTGCTTCTCCGGCGGCGCTCCCATGGCGGCGGGGATTCTCACGCAATGGAAGGATCTGACGGGCATGACCGTAGCCGACGGTTACGGCCTTACGGAAATGATACCCGTGACCTACAACCACTTCCACCTGGACCATCACGTGCCCGGATCGGTGGGCCAGCCCGTGTTCGGCGTCGAACTGCAGATCCGGGACAAAGAAGGAAATCCGGTCGCCGTAAACGAAAAAGGGGAGGTTTCCGTTCGCGGCACTAATGTAATGAAAGGATACCTCCACAATCCGGAAGCCACAGCCGGAGCGTTCTGGCCGGACGGCTGGCTTCACACGGGAGACATCGGCACGGTTGATTCGATGGGATATGTGCACATCGTCGATCGCCTTAAAGACCTGATCATTACCGGGGGCGAAAACGTCTATCCGCGCGAGGTGGAGGAAGTCCTCTACACGCGCCCCGAAATAGAAGACTGTTCGGTCGTCGGCGTCGAAGACCGGGAATGGGGAGAAAGAGTGGTTGCCTATATGGTGCCGAGACAGGGGAAAACTCTGGTAACGACCGAACTCCATGACTTTCTCGAAAACCGGCTGTCTTCATTCAAAGTTCCCAAGGAATACATCCAGGTGGCGGAATTGCCCAAAAGTCCCCAGGGCAAGATCCTGCGCCGCGAAGTCAGAAAACTCTACAAATCGCACGGAAAGTAATCATCCGAAACGGCCCGGTTCCGTTCACCGGGCCTTATGGTATTTTGTATCCAGATTGAATCCGCCGATCGGTTTCAACGGGAAACCGGAAACGAGGAACGTTTTTTTGCCGTACCCTGCGGGTTAAAATCATGAACTTTTAAAACTGGAAGGAGAAGCGATGCAGACCATTGGTTACATCGGGCTGGGCATCATGGGGAAATCGATCGCACGCAACATTCTGAAAGCCGGCTTCCCCGTTGTCGTTCACAACAGGAGCAGGGCCTCCGTTCACGAACTCGTTGCCGAAGGCGCCGCCGAAGCCTTTTCTCCGGCGGAGGTCGCCTCCCGGTCCGATATCATCTTTACAAACCTTCCTGACTCGCCGGACGTAGAGACGGTTGTGCTCGGTCCGGAAGGAATTATCGAGACCGTACGCGAGGGCCGGATCTTTGTAGACAACTCCACCATCAAGCCGGCCACGGCGCGCATGCTGGCCGAAAGGCTGTCCAAGAAGGGAGTTTCGGCTCTGGATGCCCCTGTCAGCGGCGGGGATATCGGAGCCCGCGACGGCACCCTGACGATCATGGCAGGCGGAGAGGAAAGCGCCTTTCAGAAAGTCATGCCCGTTTTTAAAGCCATGGGAAAGACCATCACCCATGTGGGAGAATCCGGCGCCGGCCAGGTGGCCAAGGCCGCCAACCAGATCATGGTCGCGGCCCAGATGGTCGCCATGGGAGAGCTTCTCGTTCTGGCGCGGAAAACCGGAGCAGATCCCGCGAAAGTTATCGATGCCATCAAAGGCGGCGCGGCCCAGTGCTGGACTTTGGATGTCAAACCGCAAAGGCTTTTCGCCGGCAACCGCCGACCCGGATTCAAGGCCCACATGCAGGCCAAAGACCTCAATATCGTGCTGGATACGGCGCGCGAATACGGGGTTCCCCTTCCCGCTGCGGCCGAAAACGCCCAGCTTTACAATGCCATGCTGCAGATGGGGATGGCTGAACTGGACAACTCCGCCGTAATCGGCGTAATTGAATCCCTGGCGGGAATTGAATTGAAGATTGCAGATTAAAATCGAACAACAACGCCTGCATTCAACTCAAACTGGTGGGAGAAGTTCGAGTAGGACGGTGTCCAGCAGTTCCAGGGCCAGTAGGAGCTGCAGTATATTCCTCCATTGTCCGCGTCGATACGGGCCGGAGTCCACCGAACCCCGCCCTTAAATCCGAGACTTTCCGTGGTGAAATATTTCACTCCGCCGCCCCACGTGGTGGAGAACTTCGTTCCTCCTTCAACAGAGTTTCCGTCAATGGAATTCGGGCTGTAACTGGTAGCCCCCAGGCCGCCGAAAACAAACGGCCTCAAGGGCCTGTCCTCTTCGAAGAAATTATATGTAACAATGACGTGAAAATTATTCACATTCATATTGGAAATATCCACGCCTTCCAGATCTTCAACACCGGCCCTGAGCTTGCTTTTCTCCTGGGCGAAATTGAAACCGATTGCAAAGTTCTCATTAATATAATAATCCAGGCCCAGACCGTAGGAGAATGCGCTCTTGGGGCTGAGTCGATTGACACCCAATTCATCACCTTCCTGGCTGTTTATATTCACTCCTTCACTGAAGGTGAAACCTAATTGGCCGTTGATTTCGAATCTCTTCTCCTGGGCAAAAAGTGAAATTGAACCAAAAATCAGGCATAATGCCGCCAGGACCAAATGTTTTCCCTTCATTCGCCGTTCCTCCTCGAATTTGTTCATGAACGCGTCTACCTCTTGTGTTCTCGAATATTATCATGCCGTCGAAACCGGTCCAAATAGAAGTGTCGGGTGGAATCGGAACAGATCCGATCTACTGCAATTTCAATGGACAATCAACCCCCCGCACGGCAAAATCTATAAAATACTAAAGGAAGGCGGTATCCGGCCCTGACAGCTCAAATTAAAAAGACTCTACCGTATTTGTTTCTCTGCAGTGGGATTTTCTCTCTCATGGCCCTGGTTATACCGTCGGCGGAAGCTCAGCCAAAAACCGATCTGGAAAAGAAAACCGTTCAGGCTTTCGACGAATACACACGCAATTTTGAAGTAAATATCAATGCTGCGGTATCGGGGGAACGGGAGTTTCTCTGGATCGACAGCCAGGCTTCGGAAAAGCAAAACCAGGCCCGCAGGGGGGAAGTCTTCATATTCAAGCCCGACAAAAATGTTGATGTTCCGAAGGGCATCATTCATGTATGGGGAGTTTCGGAATTTATAGCCGGAATCGGTGCGGAAGATGTCGTAAACCTTCTTCTCGATTACGACCGCCACAAGGACGTCTATCCGTCGGTGATCGATTCGAAGCTGCTGGAGAAAAAAGGCGACAGCGTAAAAGGGTTTTTGAAATTCAAATACAAGAAGGTGATTACGGTCGTGCTCAACACCGAACATGAGGCTGAGCTGACCCGGCTCGACAAAGGCAAATATTTTATTCGAGTCCGCAGTACCCGCATCGCGCAGGTGGAGGACTACGGAAAACCGGACGAGCATGAGTTGCCCATCGGTCGTGACAGCGGTTTCATGTGGCGCCTGAACACTTACTGGTTTGTGGAACCGCGGCAGGACGGCGTCTTTCTTGAGTGTCAATCGTTAACGTTGAGCCGCAGCATTCCCTTCGGTCTGGGTTGGATTGTCGGTCCGTTTGTCGAGAGCATCCCGAAGGATTCCCTGAAGGAACTGGCGGACGGCACAAGGCGATATTTTTCCGACTAGAAACAGGTTTTCTTAGGAAAGACAATATCGGAATTGAGATCGGGCAATTCTGTTTTAATCCTGACGGAATCTCTGATCAATTATTCTGGCCGTAAAAAGAAGGTTTGTTGAGCCGGAGCGACAGCGCCAGGACGGGACGGTATTCCCTCTCGATATTCGTTGTATTCCAGAACGCCGCTGCGTCTATGGAAAACCTTCTGCCCAGATTCAGCCCGATGCCTGTTGTCGGGTGCCAGCGATCCAGGCCGTAGCGCACGCCTCCCCTGAAATCAAGAATGCCGAGCCGATACTCCGCACCCGCATGAAAGGATGTATCCTGGAATCCGTGGGATACCTGAGCGGCAACGGTTACCGCTTTCCTTGTGTAGCTCGCATTTCCTGAGTACTGAACGGGAAGTTCCACTCTCAGATCCGTGCGTTCAAGCGGAATCCGCTCTTCAACAAAATCCCCGCCGTCCAACACGCTTTCCATGGTGAATCTTTTCAGGGTCAGGTCTTCCCACTCGATCCTGTTTGCGACGCCGTTTGCACCGAATCCGAATTCCCAGCCGTTGACAACGACTCCCAGACCAAAATCCAAAGCAAAACCCCTTCCGGAACGGGAGTTCATATAATAGAGACCCAGGGGCGACGTTTCCGGCATTATGGTAAGCAACCCTTCCGAATCGGTATCCAGTTGCGCGGCAGTATCCAGTTTCTCGTATCGGAATCCCCATAGATAATGGTAATTCATCGCAAGGTAGACGCCGTTCCGGCTGGATCCGCTCTGGTTGCCGCCACCGGAGATGCCGATCCGTCCGCGATATCCGCCGGTAATAGACAGGGCCAGCTGGCCTGTAGACTGATTGTTGATTTCAAAATTCCGGTTGGGGATCTCGACGTAGGCGGGGCTGCTCAGCACATCCGTCAGTTCCCTGTCTATGTACAGATCGGT
>CAZPHK010000077.1:4898-7025 GCA_964586015.1 uncultured Acidobacteriota bacterium | reverse complement strand
CCCCGCTCCGACAAAGAATCCGTGGTAGGATCCGTTCTTTGTTTTGAGAACTTTGAACGTCTTTCCCCAGTCGGGAGACATGAGACCTTCTGCATTCAGATGGTTCGTCAGCGAAATGCCGCGATAAGCATTCAAATCCCGATTTAAATCCGCATCGAGAATGTCCGTCACAAACCTTCTCAATGTATCGTTGGTATCCCGGTCGAAGCCCAGGTGGAGAGGGTCTGCTACATATCCCAGGGCAAGGAGAGGGTCGAATATTTCTTCGTTATCGGGATCGAAACGATCCAGATCCCGGACCATTTGAATAATGCCCATCGGTACGACAATCGAATGATACATTGAATCCTCTTCTATCAAGTCGGCCGCGATGTTATCGGAATACCCGGTTCCGCCCATTGCAATCTTTCGCGCATCACCGCTGTAGGTCTGGGCCAGAGCTGTACCGCATGAACCCAGCAATAAGAGAAAGCATAAAGTCCGTAAATTCATAATTCACTCCCAGGGGGAATATGTCCCGTGATTTCCGGCACATCCGGCATCCGTAAGGGTGGAAACCGGGATGCTCCGTGCTCAAAGGACTTATCGGTTTTTCCGGCGAACCCGAATATTTTTTTCGCGGAGGGAATTCAACGGGGGCCGGCAGTTGCTTGACACGCGCAGGACGTCAAGGCAATATCTACGGGGCTTCGGATCGGGAAACCGACAGCCTGTCCGATAAACAACACTGGATGCGCAAGTACGATTTACGGATAGACGCCTGTCACATCCGACGTATTTCCATGATTTTAAAAGCGGATTTCTTGAAGCCTGAATAACGGAATTTTAAATTAACATGACTCAAAAAGGCCCCTATTTCTTGAAAACAGGAATTTCCCGACTTTTACTGA
The DNA here is from genome assembly GCA_964586015.1 of uncultured Acidobacteriota bacterium. GTDB lineage: Bacteria > Acidobacteriota > UBA6911 > UBA6911 > UBA6911 > UBA6911. The sequence goes on along the minus strand of CAZPHK010000077.1, from coordinate 6,135 downwards.
CGGCGCTGTTCGCCATCATGGGGAATACAGGCATCGTAAAGGCGCAGCAGGACGGATCCATCACTCCCGATCCCTATGGGAAAATTGTGCGCGAGATTCGGATCGTGGGCTTACGAACCACGGACGAGTCGATCGTGCGCACTCAACTGGCATCGTGCGTAGGGGATCCGTACACCCGGGAAACTGAAAAACTGGATTACCGGTGGCTGGATCGGCTCGACATCTTTGCTTCGATACGGGCAAGCACATCCGTTGTCGGAAATGAGGTTATTCTGACCATCGACCTTCAGGAATTTCCGCCGGTCGTTCCATTTCCAACTCTGAACATTACCGAGGAAAACGGCGCCTCCGGCGGATTGGGGGCAAGGCTGCCCAACCTGGCGCACCGGGCGATCGCCCTTTCGGGATCGGCCAAATTCGGCGGGCTCACGGAAATCGGCATGTCGCTGCAGGCCCCCTGGCGGCTGCGGCCGAGAGAATGGTACCGCGTGAAGTACAATTACCGGGATCGGGTAAACAAAAATGATTCTTACCGCGAAAACTCCCATGAACTGGACCTGAGAATCGGCTTCAGTCTTCATCCGGACTGGATGCTGAGCGGGAAGTTCGGATATATGTCAATGGGCAGTGATATTCCCGGGATCACCCTTTCTCCCGATAACCGGGACACCACCCCTTCCCTGGGGCTCGTACTGGAATACGACGGCCGGGACTCCCTGTCGAATCCTCATGAAGGCTGGCAGGGCATTTTCGACATCACGCAGAACGGGGGCTTCCTGGGCGGTGCCGGGGATTTCGCCACAACACAGATCGATATCCGGCGCTATCAGCCGATCAACGCACGCCATTTCCTCGCGTTTTTCCTGTACGGCACGTTTCAGAGCGGCATCGTCGGGCGGGATGTGCCGGTCTATCGCGACTACCAGATTGGCGGGACAAATTCCGTGCGCGGATGGGATTCGGACGCGCGAAGGGGCAACAACCAGCTGCTCAACACCCTGGAATACCGCTACGAGCTGATTCCGCCCAAAACCTTTCGCGTCTATAAATACGAACTTTCTGCGGGACTGCAGCTGGCTGCTTTCGCGGATCTCGGCACCGCCTGGTCCGAAGGGAAAGATTTTACGCGAAACATGATTGCGGGAGGAGGCTTCGGCTTCCGCTTCCTGGTGCCTTTCGTGGAAATGATCCGAATGGATTTCGCTTTCGGCCAGTCGGGAACGGGAATACACCCGCA
>CAZPHK010000077.1:0-4798 GCA_964586015.1 uncultured Acidobacteriota bacterium | reverse complement strand
AACCCGTACTGAAGAGTTTTCGACGGCAGGAGAGAATGCCTGCGCTGGAATTGCCAGCACGCATAACAGAACCGCGATGTGGAGCATGACGATTCCTTTCGGCATGCAACCGGGACAATAGGGGAATACCTCGGATCGAACAGCGCAACCGCGCAATCCTGCTTTTGAAAAAGTGTAATTCAATTTTCATCCCTGGCTGTATATACAATCATCGAACGACCCTGAAGGACCAGACATTCATTTTGCAGAAAAGGGCCTTCATCCGAAGGGAAGATATCCCGCGGGCTTCCCCCGGACGTATCGACAAAAAGCCGCCACTTTATCGGCTGGATTTCCGGTGGAATGCAAAATTCCTTCCTGTCTTCTCCGTTGTGAAACAGCATCAAGATATTCCGGTTAGGCTGCTTCGAAAGATCGAACCGGGGCACCGCCGCAAGGACGCAGACAATGCCCTCATTCTCTGCGTTCCAGTTGATGGGAGCTCCGGTGTCTCGATACCAGCAGACATCGGGCAATCCGCCGGGACGATGCGGGAATCCCCGCAGGAAGGCCGTCTGCCGGACTGTCGGTTCTTCACGTCTGAAACGGATAAGCTCCCGGCAGAATCGCCATAATCCATCGTGTTTTTTCACCAGCTTCCAGTCAAACCATGAAATCTCGTTATCCTGGCACCAGGCATTGTTGTTGCCCCCCTGCGTGCGCCGACATTCGTCTCCCATCAGAAGCATCGGCGCCCCCTGGCTTAAAAAAAGCGTCGCCAGCATGTTCTTAATCTGCCGCAGACGAACCGTTTCGACCGCCGCGCGCCTGCTCGGCCCTTCAACGCCGTAATTAGAGCTGTAATTATTGTCCTCCCCGTCTTTATTCTCCTCGCCGTTGGCTTCATTATGCTTGCGGTTGTAGCTGACGAGGTCGTTGAGGGTGAATCCGTCATGCGAGGTAACGAAATTGATGCTGTGGTACGGCCTGCGCCCGCTGGATTGGTACAGGTCGCTGGATCCGGCGAGCCTGGTCGCCAACCGTCCCCTTGTATTTTCGTCGCCCCGCCAGAATCGCCGGACATCGTCCCTGTATTGCCCGTTCCATTCAGCCCAGCGCAGGCTTGCGAATTCCCCGGACAACAGGTGCGCGAATGTCCCGACCTGATAGGCTCCGGCGGCATCCCAGGCTTCGGCGATAATTTTGGTGTCGGCCAGCAGCGGATCCTCCGCGATCGATTCCACGACCGGCGGATTCGGGATAAGATCCCCGTCGCGCCCGCGGCTCAATATCGAAGCGAGATCGAACCGGAAACCGTCTACGTGAAAGTTATGAACCCAGTAGCGGAGGCAGTGAAAAATGAGCTCGCGCACGATCGGATGATTCCCGTTAACGGTATTGCCGCACCCGCTGAAGTTGCGGTACCCGCTGCCTCCGTCTTTGAGCATATAATAGATCCGGTTCCCCAATCCCTTGAAGCTGAGAACGGGACCGTTTTCGTCTCCTTCCGCCGTATGATTGAACACGACGTCGATGAAAACTTCGAGGCCCGCTTTATGAAGTTCGCGGACCATCTCTTTGAACTCCCGAACCTGGGCGCCCGGTTCCCGGTCTGTCGCGTATCCCCTGTGGGGCGCGAAGAAGGCGAGCGGATCGTACCCCCAGTAATTGGGACAATGCGGCTTCTGGCCGAACTGGTCATAGGTGGAAAACTCCGTAACTGGCATGAGTTCCACGGCCGTAATCCCCAGGGATTGGAGGTACGGAATTTTCTCTATGATGCCTGAAAATCCGCCGCCGGCCTTGACTCCGCTGGATCGCGATCGGGTAAAGCCGCGAACGTGCATTTCGTATATGATGGTTTCGTCCAGGCGGCGCCGCAGGTGCCGGTCCCCTTCCCATTCAAACCGGTCATCCACAACCACGCACCTGGGCGGACGAATCAGTCCGTCCGTGGAGGGAAGAAATTCTCCGGCCAAAGACTTGGCGTATGGATCGATCAGGCGGGCGTTTGAATCGAAGCGGTGTCCCCGGGCGGGATCGAACGGCCCGTCCGCCTGGAAGTGATAGAGCTGCCCCGAACGGACTCCGGGCACGAACAGGCTCCAGACATCTCCCCAGCGATTCAGATCGCCGTCATATTCGATAACGCGATCCGGCTCCGGATCTTCAACACGATCGTACAGCAGAACGCGCATGGCGGTCGCGTGCCGGCTGAAAACCGCGAACTGCGCTCCGCCGTCCCGAAGAATCGCGCCGTAAGGCAGAGGGATGGCAAAATCTGAACCTGCACTGCTTTCCGTCATATCTGAATCCCCGAAGCAATTGAATAAAGGATACGTTCCATCGCCGGATCGTAATTAAATAAATATAGCTAAAGCCTTTATCAACAGGAAGTTTTTTTAATGAACCGCTCTACGATCCTATAATCCAGCCAATTCATGAAGCGGAGAGGGAGGGAAAAGAATTATACGGCAGTCTGTATAGTGGCGGCAAAATAGCCGAATCCCTGCTGCGGAATTCCCCGGGGGGGGATCCAATATCATGGTGAAATGAGGCGGATCCGCCTCAAGGGATTTCTGCGGGTTGCAGCGAATGCAACCCGCAGATAATCATGGCTACGGAGCCTTTTTCAGAGTTACTTCAATTGGTTGCCCCATCATGTCCCAGTTCAATTTGAGCTCATTGCCGGAAAGCACGCCTTTGTATTCGACCTTCATTTCCTCTTGGAAATTGAAGACAATAAAAAAGGAAATGTTGTTTCCATCTATTTTCCCGTCCTGGATCTCATATTTCTGTTCCATTACGGGAGTAAATCCGGTCAGAACATTCCCTTCGGCCTTGAACGTATAGGAAACGGGCATTGTCTGGCCCATCATATCCATCTCACCTTCCCATGTCCCGTCAATATCGGCGGCAGCGGCAATACCGGCCGTAAGCAGAAGCACCAAAGCGATTACGCACAGTCTCATAACAACCCCTCCATCAAAGAATAAAAAACATACTCCTGGCCCTTTCGGGCGCAATACATCCCCAGAACGCGTTTCACATAAAGTCTCTAACTGCTGCGATGTCACTACAATTTTTTAAGGCTGGCAATTATATAGGCCATTGCCCGTCGGGAAACAAGCGTAAAATGATACAGGGAAACAGTGCCGGTTTCTCCAAAGATGACTACTCCCAGGAACGGGCATCTGTTTCACAAAAAAAGGTTCAAAGGACAACGGGCAGAAATTGTGCACGGTTATCAAAAAAGGGCTTCTTTGCCGTGAAATGCCCCGCTTCCGGTATTATATTGTTTTTTGTTGACGGAAAATTATGCGATGTAAGGCAGTTTAGAGTGAAAAAGGAGAAGAAAATGCCCGGATGGGTGGTTTTATTATTATTCTTTGCGGCTTATTTCATATTGATGCGATGGGTCCTTCCCAGATTGGGAGTGCAGACCTGAATGTCCGATTCATGCAGCGTCGAGTCTCGGCGCGAAATCACACAACCTTCTCCCGGCGAAGATCAAAAAATTCCGGACTAGAACCCAATATCCATGGACGGCCACCTGGCGGTGCAACCATGCCTGTATCCGGGCCGTTTCCAGCAAAATCAAGCGGTTCCCTGAGTTGTAAACCAATAACATCATTGAACATATAAAAAAATCGTCATTCCTTGACCCGGATCAAGGACTATTTCGGTGGGTGATGCGATTATAAAGGCGTCATGTAAAAACGAACCGGAAAGAGAGGGTCGGAATGAAAAGGAAAATAATTAAGATCGATCAGGAGAAATGCACCGGATGCGGGCTGTGCGTCCCCGATTGTCCGGAGGGAGCCCTGCAGGTCATTGACGGAAAGGCCCGCCTTGTAGGCGACCTGCTGTGCGACGGTCTCGGCGCATGCATTTCGACCTGTCCGGAAGACGCCATAACGGTCGAAGAGCGCGAAGCGGAACCTTACGACGAACTCAATGTCATGGAAAATATCGTTCCCCAGGGGAAGAATGTGATCCGGGCGCATCTCGAGCATCTGAAAAACCACGGCCAGACCGGGTTCCTGGACCAGGCCCTATCCTACCTGAAGGAACGGAAAATCGAGGCTGGTCTTAATCCGGAAACCCTTGATTTTCCAAAAGCCCGGCATCAATGTCCCGGTTCTCAGATCCTGGCCTTTCCTTCGGTGCGTGGAAAAGCAGAAGAGGGCGGCAAAAGACCTTCCAGGTTGACGCACTGGCCGATTCAGCTCCATCTGATATCTCCGAATGCACCGCATTACACGGGATCGGACCTGCTCCTGGCCGCGGACTGTGTGGCTTACTCCCTGGCCGATTTTCACAGGGATTACCTGAAAGACCGGACGCTCGCCATAGCCTGTCCGAAGCTGGACTCCAATCAGGAGATCTACCGGGAAAAGTTGACTGCGCTGATCGATCAGGCCGGCATACGGTCCATCAAGGTCCTGATTATGCAGGTGCCCTGTTGCAGCGGTTTGCTGCGGCTGGTTCTCGAAGCGGCAGGACGGGCCAAACGCAAAATACCGATCAGTTGCATCGTTGTAGGCATTCAGGGTGAAATCCTGAGGGAAGACCGGGTGGCGGTCTAACCCGTCCTGAAACGGGTTATTCTTCTTCCGGAAGCACGCGGACAGCGCCCTTGTCCGCGGAGGCGGCGAATAGAGCATATGCCCGCAGGGCCTGCGATACCTTTCGATCCCTTTTCGGCTTGAATGCCGCCGCACCTTTCGCAAGCTCCTCTTTGCGGCGCGTCTCAAGCTCTTCATCGCTGATCCGGATGTCGATCGTCCGGTTGGGTATGTCAATCACAATCGGGTCT
>CAZPHK010000076.1:7162-21926 GCA_964586015.1 uncultured Acidobacteriota bacterium | reverse complement strand
ATCTTCGGATTCCTTTCCACTGCGATCTTTTTATTCCTCGTCGGTGGAGACCTGTTTCAGTTCCAGCAACTGGGAAATTTTAATTTTACCCGGAATCTGGGGATCATATTGCTGGAAGGCATGTTACTGGGCTGCCTGGTTATGGTTGGCTATTACACTCTTCTTGAGGGCCGGTGGAAGTGCAGTCTCGGAAAGGCCCTTTGCCGGCTGCAGCTTGTCGATGACCATAGAAATCCCCCGGGATTCGGGAAAGCCGGTTTGCGGGCGGTCATGTTTCTAACGATTCCGTATATACCGATTTGGATCGTTTACAGCCTGATCGCCGCGGGTAAAGTGAGTTACGGCAATGTGCCGATGGTGTTGGCGGTTAGTTGCTCCTACTATTTAATCCTCGGGTTGCTCTTCAGTACCGCCCGGAAACGGAACGGGTTGGCCGGTATTCACGATCTGCTTTCGCGAACCAGGGTGATCCGGAAGCCGGGCCTGGAAACTCGTCCCACCCTCGCTCCGGCAGACATACAGCCGGTAGCGGAATCGGAGTCCATGCCCCGAATCGGAGCATATCATGTGCTTGAAACACTGGAGCAGGGAAAAGAGGGTGAGTGGCTGCTCGCTTATGACGCGCGCCTGTTGCGTAAAATCTGGATTCACGTGGTGCCGGCGGGAACCCCCGAGGTGCCCAATCACCTGAAGGCCCTGAGGCGCATCGGGCGGCTTCGCTGGATTACCGGACGACGGTCCGGAGAGGAAAACTGGGACGCTTTCGAAGCGCCGACCGGCGCTCCTTTTATGGACCTGGCGGCGAAGCCGCAGTCCTGGGAATCCATCCGGTTCTGGCTGCTCGATCTTGCGGATGAACTGGCGGCCGCGGCGAAAGACGGGACTATGCCGAATACCTTGTCCCTTGATCGCGTATGGATCAGTGCGGAAGGCCGGGCCAAGCTTCTGGACTTTCCCGCTCCCGGTTTGAACGATTTGAACGGTAAAAGCCAAACATCCTGGCACCGACCCTTTCTGAATGAAGTGGCGTCGACAGCGCTGGAAGGCCGGCATGATCGACGGGAAGAGGATCCTGTCAGCGTGCCGATTCCCCTGCACGCCCGTCAATTCCTGGAAGACAGGAAAGTCATGTCCAGTCCGGAATCCGCCGTCCGGGAATTGAAGCGAATGATTCAAAGACCGGCGCGGGTCACCCGGAATCGAAGAGCGGCTCTCGTAGCGGGCTGCTTCATTATTCCGGCAATCACCTTCTGCTCCTCTATATTAACAGTGAACATGATTCAGAAAGGAGTCATAGACCAGCCGGAGCTTACGGAATTGAGCCAATTGCTGTTGCACCGTCAGGAAATGAAAGCGGCCCGGGTGAAAAAACCGGATTCCCCGGACGACCGTTTATATGAGATTTACATTGCTCATCATTACAGAGACATCGTCAGGAAACCTGAAATCTGGGATAATTTTTTAACGCTGGCAGTCATCCGGATACCCGATCGCGAATTTGTAGAGCAGAGTATCCGGAATTATCCCGGACCGACGGAAGCTCAAATCGCTGAGGCCGAGGCGGCCATAGGATCGTTTGTTTCCCCGGAAAAGATTGAAAAGGCAAGGGAGAAACTTGAAAATTCGTCCATCCGGCTCCTGCTGTATCTGGGGCTGGCCGGAGCCAACCTGCTGTTCTACCTGGTACTTCCCGCAATGATCGCGGCTCTTTGTTTTCGCGGCGGCCTGGTCCTTCTGATCTTCAGTGTAGGTGTAGTGCGGAAAGACGGTCTCCCGGCCTCAAGGATCCGCATCTTCTGGCGGAGTTTCCTTACCTGGGCAATGCCGTTCATCCTGGCCGGGATAATTGCCGCCCTGCTGAATCCTTTTGCCCGGCCCATTCTAACATCGGTCATGGTTATCCTGATGACGGTGGGCCTGACCGCCTGGTCGACCCTGATGCCGGACCGTGGCATCCCGGATCGGCTCTCCGGGACGCGGCTGGTGCCCCGATAACACTTATGGATCCATTGTAGGAAATTGCATAATATAGGCTAGGACTTAAGATTATGTACAACAGTTCAGAATCGGATGAAAATCTGGTCAAAATATTTCTTGACGGAGACGAGGACGCTTTCACCCAGCTGCATGAACGGTATCGGTCGCGCATTTACTCCGTAGCCTTTCGGATCATCCGTAACGCTGAGGAAGCACAGGACGCTACCCAGGAGATTTTTATCAAGCTGTATAGATCTCTCGATAAATGGAACGGTCAAATATCAAAACTGTCCACATGGATTTACAGGCTGGCGGTCAATCATTCCATCGACTATTGGCGTGTCCGTTGCCGCCGCGCCGAATCCCAATTATCGAGAAATGATGCCGATCTCATTTCACACGCAAATGGAATCGGCAACTCTGTCTGCTCTCCCTTCGCAGCTGCGAAGAACAGGGAAGAAATCCGTCTTATTCGGGGTTATGTTAAAAAATTGCCTGATCTGCAGAAGAAAACTTTCATAGGCCGCTATTTCAAGGAGCTGAAGCTTGTTGAAATAGCCGAATTGGAAAACTGCCATATCGGAGCCGTAAAAAGCGCATTGCATCGCGCCACGCACGCTGTTCGCCATTTTCTTCTGGAATCCAGAAGCTTGTCTTTGGGGAAAATGGAAATGCACGCGTGAGAGTCCATGAAGATCAAACCACCGGGCCACGAAATGCCGGTCGATACCTTTCCAGCGTATAATAATCCCTTGTGAGAAGTGCGGGTTAAACAGGAGTTGCAGGAAAATATCTTCGTGAACATCGGCGGCAACTCCTGTATAAACAATGTACCGGTGTCGATATGTCACAGTAGAGCCGTTGCGGTGAACAGGAATGAAAGTTCTTTTCACCTCTGCAGAAGATCGAGATGAACTTTAAACAGGACTTTAAAAAATTTCTCCAAAACAGGCGCACCTCCCGGTTGATAGCGGCTATCACCGGGAATAAGACCATCTTAATTATTTTGATGCTGCTCCTGGTTGCAGGCATCATGATTGCCTATTACAGCCGGGACAAAGTAGCGGGGCCTGCTCCGGCCGAAGTCCTGGAAGAGAAAGAAGCCTCAGAAAACCCGGAACATCCCCTGCCAGTCGATGAACATTCAGCCGGTTACCTGGAGGGTGAGGTCAAGCCCGACCAGGGCCTTTTCCAGGCCGTCATGGACATGGGAATCAGCACGGCTGAAGCCCTCAAGGTCATCAACGTACTGCGCTTTAACGTAGAGCTTGTCTCCATCCGGGCCGGAGAAAAGATCCGGATCAAAATGACGGATGACGGTACCGGCATCCGCGAGTTCATCTATGAACCCAATTCCGTCATTGACCATAAAATCACCCTGGATCCGGTCAGCGGCGAATATGTCTATTCCATGCAAGAGAAACCTACCGAATACAGGTACCGCGTCGTCAAAGGCACGCTGGAAGAGGGTTCCTCGCTCAATGATATGCTTCTCAGCAGCAACGTTCCTCCGAATCTCACCGGTACGGTCAACGGAATTCTCCAGAACAAGATCAGTTTCCGCACCCATGCCCGCGAGGGAGACGAATTCAAGGTTCTGCTTCGGGAACGCTACTATGGGGACGAATGGATCAGCGGCGATGTGATGTATGCATCGTATCTGGGAAAGAAAACGGGATTTCACGAAGCCTTCCAATATACCGAGGAGGATCCCAAGTCCTCCTACAACGCTCATTATACTCCCCAGGGAGAAGCCCTTATAGCCTCAGGGCTGAGGTATCCCCTGGACCGCCTTCATATCGTTTCAACATACGGGATGCGCGTGCATCCGATAACCGGCCGGCGGCAGATGCATTATGGAGTGGATTACAGAGCAAGTCCGGGAACGATGGTCCACGCCGTTGCCAAGGGAAAAGTCATTGTCTCCTCCTATGACTCGATCAGCGGCAACAAGGTAGCCATCCGGCATGCGGACGGGAGTTCGTCCTGGTATCTGCACCTCCGGAAACGAATGGTTAAAAAGGGGCAGCAGGTCAAGTCCCGGCAGGTTATCGGGTTGTCCGGCTCCACGGGACGGGTTGAAGGCCCTCATCTTCACTTCGCCTTCAAAAATGCCAAAAATCAATGGATAAATCCGCTCAAAAAACGGATGATTGCCACTCCCAAACTCGCGGGCTCCAGGCTGGAACGGCTGCAGTCGCAGGTTGAAGCCATCCGGCGGAAGCTGGCGGAGATCGAGCAATACGATGAAAGTCCGGCGGGTAAAGATTCTTTGGCTGAGCGGATGCAATAACATCGCCGCGGTGCAAAGTGTAAAAGATGGATGAAGGAGCCCATGGCCGAAGATAAGGAAATTAGTAAAGCCAGAAAAAAAAGGATTCCTGAAAGGCGAAAAGCTACACGCCTGGAGATACTTGAAAGTGAAAGCGCCGAGACGATGGGGCAACGGGAGCCTCCGGTCGGCCAGCCTCCACCCGAGAAACTCTCCCAATGGTTTGCTACGGCAATATGCGGAAATGACATTACTTCCTCCTGCCTTTACGTGGCTGCGATCTGCACGGCCTACGCCGGCCGTCTCGCGCCGCTTTGTCTTCTTCTGGTCGCATGCCTTCTTTATCTCTTCCGCCGGATCTACGGCGAGGTGGTCGGTGCGCTTCCCCTGAACGGCGGGGCCTATAATGCCCTGCTCAACTCCACGACGAAGTTCAAGGCATCCATGGCCGCTTGCATGACAATCCTTTCTTATATGGCCACCGCCGTGATCAGCGCCAAGACCGCCGTAGAATACGGCTCTACATTAATCGACCTCCCCATTCTTCCCGTAACAATTTCTGTGCTGGCGGTATTCGCCCTGCTTGCAATCCTTGGAATCACGGAATCCGCCCGGGTGGCTCTGTTCATATTCGTTGTGCACATGGCCACGCTGACCGTGCTAGTCCTTGCCGCCGGGGTCTATATGTTCGGACATACGGAAATTATCACGTCCAACTGGCAGGTGCCGCTTCCCGGGGGGCGCACTTTATTTGTGGCTCTTTTCTTCGGCTTTGCCTCCGGCCTGCTCGGAATCTCGGGCTTCGAGTCGAGCGCTAATTTTGTAGAAGAGCAGGCAACGGGCGTCTTCCCCAAGACACTCCGGAACATGTGGATCGCCGTTAGTATTTTCAATCCGCTGATCGCCCTGCTTGCCATGGGAGTGCTGCCGATTCCCGAGATCTCCGATGAGGTAAACCGGGAGTTCCTGCTTGCATCCATGGGGCATGAGGCCGCCGGCCGCTGGCTCCAGATATTGATTGCCGTGGACGCGCCCCTGGTCCTTTGCGGCGCCGTACTGACGTCCTTTGTCGGGGTAGGAGGATTGATGCGCCGGATGACGCTTGACCGTTGCCTGCCGCAGTTCCTGCTGAAAACCAACCGCCGGGGAACCACCCACAGAATTTTTATTTTGTTCTTTGCGCTCTGCGCCTCAATCCTGCTGCTTACCGGCGGCGATCTTTTCGCCCTGGCCGGGGTTTACACCCTTTCCTTCCTCGGAGTAATGTCGCTGTTCGTGATCGGCAACATGCTTCTCAAGGTGCGGCGGGCGAGACTGCCGCGGCCGGAACGGGCCGGGTGGCCGGTCGTTCTCGTAGCCCTTGCAGCCACGCTGGCGGGAATCATCGGCAATGCACTGATCGACACCCGTTACATAGGCTTCTTCCTGACTTACTTCGTACCCACGGTCCTGGTAGTGGCCGTCATGTTCCTTCGCATCCATCTGCTGAAGCTCGTATTTGTCATGGTTCGCGGATTTGCGGACCGGGTCCAGCAGCAGAGCCGCAGAATCTCGGGCATGGTTGTAAAAAAGATGGAAGAAATAAACTCGCTCGGCATCATCTTTTTTGCCGACGGGAACGAGGACCTGGCCACGCTCAACCGCGCCATGCTCTATGTTCGGCAAAACGAGTTGACCAAGCGGGTGCGTGTGGTCCACGTATACAAAAACAGGAAAGATGTGCCCGAACACCTCAAACGGAGTCTCGAGCTTCTTGATGAGGTATATCCCGAGATACGCATCGAGCTGGTGCTCGCCCAGGGGACCTTCGATCCGGAAACCATCCGGGAAATCTCCGAACGCTATCGGGTTCCGCAAAACTACATGTTCATCGGACACCCGAGCAAAAGCTTTCCTTACAGGCTGGAGGAACTGGGGGGCGTGCGCCTGATCGTGTAAAAAGGGATCGAAGCCTGCCGTTCGTAGCATTCTGGTGAAATTGAATTACCGGCCTTCGGGTCAGAGGGCTGTTTTCGCCGCTTTCACGGAATATATATTCGAGAAAATCAAAATAATTATTAGAATTATCATAAAAACGGGAATCGCTTCGAGGGAAAAGCGTTTGGCCATAACTCCGCATATGGAGGGAATTGTCGCTCCTCCGACCCCCATGGCCGCAATCTGTATGCCTATGGTATTGGCCGCGAGCCGGGGCCCCACCCGATCCGCCGTTCCTGATATCAGCGCGGGCAGGACGGGAGCAATTGCGAGACCGATTATAATGATGGCCGCAAGGCTCGCAGCATTGTTTGCATCAAGGGCCAGAATGACGGATGCGAAAAGTGCTGTAAGAAAACTTCCTGTAATCAGTTTCAGCCTTCCGATGCGGGAAGTGTAAATTCCGGCGAAAATCCTGCCGACTGTAAATATCCCCCAGAAACTGCCTACCCAATATCCGGCAAGTTTTGTCGCTACTTCGCGGGATTCCGTAAGGAGGCTGTAAGACCATGCTCCGAAGGAAACTTCAACCCCCATGTAAATAAAGAATATAAAAATGCTCCACCACACTCCCGGATGGCGGAGAGTGGTTCGCATAGTAGCGTTATGGCTGTTTACGGGATTTGTTTTCTGTGATGCTGCGAGGCTCTTATCCGGATCTTCCCACATGGAAATCGTAAACAGGAAAGAGATCATGAGTGCCAGCTGAAGCAAGCCGACAAGGAGATAACCCGGGCGCCAGCCGCCGGTCAATGTTATGGCCGTGGTCATTATAACGGGCCCCATCGTGGCTCCCACTCCATAGCTCGCATGAAGCCACTGCATCAGATTATCCCCATGATTGGCGGCTATATAGTTGTTCAGGGTGACGTCAATTCCGCCGCCTCCCAGTCCGGCGGCCACGGACGCAATTACCAGGATCCACCAGGAGGGCGCTGCCGAATAGCAGAGCAGCGCAAAGGCGGCCGAGAATGTGCTGGCCGTCAGGAGAGTTCCGAGCTTGAAATGCGCCATAAGGCGGCCGCCGAAGAAACTGGATGCCAGGTACCCGGCGGTCATCGCGATCATCAAGGCTCCGAAAGCATCATGGTTAAGGGAAAAATCATGCCTCATGGACGGCCACGCAACGCCTAAAAGACCGTCCGGCAATCCTAACGAGATATAGGCGGTGAAAGCCAGCGCCATGAGGCCGGCACTCATCTTGATCTGCGACGTCGGCGGCTTATTCAAAAATTCATCCTTAATCAGAATCGGTCTTTAACCCGAATTTCTCACAGCCGAAATATTCACCAAGATCCTTGGTGAATATTTCGGCCAGTTTCATACTGCGGCGGCACAGAGCACCATGTCTGCGTTGCGCTCCCTCAGACTCCTCGACGTACTGTTCAAGTACGCCTGCGGGGCCTTCGGTCGCGCGCCTTTTATCCATGGTACTCTGCACCTCCTCGTGTAAGCGAAGCGACCGGAACCTCGTGAGAAATGCGGGTTAATGTCGGGGCGCACGAAGCCTTCGGGAAACGGCGTCACTTTGTGCCCCACGATTGTGTACTCCTTACGGATTTTCTCACAGAACACGGCTTGAGGGCCAATCCAAACAGTTATGCGTCAACCCGCCGGCAGAACCGGAGAATGTGAATTAAAAATAGTGTATTGAAGGGATTCCACAATGAGGACAGGAAAGGATACGGATATGGCCCGGACATCCATACGGGCAGGATAGTACTGCCTGTACCCTGCACTATCGAGTAATTGTCAGTTTTATGAATTTTAAGAGTAAGTTTCTGTTAGGCGAAGCAGCAACATCCTTGAAGGGCGGCAGGACGGCTGCCGCCCTTCGTTCAAGGTGTTGAGAAGTGCGGGATAAGATTATTAAGGAGCTTTTTTTCACGGGATTGCCCGCCGGACGGCTATTCCCGGTTTTCCCGCCTGCGTTTCCGCTGTTCTTCCCGTAATTGTTTTTCCTCCTCTTTTCTTTTTTCTTCCTCCATTTCCTTAAGATTTTTGATGCGTTCGCGTTCTTTTTCATCGGTATATTTGCGAATGTTTTGCATCGAGTCCTTGAATTCCTTTGTAATTTGCTTGAATTTGTCCGCATTGCCGATGACATGGGGCGAGATGAGGATAACGAGCTCGCTCCTTCGTTTGGTCTTGCTTGTCTGGCCGAAAAGGCTTCCCAGGATCGGGATGTCGGAAATAAGGGGGAACCCGGTCCGCGTCATGCCGTTGGAATCCCGGATCAGGCCTGCAATGGCTACGGTTTCTCCGTCTTTGACGATCAGGGTTGTTTCCACCCGGGACTTGGTGAATGTAGGGCCCAGGGAGGTGCTTGTGCCCACGCCGCTGACTTCCTGCAGGACATCCATGGTTATGGATCCGGATTCGGAGATGCGCGGCCGGACGTAGAGCGTAACTCCCGTGTCCCTGTACTGGACGCTCGTCGTGGTCCCTCCAACTGCCTGCGTGTAGCTCGTTCCGGGATAGGGCACTTCGGCGCCGACGGTAATATAAGCCTCCTTGCCGTCCATGGCGAATACGGTGGGATTTTCGAGAACTTTAACGTTGGTTTTCTCGCGCAGGGCATTCAGCGCCGAGACCAGTTCCTGCGAACTGCCGACCAGCGCGACATTGACGGCTGTGAATCCGGTAGGAGTCCCTTCCGTGGATGAGTTCAGGTAGAATTCCGTCGTGCTGCCGCCTGTTCTTTCCCTGAGGGCCGCCCCGACGCCGAAGCTCAGATCGTCGGTAAGATCGACTTCATAGATGCTTGCATCGATCCTTACCTGGCGGGGCATCACGTCCATGGATTCGATGGCTTCCAGAATGAATTCATAATCCGCGGCGGTGGATTGAATAAAAAGGCGGTTGTTGAGATCGTCGACGACCAGGCGGATGGTGTCCTGAAGGCCGGAGAATTCCCCTCCCTGAATAATTACGGAGGATATTCCGCGCGAAGCGCTGAACTGGGGATTCAGCTGCTGTCCGCCGCCGATAATTCCGCCGCCCATCAATCCTCCGCCATATCCGCTCTCATTGTAATTGCCGTACTGAGAAGAGCTTTGGTTGGTGAAGGTGCCGAAACTGCCCCTCTGGCCTGAGCTTTGGCCCAAAATGGAACCGAGGTTCCCTCCGGCCTGGCCCCGCTGGGAGCCTGTGGCCGCAGATCCTTGATCCAGTGTCCCGGTTGTCCCTTCTCCTCCGTAAAGCGCGGAAAGGAGCGTGGCGATATTGGACGCGGTCGAGTTTTTCACGATATAAACGTTGTTCACAATATTCCGCCCCGTGGTCGCGTCGAGGATGCCGATCCACCGCTTGACCTCCTCAAGCCCACGCTTGGAAGAGGCTATGACGAAGATTGCGTTCATCCGGTCGAGAGAAATAAATGAAATGCCCGTCGAAGGGTCCTTCTCGGTGCTGCCGAACATCTTTTGAAGGTCTGCAACGACATCGGCGGAGGCATTGTGTTCGACCTTGATAAGTTCAATGAGATCCGGGTCCATGAAGCGGTTGTCGAGAAGACGAACGATTTGCAGGATTCTATCGATGTTGTCGCTGTAGTCGGTCAGAATCAGCATGTTCAACCGTTCGTAGGTCATGATGACGCCGCCCTCCGTCATAAGGAGTTTGATCGGTTCGATCAGGTCTTTGACGGGCATGAACTCCACGGGGATTACATTGGTGGAAATCCGCGGAATTTCGGACGATTTGCCGGCGGGTTCCGCTCCGGCATCCTGAGTCGTGTGTTCGATGAGATCGACTCCCGTCCTCGACGCGGAGTCAATCGGGACAACCTGGTAAATGCCGTTCTGCTCGATAAGAGAGACGTTTTTTGTTTTGAGTATCAGGATGAAAAGCGCCCGCACTTCCTCTTTCGTCATCGGTTCGGAGGAGTTAATGGTAACGGTTCCCTGCACATTCGAATCGATTACCAGGGGAGTCAGGTTGAGAAGTTCGGAAATCTGCCGGATAAAGGCGATCAGATCCGCGTTGTTGAAGATCAGACGGAGCTTTCCGTTTGAAGTCTCCAGACTGCTCTGCGTCGGCCCGGGGGAAGCCGGCTCCTCGGGCTCGACGGCCTCCTCTTCCTGCGCCTGCTGCTGCCCCGGCAGCTGCCGGTTTTGATTTAATTGATTTCTCAACCGCTCCAGCGCGCGCAGTCTTTCCTCCTCCTGGTCCTCTGTTAAAGGGGACCCCGGGGGGAAGTCCTGTGGAGAAGGCGCCGCCGGGCAGAGGCTGCCCGCCAGCAGAAAAGTGAATAGAATAATAGCGCTCCAGGATTTATTGATGCTCATGGCCATACAACTTCCTCTCTTGGAGAGTCCCTGCGAATTTCATAAATTCAATATTGCGAAATTTATTCGGGACAGGTATTAGCACTGTTACCTGATTATGCGGATTTTACTTTCCATCCGCGTAAATTCCATCTTTGTCCTCCCACAACGGACTGCTAGGGGTCGGGCCGTATGATATCCCCCCAGGGCGTTCGAACAGTGCGGGGATTCCTCTGGACCGCGCCGGGAGTCGGAACCGTGGTTTGCGATGTCGGAGTTATCGTATTTCCCTGCTGCTGGTTGTTTCCCTGCGTGGGCGAATCCGCCTGCCGGCCGCCGGGCTGGATGCCGGAAACCGCAATAACATTGTTGCGAACGGCATTGTTTGTCTGTGGATTGGCCGTTCTGGCCGTGGATGCCGGCGGAATTTGAGGCGTGCCGGTTCCTCCAGCGACAATGCTTACCGGCATGTTGCCGGTGGTTGCGCCGCCTCCGATCGAGATCACCCGTGTGGGCGCAGCATTCGCTCTGCGCCTTCCGGCTGTTTGAGCCCCGTCGTCAAGAGTAATTATTTCCTTCTGCCTGCCGTTGTCGAGCACGATATGATCCGATTCGATTTCCGTGACTGTATAGCCGGCATATTCGTCCCCGATCCGTTTCAACTGGACTTCGCTGTTCCGTCCGCGGCCTCTCGGTTCGAGGAGCGACGCTATTTTCCGGTCTTCCGACAGGATAACTCCTACCAGTGTGGGTTTTTGGGACGCCGGCATGGTCCCGGTGGCGACCGGACTGTCCGGGGAGCCTTCCATCGTCCTGGAGTCCAGAAACAGGTTCTTTTCCGGAATGATGGCGAAATCCGATGCATTGTAGCGCCGTTTGGTAATAGGCGGCGGCAGGGTTGTCTCCTGGGCTATTTTCTGGGTCAGAGAACGGTCGGGCTCGATTTTCGACAGGTCGTTTTCCGCATCGAATTCCTGCACGGAAACGTACAGCTGCCTGCCGGCTATTGCCGCGATTAAAAGCAGCAGCAGGTTTATTGCAATCCATTTTTTTGTCATAACAAGCCTTCCAGGAACCGCGACGGTGGCGCCCCTGTCGCGGCCGACATTTCAATTTTATAAATTCGTATCCGAATCTCCCGATTCCGTTTTATTTTCGCTGGAATTGATATAACCCGAAATTGTCAGATTCGGGCGCATTCCGGTTTCTCTTCGATTCCGCGCCGTCCCGATCCTGAATTCCTCGATGGTCAGAAATTTATCGTAATTTTCAATTTCGGTCAAAAACCGCACCAGTTGATCCATGTTGCAGCGAGTGACGAGCCGCGCCGAAATTTTCGAAAGGTAGCCGTTGATTTTTTCTTCCCTGAGTACGCTTTTCTGTTCTATATCCACGCCGCTTCTCTCGGCGAAGTCGGTCAGGGTATTCAGCAGTTCCGCACCGGCTACATTAGGATTGTCTCCGGGCAGAAGTTTCGCCATGTCTGCCTGGAGACGGTTGTTATACAGCTGCAGCCGGGACTCATACACACCCTCGAGGAAAAGGGTTTCCCTCTGTTTGAGAAGCGTTTTCTTTCTGAGCTCCACTGTTTCGTCGAGTCTTTCACTGCCCGGCCCGGTAAAGACAAGGACGTAAAGGACCGCCAGGACCACAATGATGCCCAACCCGATAATGACGAATTTTCTCTCTCTCGCACCTAACTTCACGAGTTATTCCTCCAGTTCTGCTTCTATGCTGAATTGGTCTTTTCCGGTCTGCGCATTCCTGAAAATGTTGCCCCTCTGCACGACATTGCGCAATAGAGGTGAATTTTCAAGTATGGGGATCAATTCGGTGGCGGAATCGCTCAGACCTGCAATTGAAATGGACCCATCGCGATAGAGGAAGTTATTTAAATAGGTATCATCCGGAATGATTATGGTCAGTTCCTGCAAAACCTCCAGGGCTGCATCCTTTTTTCTGTAGAGGGCTTCAATGGTGTCGATCTCCTTTTCGCGCTCTTCGGTTTGTCTGCGCAATTCCTGAACCCTGGCGACCGGAGCCTTGAGAGAAGCAATTTCCCGGTCCAGATCCCGCAGCGACCGGCGGTCCTGAACCTGTCTGTGGAAGAGCATGCCTGCCAGCAGTACGAGTATGACCAGGCCCAGAACGGCTGCGGTAATATATGCCCAGCGAGGCTGCTTGAATCGGAAAGCATCGGGAAGGAGGTTGATTTTAACCGCGGGATTTCGGGCCATTGAGGTGTAGGCCAGGCCTGTTGCGATACCCGCTTCCTGGAGGTAGCGCCGGCTTTCCGCCGTGCTCCTGATATGCGTGATGTTTTTCAGCAGCGCGCATTCGGGGATTTCATCCTTTAACCCATCATACGCCTCCTCGGATGATTCCCCGGCCAGAACGATCTGTTCGATAGAGCTTTCGGGGCCGAGCCGGATTCTGGAAACCGCTTCATTGATCTCTTTCAGTATCAGGTCCTTCCAGCTCAGGCCGGCCTCTTTGAGAGATTCCTGCGAATACATCGGCATTCCGTGATGCAGCACCAGCAGTTCAAGCGATGACGGCGCAACGTCCGCAAGGATGTATGTCTTGTCCTGAAGATTTTTACCGTTCTGCAAAAAAAGGTTTGTCAGCGCGAGTGTGCTGCACGTCACCGACGCAGGCTGGATTCCAAGTTCGTGCATCAGCTGGAGGTAATTGTCCAGGATGCTTTTTCGGACCATCACAAGAAGTATGGAAAGGCGCTTGTTTTTCCCCGTTTTGTTCACTACTGCGTGATCGAAATAATAGCTGTCCTCCTCGGTAGGTTCGAAGGACTGCACCTGGTATCGGATGGCCTGCTTCAGGTTGCCCGCCACTTCCGCCGGGAGCTCCAGGTGTCTCAGGATAATATCCCTGCGCGGGATTCCCAGCACGATATTGTCCTGGCCGAGAACATTGGTTCTTAGAAAAAGGTGGATCTCCTGACGCAGTTCCATGGTATCGCGATGCCGGTAATCGGCAACACGCTTGAAATGCGTGAATGTTCCCCCGGAAAGATTGCCTTGAAGCGAGGATAGGAGGATATCCTCTCCCCGTATTTCAACCCCGATACTGGTCTTCAGGTAAATCATAAAGTTGAGCCTTCATAGTAGGGAACGCTTTCGTTCCAGTAGAGAATTCGGTGAAAATTCTGTTGATTGCCGTCCAGGCTGACTACGGCATGAATCACGCGCCGTACATTCGAGTTTCTTACGTGCGCGGCTGCATACATGGAATAAATGCCTGTCGCCTGGGTTGTGAGATATTGAAGCGTTTGGTTTCCCAGCGCACCCGGGATTTCGTCTGAGATTTCTCTCGGGTTTTGAAACGGGCTCGTCAGACGCCTTTCGAGGATCCTCTCGGCAACTTCCGGGGACATTCCCGGGATGGATAAAAGCACCGGAAGAGGAGCGAAATTGATGTTGATGAGGTTCCTGTTCGAATAAACGGTCAGATATCGGGAAAGGCCGTATTTATAAATTATGGATCCGTCTTCGGTCTTTTCCGGCTTGCCGTAAAAGTACTCCGGAGTGACTCCCCGGACGAGAAGAAGCTCTTCCGTTGCATCTATTGTTCCGTTCTTGGGCGTATATGGAGGATCCAGCGTCTGATAATATTCGTCTTCAGCTCCGTTCATCCGATGCATGTCGTCCTGGTCGCGCCAATCCATAATCGAATCGGTGATGATATCGGCGTCATCGGGAGGGATTCCGGTCGCCCGAACAAGAGAACGCAGCTGATCTTCGGGGGCTGTATTCACGTTGACCTTGCCGGATTCATCCTGGATCTCCACAAGAAAGCGCCCGCCGCCGAAATCCCCTTCGACTCTGCCGAGGTCCAGCGGTGTCGCTTCCTGCTGGAGCCCTGACGGCCGCATCGGAGAATCGAACCTCTGGTGCGCGAGTCTGTATATGGTTTCCGAGAGTCCGGCGCGCGCTATGTAATAAGCTTTTTCCATGGATTGAGTGTTGATGATTGCGGTAGCCTCCACGCGGCTTTCCCTTGCGAAGCTCAATACAATCGCGGACAGGGCAATAAAAATCCAAAGAAGCGCGACCAGCACTACACCGGACTCATTGAGCTGAGAATTTCCCACTATATTGTTCCGAGGGCGAACACAAGGTTCGCCCCTACATTCTTCTTTATACATAAAAATTTCGATGCCGGACGGAACACTGCCGCCTGCGGACTGTCGCCTGGTATTGTTCCGAGGGCGAACACAAGGTTCGCCCCTACATTCTTCTTTATACATAAA
>CAZPHK010000076.1:0-7062 GCA_964586015.1 uncultured Acidobacteriota bacterium | reverse complement strand
CGCCTGGTATTGTTCCGAGGGCGAACACAAGGTTCGCCCCTACATTCTTCTTTATTCATAAAAATCTCAATGCCGGACGGAAAACTGCCGACTGCGGACTGTTTTTCTTCATCGCCGCTGTTCCCTTTCAAATCTTCTTCTAAGTAAATCCTGAAACCTTTCGTCAAGTTCAATCCCGGGCCCTCTTCCGGTTCCTCTCCCGGATCCTCTTCCACGGCCTCCGTCAGGCCTTCTCTCGAGGTCTAATTCAAGGGGCCTTCCCGTTCCCCTTCCGGGCATCCTGCCTCCACGAATCGCCTGCCGGATGCCGCCCCGACTCAGGATATTCATCTGCAGCGTTCCCAGCGTTGCGTGAATGGGGACGATGACGCGGTGGTTTCGCGTAATGCCGTCCATTTCCACGGCGGCCATGATTACGGCAATGGCTTCGGGCAATTGGCCCCGTTCCTGCGCATCCCATTCCCGAACCCAGGGTTCTTCGGAATCGTCGCTGCGGTATTCGAAATAGCATTCAGCCAGGTTCCCGAAAAGTAGCGTTGTCGCGGGCGGGTTCGTTTCGCTTTCGGAATCAACAGCCTGCCACAGGTATCGTTCTTCACTTTCCCCCAGGATGTAGGCTCCCCCCAGCGGATCCTGAGTTACTTCGTAATTCACGAGGGTAAGTCCGGGGCTGTCCTGAAAATGGAGCGAGTTCAGGCTGATAAAATGCAGGCTGCTTTCCGTACCATGGAAAATCGGATTGACCGCGACGGGCATTGACGGATCGGATGGAGCCGCAAGAGGGTAGGCGGATGCAATCTGCTTGCGAACCATGTCCAGGATGTTGCGCCGGCGCTGGCTTGCATCGATATATTCCGTGCCCCGGGACCACGCACGTATGGTTGTTCTGAAGATTGACCATATGCCGACGGCCATCAATACAACTAGAGTTACCGCTACCATCATTTCCAGCAGCGTGAAGCCCTTTTCGGATTGTATGGCGCTACTTTTCCCAGGCGTCATTATCGCAGTATCGGCTGCTGCCGCTCCGCAGACGCATTGACAAGCTTCAGCGTCTGCAATTGATAGACCGGCTCCGGTGAATCGGGGCCGATCATTTCGACCGTGTATTGCATCAGTTTGACCGGAAGAGTGGTCCGGCTTTGGATTTGAAACTCGCTGTCGATGTCCAGATCGTATTCTTCCACGGAAACGGTATATTGAAATCCGTCTTCGAGATTTTCCGTAAACGTCGCGGGCTCCAGAAGGTCTACCCTGTTCAGGGATGACTCCATGATGGATTGCGCGTATTCCATCGCCCGTGTCCGGAGCTGAGCCTTGCGGATGTTTCCAACCGACCCGGTGATGACGGACAGGGTGACGGACATACCGACCGCCAGCACGACCAGCGCAATGAGAACCTCAAGAAGTGTAAAACCCGCGGCGCCGCCTGTCGGCCGTTCCGCCGCCGGGGAACCGGTTTGCCGGTTGCCGATCCGGGACCCGTATGTCATTGGACTCCCTCCCCGGGCCGGATACAGGCGCCGCCTGAAATAGGATCCGAAAAGACTCTCAAAAAGGACCCGTTTCTCGATTGCAGAAGTATTTCCACGGTGTCCGAACTTCCATTCGGCAGGAATCGGACCGTAACGGAGCTTTCATCCGTCTCGGCGCCTCCCAGCAGGACGCTCTGGATTCGCACGTTGTCCGGCAAAAGGTATTCCCGGTTTCCTTCGCCTAAATCGTCGGTGAGGCGAAGCTTCTGGTTTTCACGATCCACCGTTACCAGCATTCCCGATTGCCGCGTGACCGCTTTTTCCCTTGCATAACGGAAGGTATTGAGTATGTCCCTTCCCGTTGTCCTGAGGCTGATCGCGGCGGTACCGCGCGACAGGGAGGGGTAGGATACGGCCAGGATAAGGGTTATCACCAGCAGTACAATGATAATTTCCAATAATGTAAACCCTTTTTGCGAGCCGTTCATAACGGTGTCATTTCCAGTTGCAGATATCGTCTTCCGTTCCCTCAATCCCGTCCGCCCCCTTGGAACACAAGTCGTATTCCTGGCCGTGCTGGCCGGGGAATTGGTATACCCAGGGATTTCCCCACGGATCTTTCGGATCTTTCTTCAGATAGGGGCCTTTCCAGTTGGGTGAGTTCCCGGGATTCTGCCGCAGCGCTTCCAGCCCCTCGTTCGAATTTGGATAGTTGCCCACCTCAATCATGTATAGAGTCAGAGAGCCTTCGAGATCCGCTATGGCAATCTTTGCTATGTCTTCTTTAGCCTGGCCTAATTTTCCCCCAAGCTTCAATCCGATTACCCCTACAAGCATGGCAATTATCACCACGACAATAATAATTTCGACCAGCGTATAGCCTTTTTCCGATTTGCGGTCCTCAAAATTCGCGGGCATGGTTTCCTCCCAACCGGCATCCTTATCGTTAAAGCGGTACATCGTTGATGCTGAAAATGGCCATAAGCATCGATACCACGATAGCCCCTATAATAATGCCCATAAGTACAATGAGCGCCGGCTCAAAAAATGCGATAAGATTTTTTATACTGTTCCGAACCTCTACATCGTAAACTTCCGCGACCTGGTTCAACATACTGTCCAGTTTTCCCGTTTCTTCCCCCACTTCAATCAGATGCATGGCCAGGGGAGGAAAAACGGCGCTCTGTTTCATGGGCTGCGCAATCCCTTCCCCTTTTTTGATGCCGGTCCGGATCGGCTCAATCGCCATGGCGATGCTCTGGTTCCCGACAATTTCCCGAACGATTGTCATGGCCTGAAGAAGAGGAACGCCCCCGTGAAGCAGCGTCCCCAGAGACCTGGAAAAACGCGAAACCTCCACTTTTTGTAGCACGGTGCCCAGCAGCGGGGTTCGCAGCAGCCACCGGTCCCATTTCAGCCTTCCGGAAGCGCTGTTGCGGAATCGGCTGAACCACACTCCCAGGATGACGAGCAAAGCCAGCATCAACCACCAGAAATTCGTGAACAGGGCGCTGATTCCCTTGAGGACGACCATGGGCAAAGGAAGCGGCACGCCGATGTCTTCAAAAATCACTACAAACCTGGGGACGACAAAGAACGTCAGGATCGTGATGCTGACAAGTGCAACGACGGAGAGCAGCATGGGATAGATCAGAGCTCCGATAATGTAAGACCGCAGCTCGCTGCTCGTTACCAGGTAATTCGTCAGGTGGGCCAGGACCTCTTCGAGCGCTCCGCCGGCTTCTCCCGCACGAATCATATTGACATAGACTTTCGGAAAAACATGGGGATGTTTCCCCAGCGCTTCGGAAAAGGATTTCCCCCCTTTGACTTCCTTGAGGATGTCCTGGACGATGTCGCGCATCGCCGTACTTTCAGCGATCTGGCTGATGATCGTAAGGCTGCGGTCCAGCGGAAAGCCGGATTTGACAAGGGTGTGCAGCTCCTGCGTGAATATCAGGAGGTCCTTGCCGCGGACTTTTTTCCGCCTCCAGGGCAATTCGATTTCCCGTTTGAAGATTGATTGGCTGCCGGAAAAATCGATGCGTACCGGAAAGAGCCCCATTTCCTGAAGCTTCAGCGCGACGGTTCCGTCGTCGTCGGCTTCCATTGTTCCTTCGACCAATTTCCCGTCCATTGTGCTTGCTTTGTAGTGATACGATGGCATCGGTTGCTGAACCTGTTTTATCAATATTTGTACAGCGTTAAATATAATGAAAGCCGGTCATGAATCCTGTGTGACGCGCAATACCTCCGCGATGCTGGAAACTCCCTGGCGTACTTTGAGCCATCCGTCGTCCCTCAGCGAGCGCATTCCGTTTTCCAGGGCTTTCTTCCGAATCCGACCGGAGTCCGCTTTGCCCACCGTTAATTTCCGGATGTCGTCGTTGATGGTCATCAGTTCATAAATGCCGATTCTTCCGATAAATCCTGTATTGCCGCACCGTTCGCAGCCGCGCCCTTCAAAGAAACGGTCGGGGCCGTTATTGCCGTGGCGGAATCCGATCTCCTGAAGCATTTCCGGCACCGGATGAACCTCCGTTCTGCACGATGGGCAAATTACCCGGATAAGGCGTTGTGCCAGGACTCCCAGCAGAGAAGAGGCGATCAGGTAATCCGCCGCACCCATATCGATGAGGCGCGTGATGGCGCTCGGAGCGTCGTTGGTATGCAGGGTGGAAAAAACGAGATGTCCCGTCAGGGCCGCCCGTATCGCGATTTCGGCCGTTTCAAGGTCGCGGATTTCCCCCACCATGATGACATCCGGATCCTGCCTGACGATGTGGCGCAATCCGGCGGCAAACGTCAGGTCGATCTGGTTGTTGACGTGAATCTGGTTTACGCCGTCTATCTGGTATTCGATAGGATCTTCAATCGTAATGATCTTCTTGTCCGGCAGGTTGATGGTGCTAAGAGCGCTGTATAGAGTTGTGGTTTTCCCGCTACCGGTCGGTCCCGTCACCAGGAATATGCCGTGCGGGCGCCGGATCAGGGACTCGAATGTGCGGAGCGAGTCTTCGGGAAAGCCGAGCCGCCGGATGTCGTACAGGCTGGTGTTGCTTTTGTCGAGGATGCGCAGGACCACGCTTTCGCCGTACAGAGTCGGCAGGGTGGACACGCGGAGATCGATATCCTTCCCCAGCACTTTCAGCTTTATCCTTCCGTCCTGGGGCAGCCGCCGCTCGGCGATGTTCAGCTTCGACATGATCTTTACGCGGCTGATAAGAGCCGCCTTCAGTTTCTTGGGCGGGGACTCGACATCGTGAAGAATGCCGTCAATCCGGTAGCGCACTTTCAGGTCTTTTTCGAACGGCTCGATGTGAATGTCGCTGGCCCGCTGTTCAATCGCTTTCGAAATCAGGAGGTTGACCAGCCGGATAACGGGGGCTTCCGAGGCGAGGTCCTTCAATTGTTCGATGTCCTCGATTTCATCGGGAAGATTTTCAATGTTCCCTTCGTCGATGCCTTCGATGATTCTTCCCAATGTGCTGGAGGCGGAGCCGTATAGTTTCTCGAGCGTGTCCATGATTTCGCTCTCGGCCCCCAACAGAGCCTTTACTTCGTATCGGGTTGCCTGCCGGGTGGATTCCAGTGTCGGGCTGTCCTGGGGATCGGTGCTGGCCAAAGGAAGGATATTGTTTTCGTGGGCGACGGGAACGGATTTGCACTGCTTCATGAAGCGGAAGGTGAATACATTTTCAAGCACCGGGACCTTGGGGTAGTCGGCCGGGGCCAGCGCTTCGATTCCCAGATGTTCGCTGACGACCGCCAGGCAGTCCCTTTCGGAAACGTATCCCATATCCACGAGCATTTTGCCGATTTTTTCCTTGGATTCGGCCTGAAGGTTGAGGGCGGTTTTCAGTTCCTCCTCATCGATCAACCCCCGTTCCAGGAAAACCTGTCCAATGAGTTTTTTCGATTTAAGCGCCTCGATTTTAATACTCAACGGTTACCGTCCTATAATTGAATTCACCCTGCTGTTTAAGATCGTGCTTCCCGGAAAACTTCGTCCAGCTGAAAGTATTTCCGTCCCCATTTCTCAAAAGGATTCGACGCCATGCCCGTTGATGAAGCGGTAAAAACTTGTGAGAAACGCGGGTCCGAAACGTGCGACGGTGCCATAATTTCTTCTCAGGAGTATGCGCCGCCTTCCCCCTTAATAGGATTTCAAACAAGTAGCTACTGATATTATCACAGCACATGACGGCTATTCCTAAAGAAAAGATGAATTTATGGGAATTGCGACGAGCCTCCTGTTTTATTGTTCACGTATTTTTGCCTGATACGTTTCAAATTTTGCTTCAGGTATTAAATTTTGTGCCGTCATTTTCAGGAATGCCCCGAATTTTGCGATTTTCGGGGACGCTTATGAACCCGCATTTCCTGAAAGAGCGGCATAATTTACTTTATTCTAGCAACTTATCGGAGGTTTTGTATGCGAGTGTGAGATATGTGGGAGAATGTTGCCGCATTTAGTGTGTGAAATGTGGGGAGCGTCACAAAAACGGATCGTAGGGGCGAACCTAAAAGATTTTCAAGCTTCGTTGCACGTTTCAGGCTGACCGTTTCGTACTGACGGCAGGCCTATATGGCATGTTTGGTTGTATTTAACAGGAGTTTAAGGGATCGGAAGAAAGACAAGCCCTAAACATTTGATCCCGAAGAAGTTAATCATCAAGTTTCTGTAAGACCCCACCCACTCCGATTTCCCAACCGAACGCTCTTAGGACCTCAGACTGGAACTCTGTTGGGGCTTCAATCACATGTTCCGGTTTCCGCTTCCCTTCGTACCACAGCCATGTCGAGTCTAGGTGGGACATTTCTTCCAGAATCCGGCATCCACTCAATCGTTCGGATGCGTTTCTGCTTTCATTTGCCTTGATCTCCAGCAGACGCAATACCGTTAAGGCAATAACGCAGGCGAGCAACTGACAACGTATCTTTCCATCCGTCCAGTGATAGAAAGGATTTACCTGGATGTGGTGATTCGACTTGCTGTCACGAAACTGTTTCTCGACACCGTACCGATCCAATGACAACTGCACGATTTCCTCTGTCGTCCAGTCGTGATTGTCCGTGACAATGAGATTTTTTCCAAAGAGAGCTTCGGATTTTCCGACCTGGTAGTGGTCCTTTCGAAAGCTCATGTCGGCGGCTTTGCGCTGGTCGGCGAACTCCAACACATAATACTGCGATCCGATGTGGAGCTTTTCACATGCTCGATGATAGCGCTCCCGGATCGTTTCCGGCGACCGCCAATGAGGTAGATTTTCCCGATAATTGCGGCGGAATTCCACAAGGGTCGCATGGAGCGACTCCAGTTTCCGCTGCAACGTGTACGACTGTTTCCGTGCCGTGCGCGGATTGTATGTTACAACAACAGTCCGCTCCTGATTCCATATCTCCATGCGGGTACGGAAAGCCGTCATGCGATCATATCCGCAGTCGTCCTCAAGCAGCCGACGGTTTTTCTCGATGTCCAGGGGGGCAAACTTACCCTTGTCGGTCCCGGCGAGTTCCTCCGCAAAGTATGTCGAGTAGGTCGTGATGAAGTGGATCCGGTTGTGATCGTCAATCGCCTGGATGG
>CAZPHK010000075.1:0-22118 GCA_964586015.1 uncultured Acidobacteriota bacterium | reverse complement strand
CGGAGGAATGGCCGAGTGGCTGAAGGCGGCGGTCTTGAAACGCGGGCTGTGTTAATTGGATATCTTCCGGATTTAATCCCATCAACTCCAGTCTTCAATTTTCAATCTTTATTACTGTCAGCTGATTATTTACTCTTCATTCTTAAACAGGGCGAACACAAGGTTCGCCCCTACAATCTTCCGGGATTATTTTATAGGATTCCAAATCCTGCGGACTGCATACTGCTTTTTCGCCCTCAGTTCCTTCCTGTACCGCTTCAGAAAATAATCGATGGTTTCGACTCGAAGCTTGATGGAACCGGTCGGCTTGTTTTCATCGATATCCTTGAATGCAAAGTAGGGGGTTCCCGACGTCTCGATGATTTTTTCGATTGTGGCGTAGATAGGCGCGTCGTGCCCGCATTTGAAATTGGACAGTTCGACCGCGACGAGATTGGGATGCCGGGCGGTGAATTTGGCCGCCCATAATTTTTGCGCGCTGTTGGCGGAGAAGGTGTGTTTCCAGACATCGCTCACGTCCATGGGGTGGGTGATAAGGCCTTCCCTTACTTCATCGCCGAAAAGGCGATCCAGGAGATCCGGGTCCAGCGGAAGGGTCGATTGGGAAAAGACGGGGTATCCCCGCTTCTGCAGCTCTTCGGGAATCCCCTGGTTGATGCCGGGATCATGATGGTAGGGCCGTCCCAGCAGCACGATGCCGACGTTGCCTTCCTGCTCCAGCCGGTCGATGATTTCCCGGGATTTCCGGCGGATCGTTGTTTCATACTGATCCAGAGCCTTCAGGCCCGATTCTACCGCCTCCAGATTTTCCTTCCTGGAAAGCGCGAGGATATCGTGCCACTCGGCGAACATCTGACGGGCCAGGAGATGCGGTTTGGACATATCCAGCAGTGGGTCCAGGTAGAGAATCCCGTGCCGCGCGAAAAGATCCGACTCCTTGGTGAAAGCGGCCCGTACCACTTCAGGCGTGAGAGCCGTGGTCGGGCAGGCATTGCTGGCCCGGATGTTGACCAGCGGGGAGCGGAGCACGTCGAACATCGGAAAGAAGATGCAGTCGATCGGATTCTTTTTGTGCTTTTCGAAGAGGAGATTGTGAACATGAGCCAATCCGAGCTTGGACGGATAACAGGGATCGATGGACCCGCGCTTGGCTCCCACCCGGAACATCTCCTCGGTTGTAAAGTCCGAAAAAACTAGGTTGCCCGACGGTAACCCGAGGTATTCGAAATAGCTGTTGAAAAACGGGGCATAAATATACATCCCGAGCACTCTGGGGATGCCGATCCGGATCTTTTCCCTGCGCTCCAGAATGTTTTTCCGGCGCAGGTTCCACGGGGCGGGAGACGGCGCTTTATCGCTCGCACGGACTTTCCATACTTCTCGCCCGGCATATTCGAGAAGATTCGGGTTCGCCTTGCGGGCCGCGTTTATTTCGGCCTGTATGGCCTTCATGGCTCCCAGGTCTTCCACCGTGCCCCTCTCGCAGGTCGCCACGATGAGCCTTCGCGTGCTGTTGCCCGCGGTCGACCCCGATCCGTTTCCGGAGCCTATGTCGATGAATGTGCGCAGGCAGTTGTTTTTGCAGAAATGACACCGTGTCTCTTCTCCGACCGTAGTCCGGTATTCAATATTCCTGACGGCGTCCAGCCCGATAAATGTCGTTTTCCTTCCCTGCTGCCACAGCGTCATGGCCTCGAATGCGGCCCCGATGGCCCCGGCTTCTCCCGCATGTTTGTGAACGGTGATTTCGGGCGTTTTGCCGGAACTGCGGAAACGCTCTTTGATAAAATCCACCTGTGCCTTGACTGCGGCAAGATTGTTCTGCGTTCCTCCCTGAAGGATAAAACGGGTGCCCAGTTCGGGCAGATTGGGGATTTTGGCGATATAGAGCCAGACGTTCTTGGGCAATACTGCCGCGAGCCCGGCAAGAATCTCGTTCGGTTTCCATCCCTGCCCCTGGAAACTGGATATGTCCGACTGCAGGAATATGGCGCAGCCGTAAGGAAAGATGGGCATTTCGCGGGCGGTGAAGGCAACATCGGCGAATTGCTCCACCTTATAGCCGAATCCTTCCGAAATGGCCTGCAGAAAGTATCCGTTGCCTGCCGAACACTGCGTGTTCAGTTTGAAGTCTTTGACCCTGCCGTCTTTAAGGAACATCAGTTTGATGTCCTGGCCGCCCACGTCTACGATGGCATCCGGGGTTTCGTAGTAGTGAAGGGCGGACTTTGTATGGGCGACCGTCTCGACAAGAGCGACATCCGCGCAGATGACATCCCGCAGCGTGTCCTTGGCGTAGCCCGTGGTCGCTGCTCCCAGCGCTTCAATACCCGCACCCTGCGCTTCGACCTGATTGCGCAGTTTTTCGAGAATTTCGATTGTGTCCTTGATGGGATTGCCTTTGGAAAGCTGATAGACCCTGGCCAGGACCTCTCCTTCGAGGGACAGGAGGACGGCTTTTGTAGACGTCGATCCGCCGTCGACGCCGATGAAACCTCTGGCAACGTCTCCCGGATTGAATTTCGGAGGCTCAAAACGCGGAGGAGCGTAGGCATCCAGGAACTCCTGAACTTCTTTTTCCGATGCAACCAGGGCCGGCATTCCCTGGCCGCCCCGCTTACGGCCGGCCGAGCGGTCGTTGACGAGATCCTCAATGCTTGAGAGTCCGCGGTACCGGCCGACGTCCAGAACCTCCTCTTTACCGAATTCAATGGCGCCCAGCGCTCCGTAGTACTCGGCGTCCCGCGGGGCCCGTATCAGCTCTTCCGGGGAGGACCCTTCAGGAATGGAGATCCCGCGCTCATTCCACATCTGCGCGATGTTGTGCTGCCAGGCTTCGCGCATGCCGGGAATAAAGGCGTTCGGGCCTCCCAATAGTATGACGTGGGGCATCAAGGTGTGGCCCCGTGCCAGCACTTTGAGGTTTTGAAGCACGAAAGCTTCAAACAGGGAAGCCATGAGCTCTTCCGATCCGATTCCCTGTTTCTGCAATCCGTTGATGTCGGTTTCGGCGAAAACGCCGCATTTGCCGGCGACCGGATATACCCGCAGGCCGTTGTAGCGAAGGTTGCAAAGTTCCGCGAGGGGAATTCCCAGCTTGGTGCTGATTTTGTCGATGATGGCGCCCGTGCCGCCGGCGCACTTGTCGTTCATGGACGGTATCTTCTTGATCCGGCCGCTTTCCGGGTCCTTGCGCATAACGACGATTTTGGCGTCCTGCCCGCCGATTTCAACGAAGGATGCCGCCTCCGGGCAGCGTCTCTCGACGACAAGGGAAGCTGCGAGAACCTCCTGGACGAATTTAGCGCCGATCTGCTCGGCCAGCATCGTACCGCCGGAGCCGGTCATGAAAACCCGGCAGTTGTCGGGAGCCATGCCGGTGTCTGCTTCCATCCGGCGCAGGAAGTCGAGCAGGGTTTCCACCTGGCGCGTATCATGACGGCGATAGTCTTTCCACAGCAAAGAATCGGTTTCTGCGTCAGCGACGACAGCCTTGACGGTTGTGGAACCTACGTCAATCCCGACATGAAATTTCACCGCAGTCACTACGTTCTCCCGGCAGTCACAAAATAATAAAGACTTCTGATTTCTTTTAGTTCAGAGGGCGTACACAAGATTTGCCCCTACGGCCAACCGATCCCAAAACAACATAATAATCAAGCTTCCGAATCCCTAGTAGCTCGAATCTTCAATCATGAGGGCGAACACCAGCTTGTCCGGAGTAGCTCGGCCGAAGCTTTGCTTCGGCTAGAGCGAAGCCGGAAGGTTCGTCCCAACCAACATCCTCCGGCTTCTACGTGTCAGTTTTTCAAAGCCGTTCGCCCGGACATCAGGTCGTTTACGTGCAGGACGAAATTTGCCGCCACTCCGGCAACTCCATCGTGGTGCGGAACGGTGTACAGAGGTCGGCTTAACTCAATATGGTTGGAAGCAAAGGCCCGGATCTCCTCGAGCCTCTTTCCGGTTTTCGCCAGCGCTTCCTGAAATTCCATCTTGGCCTTGGCTTTGGCTTCTCCCAGCGCCATCTGAACGCGGCTGTGGGCATTGACCTCCCCTTCGCCCGATGTTTCGATCGGAAGGTAGGTCATGTCTTTAAACCTGTTGATTACGGCCGACTGAACGCCGTCGGACTGCGACGAGGGGAGACAGCCGAATGGCTTCAGGCTCAGCACCATGTGGCAGAGCTTGTTGGAGTGGTAATAGATATTTTTCCCCACCTCAAGATACCCTTCGCCGCCGCGCGCCAGAGCCTTGTAAAAGGGATCCGCCATTTCGGCGAGCTTTTCCTGAGGGACCAGGCGGTGCGCGGTATCTCCGAGCATACGGATCACCTTGTGATAGAGACCGGCGTACAATTTTTCCCCCGTGATCAGCAGCGCCCGTTTCTTCTGAAAACTCATTTCATTCCGAAACCGCTGCCGAAGATCCCATCGTGAAGGCTCGATACATTGCGCGTCCATTCCGCGCTTCGGGTACATCTGCATCTTCGCATGCGCCAGGAGATAGGCGATCCATGTCCCGATCGCCTCGGGCTGTACCTGCGCGCCTTCCCGTTCCAGGAATTGGAACATCTGGTAATTGCCGCCGCCCTCGGTGGTCTGCGCCCAGAACTCTCCGATGATTTTTACCACCGGTTTGAGACGCATCCGGTCTATGGCGATGCCGTCGATCCGTTTGCGGCATCTTTCCAGTACAGCCCGGAATTCCTTGCCGTTGAGGTGCTGGCGCATTTTGTAGAGAAAACTGTAGAGGCCGCGCTGGAAGTTTCTTTTCGCCAGATAGGATGTAACCCATCCGGGAGTAACATCCACAAGGTCCGGGGCCTTGTAGGTGCGAAGATGGTCGCAAAGATCTTCAACGCAAAGGGCCATGACCCGGTCGGTTTCCCCTGGATTTACCTCGTAGGGGCGGATGTTGTGTGTCAGATCGTTCAATACGTCACCCAGGAATAGAACCTTGAGCATACCCAGGCCGAAGTCGATCGTGTATTTCAGTCCCGGGGCCTGCGTCTTCTGGCGTATTCCTTCATCCTGCTGGAAACGGAGGACTCGGAATCCGTCGAAGCCCGCGTTCTGCAGTGCCTGGCGGTACTCGGCCGCGTACATGCCGAAACGGCAGGGGCCGCAGGAGCCCGCGGTGAAAAACAGATAGTGGTCGGCGATTTCGGAGCGGGACATTCCGCCGGCTTCAAGATTTCTTAGGTATTGAATCAGAGCGCCCGACGTGAAGTAGGCAGGGCTGCACTGCCCGTTGTTGCCGTATTCTTTCCCGAGGTGGAAAGCTTCCTGGTCCGGAATGGGAAGCAATTCGCATTTATACCCGCTTCCCTGGAAAACGGCCCGGATAAACTCTTCGTGCTTCCGGGTCAATCCTCCGACCAGAATCGTGACTTTATCGCGTTCCTCGGCAGTGAACGGTCTTTCGACAGGCCGATGGTAATGCCTCACTGTCTTAATGTCCGACGGTACAAACCCCATTCTGTCTCCTGGTTGCTGTCCTGTATTCCTTACAGGGCTTTTTGCAGCCTTACTAAGAATCCCCTGAGAATGCAGGCCGATGGCACAAATTTTATATCATTTTGGGGGAACCGACAGCAAAATTGAATTTTAAAAGCAAAATCAACGTTCGTCCATCACAAACCGGCGATTGCTATTCGACCGTGACGCTTTTAGCCAGGTTTCTGGGTTGATCGACATCGCAGTCGCGAAGCAGGGCGATGTGAAACGCCAGCAGCTGAAGAGGAACGCTCATCAGAACGGGCAGAAGATAGTCGGATGTCGCCGGAATCGGGATGACATGATCCGCTATTTCGTGTATTCGATCGTCATCTTCGCTCGCCAGGGCGATAATAATCCCATCCCTGGCCCGTGCCTCTTCAATGTTGCTGATCATTTTTTCGTAACGCAGAACCGATTTCGGATTGCGCGTGTCTCTGGCCGCCAGGCCTACAACGGGCAGGTTGTGATCGATAAGCGCATTGGGTCCATGCTTCATTTCTCCGGCAGGATACCCTTCAGCGTGGATATAGGAGATTTCTTTCAGCTTTAGGGCGCCTTCAAGAGCAATGGGGTAGTGAATTCCACGGCCGAGATACAGGGCGTTGCTGCAGCGGTATATCTCTTTGGCAATTCCCTTATAAAAAGAGTCCTGGGAAAGAATCCATTCCAGGTTTTGCGGCAGCTTGGCAAGATCGGAAATGAGATTGAGTTTCTGTTCCCGCGTTATCAGTTTCTTCTCCTGGGCGATGTAAAGGGCGACCAGGAGGAGGACCATGAGCTGGCACGTAAAGGCTTTTGTTGAGGCAACGCCGATTTCAGGGCCGCTGCGGATATACAGGGTTCCGTCGCTTTCCCGGGAAAGCATGCTTCCGACGACGTTGCAGATGGATAGAATCCTGGCCTTTTTCATCTTGGCTTCCCGCACGGCGGCCAGAGTGTCGGCAGTCTCTCCCGACTGGCTGATTGCGATAACGAGGGAGTTTTCGTCGACAAGGGGGTTTCTGTAACGGAATTCCGATCCGTAGTCTATTTCAACCGGTACGCGCGCGAGCTCTTCGATCAGGAACTTTCCCACCAGCCCCGCGTGCCAGGATGTGCCGCATGCAACGATATGAATCCGGTTGATTTTTTCAAGGACATCTTTGGGGATATTGGCGTCTTCAAGAAAAATTTCTCCCGAATCCATGGAGATTCTGCCGGCGATGGATTCCTGCACGCATCGGGGCTGTTCGAATATTTCCTTCAGCATAAAATGACTGTATCCGCCTTTTTCAGCCATTTCCGCGCTCCACTGGATTTCCTGAGGGGTGATTTGGATTTCCTCTCCCTGAAGGTTCTGAACACGGACTCCGTCAGGCGTCAGTATCGCCATTTCACCATCCTGCATGAAATACATGTCTTTCGTATGTTCGAGAAGCGCCGGTACGTCCGATGCCACGAGAAGCTCCTGCTTGCCTATCCCGAGGATCAGGGGCGGGCCGCTTCGGGCCGTAATGATGGTGTCCGGGCAGTCCGCGCAGAGCATGCAGACGGCATAACTCCCGCGCAGCTGTTGCAGGGCGGCGGCCGCCGCTTCCGGGAAAGGCTTTTCGGGCATCAGCGATTCCACGAGATGCGCGATGACTTCCGTATCCGTTTCGGTCGCAAAACGATGGTTTTCCTGCTGCAGCCTGGTTTTCAGTTCGAGGTAGTTTTCAATGATTCCGTTGTGGACGACGACGATTTTGCCCGTGCAGTCTCGATGGGGGTGGGCATTCTCTTCCGTCGGACGTCCGTGGGTTGCCCATCGAGTATGGCCGATCCCGTAGTTGCCGGTTAACGGTTCATTTTCCAGGGAATGGACCAGATTGGACAATTTCCCCGGAGTTCTTCGAATCGAAACTTTGCCGGAGCTGGCAACAGCCAGTCCCGCGGAGTCATATCCCCGGTATTCAAGTTTTCGAAGGCCGTTGATAATGACAGGTACTACAGGCTTTGAGCCGACATATCCAACAATCCCGCACATAGATCACCTTTGGTCTAGGGTTTCGCTCCCTTGTATTTTAAGCGAACTGCCGATGCCGGGGGTATGCGACGGTCAACTGTGTTACAATCCCCGGCACTGAATACGTGGAGATTATAGATGAAGCCTGCAGTCGTAGCAACTGTTGGGTGTATTTAAGATTTCGGGATGTACCGTAGAATCCTGCTGAAGGGTACAATGTCCAATGAGGCGCCGTGGAATTAAGCGGACGATTCAACATCGGATCGGATTAATTTTTTTTGGGGGAAATCATGGAAATTAAAAGCGTCCGGCTCTCTATTCCAGAAGATTGCAATGTTGTTGTGGGCCAAAGCCATTTCATTAAAACGGTCGAGGACCTGTATGAAATTTTCGTTTCCAGCTGCCCCCACGGTAAATTTGGGATTGCGTTCTGTGAAGCATCCGGCCCGTGCCTGAT
Organism: uncultured Acidobacteriota bacterium; assembly: GCA_964586015.1. Classification (GTDB taxonomy): domain Bacteria; phylum Acidobacteriota; class UBA6911; order UBA6911; family UBA6911; genus UBA6911. The sequence goes on along the minus strand of CAZPHK010000075.1, from coordinate 14,179 downwards.
CCGGGTGGAGGGAAATGACTCTGAATTGAGCAGGCGCGCTGCTGAAAATGCGATGAGCATGGGCACGGGACACGCCTTTATATGCCTGATCAGGGATGCTTTTCCCATCAACTTCCTGAATGCGATTAAGGCCTGTGCCGAAGTCTGTACGATTTATTGTGCCACGGCAAATGCGGTGGAGATAATTGTCGTCGAAACCGGGCAGGGGCGTGGGGTGCTGGGTGTCGTGGACGGTTCTTCACCCAAGGGAGTCGAGACGGCGGAAGATGTAAAAACCCGGAAGGAATTTCTGCGAAAAATCGGGTATAAAAGATAGCGTCGACAGCCGGGAAGTGGAAATCCTGGCATGCTTGTTTCCGGGGTTTGAGGGATTTTATTGAAATCGGTTGGTTTTTTGACGGCACCCTGTCTTGATCTGGATTTTGGGGCACAGGGATATTTAGGGCATTTGCCTTTCGGTTGCAACTAAATCCACGGCCGGAGGCCGTGCGACCCTGGAAGGCTCTGCCGTTCCGGCTCCGAGACCCGCTTTGCGGGACAAATAAAAGCCACGCCTTCCAGGTGTGGTCGATTACTGCCGCGGGAGTGTTTATGATAAGTGTGGAAGAAGCCCTTGGGATTGTGTTGTCGAACCTGCCGGAAGGAAAAGTCGAACAGGTTTCTTTCCAGTCTTCCTTAAGGCGGGTGCTGGCCGAAAATCTGTCCGCTACCTGTAATATCCCGCCCTTCAACAGGTCCGCCATGGACGGGTATGCGGTTGCCGCGGCGGATGTTGCGAACGCTCCGGTGGAGCTTGAGGTCGCCGGGGAAATCCGTGCCGGAGGAGGAATGCCCGGAGTATTGCCTCCCGGCCGGGCGATGTCGATCATGACGGGAGCTCCCGTTCCCTCGGGGGCGGACGGCGTGCAGATCGTTGAGGAGTGCCGGCTTTCCGACGACGGACGGAAAGTTGCAATTTTAAAACCGGTCAAGGCCGGGGAGAATATTGCGCTGCTGGGATCGGAAGCCGCCGAGGGAGAAGTCGTGCTTAAAACCGGCCATCGCGTCGGCCCGGCCGAAATTGCCGTAATGGCGACATTCGGATACAGCCAGGTAAAGGTATGGAAGAATCCGAGTATTGCCGTGTTTGCAACGGGGGATGAGCTGGTGGAGATCGACCAGGTGCCCCGTCCGGATCAGATCCGCAACTCCAATGCCTATTGTCTTCAGGGCCAGCTGACCTACATGGGACTGGAATCGGAATATCTGGGAATAGTGAGGGACAACAGGGCGGATTTGCGTGAAAAGATGATCCTGGGACTCCAGCGTGATGTGCTAATCATAACCGGCGGCGTTTCGATGGGAGAGTACGACTTCGTCCAGGAGGTATTTGAAGAACTGGGACTCAAGATACTTTTCAGCAAAGTAGCGATCAAGCCGGGCAAACCCACCGTTTTCGCACGCAAGGGCGATACCCTGATATTCGGACTGCCGGGGAATCCGATCTCCGCCCTTGTCACTTTTGAATGCTTCGTGCGCCCCGCCCTGGGAAGTCTGTGCGGCATGGCACAGCCGGAACTGCACAGGATGAAAGGGGAGCTGTTGGCCGATATGAAGCAGTCCTCGGGAAGAATGGCATTTTTTCCGGCCTGGGTGTTCTGGAACGAAGGCGGGTTGAAAGTTGAGCCTCTGCCGTGGAAAAGCTCGGCCGATATCATAGGCTTTACGGGAGCGAATGCCACCTATATTTTCCCCAGAAACAGGGACCGTCTGAAGAAGGGCGAAATCGTGGATGTTATGCTGTTGCCCGATTTCTTTTTCCGCCAGCGTTAACGGGAATGAATGATTTCTAAAACCGCCCGGTTGACCCTGGATTCACCGGTTGGAAGGTAATGTATTATGGTCGAGAAAAAACCCGGAACTGAATTGACGCATCTGGATTCCGACGGGAAAGCGCGCATGGTGGATGTAACGGCGAAGCCTGTTACCAGTAGAACCGCTCTTGCGGAATCATTCATCCGACTGTCGCGGAAAACGCTTTCCCTGCTCCGTGAAGGGGATCTCCCGAAAGGAAATGCACTGGAAACCGCGCGACTGGCCGGGATAATGGCCGCAAAACAGACGCCGGGTCTTATCCCGCTGTGCCACCCGCTGCTGCTGACTCATGTGGACGTAAAAGCGAAAACACGCAGGGATGGAGTGCATTTCCTGGCCAGTGTTTCGTGTTCCGGCACAACCGGCGTGGAGATGGAGGCGTTGACCGCTGCTTCGGTCGCGGCCCTCACCCTCTACGACATGGTGAAAGCGGTCGAAAAGGGCGCTACAATTGAAGTGGTGCGCCTGCTGGAAAAGAGCGGAGGAAAGAGCGGGCCTTACCGGCGCAAGGAGTGACCGCGGAGAATTCAATGCCGATTTACGAATACTATTGCAATAAATGCAGGAAGAGGATGAGTTGGCTGGTGTTGACGCCCGCGACGTTTCGACCTCACTGTAAATTCTGCGGGAGCGATGATATCGAAAGGCTTTTCTCGCGCTTTGCATCGCCGAAAACGGAGGAAAGCCGGCTTGAATCGCTTGCCGATCCCGCGAATATGTCCGGACTGGACGAATCCGATCCTGCCAGTATCGCCCGGTGGGTGAAGAAGATGGGCAGCGAGATGGGTGAGGACTTTGCGGGGGAGGACATTGATCAGCTTGCGGAAGAGGCCGCCCGGGAGGCTTCCGGAGGTGGAGATTCCGAAGACATCGGAGAATCCAGTTCGGATGATTTGTAGAGCATTTTCTCCCTTGGTTGCAACTAAACCCACGGCCTCCGGCCGTGCGGCTTTGGAAGGCTCAGACGTTGGGGGTCGCTATCGGAATCGGAAATCTGGATATACGTTTGAAAAAACAGATTCCCTGCATTGCGATCGATTCCGAAACCGATACCGATCACGCACCCCGCTTCGCCGGGCGTGATCGATCACTTCCAGGCGGCACAAACATTTATGAACACAAAGAATGATGTAATCTCCGAAATTGAAGATCTTGTCAAACGCTATCCGGACATACCGATGGAGGCGATCGTCAAGGAGGATCTCCTTCGCCGGGGAATGGCATGGTCCCCGGCGGCCCTGGAAACCGCTGCCCGTTTCAAGCGCAAGGCGTATTTTATCTTTTCCTTCGACATGGTTCCGATGAAGGAAATGCGGCAGAAGGAATTCTCAAAAGCGCCGGAGGAAATTCGCCTGGTGGCCGGACCCTATAACTTCAGTCCGACGATCGTTTCCGTTCGCCTGAATCCTGCGTCTCCCTACTGTTTGGATTCCGCAGAGGAAGGCCTCGTCCTGAAGCTTGACGGCCGGATTCTCGCTCATGTGGAACTGCAGAAATCGCCCGAATATTACAGCCGTACCCTGGCGGACGGCAAACCTGTCATGGATATTGCGCCCACGATCGAATGGGGATACCTGCTTTACCTGACGACCTTCCGGCTCTGCCAGTATCAAGGGCCCGAGGAAGCATGCCAGTTTTGCGATATCAATAAGAATTATCGCCAGCAGAAGAAGAAGTCCGGCAGGTCGTACACAACCGTCAAATCCGTTGAAGAAATCATCGAAGCCCTTGAAATCATTGCGTCGGCGGACAGCGACAGCAAGGCCTATACCGTAACAGGCGGCAGCATCACCGGTACGCTGGAAGGCATGTCCGAGATCGATTTTTATGTCCGTTATCCCGAGGCTATAGAGAAAAGGTGGCCGAAACGATGGATCAGCAAGGTGGTTGTCCAGGCGCTTCCAAAAGACGAGGTGCGAAGGCTTCTGGATGCCGGTGTGCAGATTTATCATCCCAACTTCGAAATCTGGGACAAGCGCCTGTTTGAGCGGTACTGCCCCGGCAAGGCCAGGTATATCGGGCGGGACGAGTGGATCAAAAGGATCCTGGATGCCGCGACGGTATTTCAACCGGAACGCGTGATTCCCAACTTCGTCGCGGGCGTCGAAATGGCATCCCCTTACGGATTCGGTACGATTGACGACGCTATCGCATCCACAGCGGAAGGCCTCGATTTTTTCATGAGCCACGGAATTTCCCCGCGGTTTACAACCTGGTGCCCGGAACCCATGAGTGTTCTCGGAAAAGATCAGGAGGGAGCTCCTCTGGAATATCACGTCCGGCTGCTGCGGGTATATCGCGATACGAGATTGCGGTATAGTCTGCCTCCGATGATGGGATACGGCGAACCCGGTCTGGGGAAGGCTGTGTTTTCGGTTTCGGCGTTTATGGATGTCCTGGATCCTCTCAATTAGTACAGGAGGAGCCGGATTTCAATCTTTAATCTTCAATCTTGAATCTTTAATTTTATGCCTGAGATGCCTGAGGTTGAAACGCTTGCCCGAAAGCTGCGGGAAACTGTGACCGGCAAGAAAATCGTCCGTGTCTCCCTTTCCGGTCGGCCGCTGCGCAGACCGGTGTCCGGCGACTTTGCCGTCAAGCTTCGGAACCGTACAATACGCAGGATTCTGCGTCGAGGCAAATATCTGGTTGTTGAGTTGGAACCTAAGATATTCTGGCTTATACACCTTGGAATGAGCGGGCGATTGCTTTATCACCGACAGGATTTTCAAGGCGCCAAACATACACACGCGGCTGTGATTTTCTCCGACGCGTCCGTACTGGAATATCGGGATCCCCGCCGTTTCGGTCTCCTGTCGGTCTATGAAGTGGCGCGGCCGGGACATATTCCCGAAATCCGTTCCATCGGGATGGATCCGCTGGAACCCGGATTCAATGCCGTGTGGCTGCGGCCGATGCTTCGAAACAGCCGGCGTGAATTGAAGGCTTTTCTTCTGGACCAGCAGAAAATTGCGGGTCTGGGAAATATTTATGTCTGCGAGGCATTATTCCTGGCCGGGATCCACCCTTCGCGCCGTTGCTGCACTCTTGATTCAAAGGAAGTATCGCGACTGGTCGCGGCGATCCGCGAGGTGTTGCGCCGTGCCATCCGCCGCAGGGGAACCAGCTTTTCGGATTTTATTGATCTGGAAGGGAATCCCGGTAAAAATCAGTACTATCTGAGTGTATTTCAGAGGGATGGGAAGCCCTGTATCCGCTGCGGAAGTGCCATACAGCGGATACGGCAGGGAAATCGCAGTACCTTTATCTGTTCCTGCTGCCAGAGGAGCTGATGGAAAGGGGATGAAATCATGTCAAAATCCTATCGGGTATGCCCCCACTGCAAAGGCACCGGAAAGTGCAATGCCTGTCACGGCCAGGGTCGACTGAGTCTGCAGAAGGGAAAGATCTGCACTTCCTGCTATCCACACGGAAGCGGGAAGTGCCAGAACTGTCGCGGAATGGGAGGTTTCGACGCCGCGGGGAAACCTGCTCCCAAGGATGAGGCTTAACCTGCAGTATCGCCATTTTCTTGACGTTCGGGAGCCTTCCATGTTGCTTGCAATAGACATCGGCAACACGAATATAACACTTGGCCTGTACGACGGGGATGCATTGTGTTCGCACTGGCGTTTTGCCGCGGAGAGTGAAAAAACTCCGGATGAGTACGGACTTTTAATTTTGAGTCTCCTCAGACAGGCCGGTGTGGCGGAGTCGGCCGTACATGGCGCCGCGATCTCCTCGGTGGTGCCGCCGCTTACCGACATAATCGCCAATGCCTGCCGGCGTTATTTCGGGAATGATCCTTTGGTGGTAAACCATGCATGCAATACGGGTGTGGCTATCCACTACGAAGATGCGTCTCAGTTGGGCGTCGACAGAATTGTGGATGTCGTCGCGGCCCTCACACTATACGGCGGTCCCGCGTGTGTCGTGGATTTCGGAACCGCCACTACGTTTGATGCCGTTTCAAGAGAAGGGGAATATCTGGGGGGGGCGATTGCTCCCGGAATCGGGATCGCGTCGGATGCGTTGTTTCAACGGGCCGCCAAACTTCCAAGGGTGGGGCTGCAGAGACCTCCTGCGGTTATCGGAAGAAATATGACCCACTCCCTGCAGTCCGGGATGCTGTTCGGGTACATCGGCCTGGTTGAGGGTATGGTCGAACGTTTCCGTGATGAGCTTGGAGCGGAGATGAAAGTGGTTGCTACAGGGGGGATGGCCGAATTGATTGCAAGTGAAACCGAAGTCATTTCCGTAATCGCGCCGTGGCTGACCCTGGATGGATTAAGAATAATCCACGATTTGAACACGGGTTTACCGCACTCCCACTGCCGTTTTCCGGCGCGCGAATCCCGTTGAACCGGTATTATCTTCACCTTTCTATCCTAATCCGCTGCGGTAGAAACTCTACTGTAAATGCGGGCTGATATTTGGACCGGAGCTGAAACTCCCGGGCGGGAAGGATCGTATACTGAGTGTGCCGCTCGTACAGGGCGGATTAGGGGCGAACATCGCCGGATTCATAAGGGTTGCGGCCATGCAATTGTTGCACGGAATGCTGATCGCGCTTGAAGAACTGTGGGCGCATAAATTACGGACTTTCCTGACGCTGCTGGGGAATATCGTCGGAGTCATGTCGGTTATGGCCGTCGTCAGTATTCTTGACGGTGCGAATGCCTACGTCGAGAATGAGATGATCGGTTCGGGATCCGGTATTTTTCAGGTGCAGCGGATGAATGCGCTCGAGGTCATCTCCGATTTCGATAAATTCCTGAAAGCAAGGCATAATCCGAAAATCACTTATTCCGATCTTAACTACCTTCGGGAGCATGTCACACTGGCGGAATACATGGATGCCGGTTTGTCCACCTCCGTGGACGTGCGCTATCGCAATGTCAATATCAAGTCTGTATCCGTGCAGGGAAGAACCGAAAATTATCCGATGATTGGGGAGTATGATCTCGAGGACGGACGGCATTTTTCTTCCCAGGAAGTGAGCCGCAAAAGGAATGTGGCGGTAATCGGGTTTGACGTTGCCGAGGAGCTTTATCCTTCGGTCGATCCTATCGGCAGGGATATCAAGGTGGACGGATTGCCTTTCCAGGTTATCGGCGTTCTGGACAAGCGGCCCAGAGGGCTCGGAGGCAATCCCAACCTGTCGATAGTGATACCTATTACCGCGTATGAAAAGCTGTTCGGCGCCCGGCAGTCTTTGACGATTTCCATCAAGCCGAAAAGCCTGGCCCTGGCGTCGGAGTGCATGGATCAGGCCCGGATGGTTATGCGCGTCCGGCGTCATCTCGGACCGAAGCGGGACGATAATTTCGGCATAGTTTCCCAGAAAAGCCTGCTGGATCTCTGGAAGTCCATCAGCTCCAAGATATACATCGTGCTGGTTGGAATAGTATCGATCAGTCTCGTGGTGAGCGGGATCATCATCATGAACATCATGCTGATGTCGGTAACGGAACGGACATGGGAAATAGGGATCCGCAAGGCCCTGGGGGCGACCCGCAGGAATATTCTATGGCAGTTTCTGGTGGAATCGGCCACGCTGTCCATGGTCGGGGGTATTTTGGGGATCCTGGTGGGTTTCGCGATCGCGGCGATCATCGCCTATTATTCCCCCCTGCCGTATGCCATAAAAATATGGTCCATTATGGCCGGCCTGGGCGTAACCTTCCTGGTCGGAATTTTCTTCGGAGCCTATCCGGCCATGCAGGCCGCCAGGCTGGATCCTATTGAGGCATTGCGCTATGAATAGCCGTAAACGCACCTCCCTGCTTCGTGAAAACCTGGGTATCGCCATGGATGTGCTCTTTGCGCACAAGCTGAGAAGCGGACTGGTCATTCTTGGAGTTGCGATAGGCGTATCGTCGTTGATAGGAATGGTTTCCATTCTGCTCGGATTGAGAGCCAGCATCGTCAGCGAGGTCAGCAGCTACCAGCAGACGGTTCTGCTGGTGCAGAAGTTCGACTTTCTCGTCGGCGGATTCGACGAGTCGATGCTGCGCCGCAAGGATATTGAAGAGGAGGATATGCAGGCGATAGCCTCCCAATGCAAATCCTTGAGCCATGTCGCGTTTAATATCGAGCGCCAGGGGATTCCTCCGACCTTGAGTTATCGGGACGCAAAGAGCCGGATGGTTGGAATAATCGGAACGCAACCGTCGCTGCTTCAGATATACAGCCTGGATATCAGCGACGGAAGAATGTTTACCGATACGGAAGTCTCCCGCCGCGCAAAAGTCGTGGTCCTGAGCAACAGCCCGAGACGCGATCTCTTTCCCAATATCGATCCGATCGGGAAAAAAATCCGGATCAACGACTATGAATTTACAATCGTGGGGGCGTTTGCGGAGCGGAAGGCATTGGGCGAGGTGGGCGACAATTTTGTCGCAATCCCCTATACAACCTATCAGGACACTATGGAGACCGATATGGATTCGCCGTACATCATGGCTTCCGTACGGGATGATTTTTCCCTTGAGGAAGCCACCGATGAGGTTATCCAGGTGATGCGGCGGCAGCGGAAATTAAAAGCAAATGAAGAGAACGATTTTGCCGTGACGTCTCTCGACGCCACACTCGATTTTATTGAACGGCTTACGGCGCCGATAGCCCTGATCCTGTCCGCAATTTCTTCCATCGGGCTCCTGGTTGGAGGGATCGGGATAATGAATATAATGCTGGTATCCGTCACGGAGCGGACAAACGAGATCGGCATTCGCAAAGCCGTTGGAGCCGTTCGGTGGCATATCCTCTGGCAGTTTCTGGTCGAATCCGGGACTTTGACGGGATTGGGAGGCGTCCTTGGCGTATCGATCGGCCTTCTGGGCGCACTCGGGATCTCGCTCCTTACCGGCCTTCCTTTCAGCCTCTCCCCTCTCTTTATCCTGCTTGCCGTGGCCTTTTCCATCTCCATCGGCGTGTTTTTCGGCCTGTACCCGGCCTATCGCGCGTCCACGCTGGATCCGATCAAGGCCATCGGATACGCGAAATAACGAATTCCATAAAATATCGCCTTCAGACGCGTCTTCGGTGTAATATCTCCGGGTGTGTTTCGGACGCGGTTTTCAGGAGGATGTATGAAAAGGATATTGCAGGGAAACGAGGCCATTGCCAGAGGGGCATGGGAGGCCGGCGTCAAGGTCGGCTGCGCCTATCCGGGTACTCCGAGCAGCGAAATCCTGGCCAGGCTTTCCGGGTACGACGAAGTGTACACGGAATGGTCGCCGAACGAGAAGGTTTCCATGGAGGTTGCGCACGGCGCTTCTGTCGCAGGAGGACGGGCGCTTGTCTGTATGAAACATGTCGGCCTGAACGTCGCGGCGGACCCTTTCATGACAATATCCTACGTCGGGGTGAAGGGCGGCATGGTGGTGGCCGTCGCCGACGATCCCGGTCAGCACAGTTCCCAGAACGAGCAGGACAGCCGGCAGTGGACCCGCTTCGGCAAGGTGCCCCTGCTCGAACCGGCCGATTCACAGGAGTGCAGGGATTTTACGAAGATTGCTTTCGATATAAGCGAACAGTTCGATACACCGGTTTTGTTGCGGAGCGAGACACGGGTATCCCACAGCGATTCTCCCGTCGAGTTGGGCGAACGAACGGAATCCGGGATTGAAATAAAACTGGACAAGAAAGAAGTTGCCAAGCTGGTCATGGTTCCCATGTATGCCCGCATCAGGCGGCAGGTCGTCGAGGAGAGAATGAAGAATCTTACCTCCTATGCGGAAGAGGAATTCCCGTACAACGTCATGGAGATCAACGACACTTCCGTCGGATTCATTACCTCGGGCGTTTCCTGTCTTTATACGAAAGAAGTATTCCCCGGGTACTCCTTTCTGAAACTGGGCATGATCTGGCCACTGCCCAAGGGAATGATTCGTGAATATTTCAATCAGGTCCGGAAGGTCATTATTGTCGAAGAACTGGATCCTTTCCTCGAAACCGAGATCCGGGCGATGGGATTCGATGTGTCCCACGGCAAAGACCTGGTTCCTTCCATCGGCGAGCTGACGCCTGCGATTATAGAACGGTCGCTGTCAAAGGCCGTAACCGGCAAGGAATCCGTGTCGGTGCCGGTACGGGTTGAAACGGAAGAGCTGCCGAAACGTCCGCCGAATCTCTGCGCCGGCTGTTCCCACAGGCCTTTGTTTTACGCCCTGAAGAAGCTGAAGCTTTTTGTGTTCGGGGATATCGGCTGTTACGGGCTCGGTGTGTCGCCCCCGCTTTCCGCCATGCATTTTTCCACATGCATGGGCGCCGGCGTCGGCGGATCCTACGGTGCAGGGAAAGCGGTAGGGGAAGAGGGGCTGGGCAAGATATGCGCGGTCCTGGGAGATTCGACGTTTCTTCACAGCGGAATCGGGCCCCTCATGGATGCCGTCTACAACGGCGGGTATTCCACGACCATAATCATGGACAACAGCATTACGGCCATGACCGGGCAGCAGGAGCATCCGGGGACGGGATTTACGATAAAGGGGGATCCGGCGCCCATGGTCGATTTCGAACAGCTGGCGCGGTCCGTCGGCGTAAAGCATGTAAGAACCGTGGACCCCTACAATATCAAGGAAACGATCCAGGTGATCCGGGAAGAGGTTTCGAGAAACGAAGCGTCGGTCGTCATTACAAAAAACAGTCCCTGTATGCTGCTGCGCCGTGCCCGGCCGCAGGAGCGTTTCCGTTACTCCCACTACCGGATTCAGGAAGACATCTGCAGAGGCTGCAAAATATGCCTCAACGTCAGCTGCCCGGCCATCAGCTGGGTGGCGGAAGAGGGTATAACCAGGGACGGAGACAAGAGAAAGGGAAGGGCGTTCATCAACGCCGACCAGTGCGCAGGTTGTGCCGTATGCTTCCAGGTGTGTGAATTCGAAAGCATTGTGCCGCTTGAGGAATGAGGAGAGGGACTATGTCCGACAATGGAGAAACGAAAAACATATTTCTTTCAGGCGTGGGGGGACAGGGAACCATCCTGGCAAGCAACATCCTGGGACAGGTCCTGCTCGAAGCCGGGTACGATGTGAAGAAAGCGGAGGTTCACGGCATGGCCCAGCGCGGCGGGGATGTGACGACGCATTTCCGGTACGGCAAAAAAGTTTATTCGCCGCTTATCAAAGAGGGCGACGCCGATTTCCTTGTTTCATTCGAGCTGCTGGAAGCGCTGCGGTACATCAACTGGCTGAAGCCTGAAGCGAAGGTCATTCTCAACAATCACACAATTCTTCCCCCTGCAGTGAACCTGGGGAAGATGCAATATCCCGCCGACATAGAGGAAACATTCAAAAAGCACTTTGAGAAAAATGTCTGGATTGTCAACGGACGGGATATCGCGAAAGAGCTCGGGAATATCCAGGTGGCCAACGTGGTTTTGATCGGAGCCCTGTCCAATTTCTTCCCGGATCTCGAAGCCGAACGATGGACCAACGTCCTGAAGGGCATCCTGCCTCCCAGGCTGCACGAGGTCAATATTCAGGCTTTCGACGAAGGACAAAAAGCAATCAGGATCCGATAATCGGGACGGAAAGGAGACAGCCTGTCATGGATGACTGTGCATGACAGGCTGTTTGACGAGGGCGTGGATTAACGCTTGCCGTACTGCACGATGAGGAAATAGCCGGACTCTCCGGCGTTGCGCGCGTTGCATTCGATGAGTATGTATTTCTGCGAAGGTTCGGTCCCGCTGTCCGGAGGCAGCTGAAGTTCCAGGGTTTTGGTCTGACCGGGATCGACGATGAGGTTGCCTTTGCCCGCGCCGTCAAAGAAAACGGTTGAGCCGTCCCTGAAACGGATGTTCGTGATATCGAGCGGCAGGGAGCCGCTGTTCGTTATCGAAAACGCCTGCTTTTTTCCCGTACCCCGTTCGGACTCATCCAGCACAACTCTGCGCGGCTTTACGGAGATTTTCGCTGAAGGCGCCTCCCTTACATCTCCACTCATCGTGAAGATGTCGATTTTTTCTTCCCCCGGGATGTTTGTGGTAAAAGTGACTTTCTTTTCAAAAAGGCCGGGACGTCCCGACGTGCTGTAGGTAACTTTAAGTTCCGTTTTCTCGTGGGGTTCCAGTGTATGCTTTCCAAGCATAGCTTCGGTGCATGCTCAGGTGGTTCGCACGTTGGTGATTTCAACCGGTTTATTTCCCGTATTTACAATTTCCGAAACCGCGACAACCGGATCTCCCTCATCGACGGTTCCGAATTCGACATGATCGGGAGTAGCCTGAAGCACCGCTCCTGCCGCTAATCCCTGGGCCAGGAAAAGCACGGCGGTTACCGCACATGTCCAGACGATTTTTTTCGCTGCCGTTTTCATCGTATCAAGTTCCATAAACTATCCCTCTTGTGTGATCCTGTTACTTTTTTTCGGTTGGGTATCCCGCTTCCTTCCATCCTCGAATTGACGGGTCCTGCAACACCTTTACATCCTCGTAACCCATCCGGATGAGCTGGGCGGCGACATCCGCACTGTCGGATTCCCCGGGCCCGCAGTCGCAGTACGTAACGATCGGTATGTCGTTCGGCAGGGACCAGACATCTTCTAATTCTAAATGAGACTTCCATGGAAGAGAAATGGCGCCCTTGATGTGCCCTTCCTCGTAGACGCTCCTGGGTTGGGCATCTATAATCGTTACGGGTTTGCCGCTGTCAAGCATTTCCTTCAATTCCTGGATGCTGATGCGTGGTATGTCCTGCGACATAGCGGCAAGAGTGAATCCCGTAAACAGAAAAACCGTTATCGCAGCAATCGAAACAAAGCTCTTCCCGGAATTCACAGGATGCACTGTTTTCATAATGGCTCCTTTCATATACCTTTCATTCCGCTTCTGCGATCCCGACGCCGGAATGCATCTTAATATTATAACAGTTCGTGCGTGGTTCAACCCTGCATCCGGCGTACCTTGGACTTGAGATGCACCGGTCGATTACACGTTCCCCTGTCCATCGTACTAATAATTTAGAAACAAATTTATGCATTCAGGTTCAGCAATCGGATCCCCCTAAATCCTGAAATGCCGGATTCTTTACACTCTGTCTATCTTTGGGCCGAGATCCTTTTCCTTGACTGCTCATAGTCTTCAAGCTAGATTGGACCCGTAAACCCATCCGCGTCCCGGGAGTGCTGAGGCATTGAAGGTATTTGGAATCCTTCCCGATATTTTAAACTTATCTTTCTTTTTTACACTCTTTGAAAACAGCACCCATTTTCCTGAAAAAACCAGAATGAATACCTATTGTGGAATTTAAAATGAAGGAGGAGCGTATTATGCGCGGATTTGTTCCAATTCTTGCCACGACGGTTCTCGCCGTCATGGCGATATTCTCATATTCCGGATGTTCTTCCGCCGGGAGTTCATCCGGATCTCAAAAGTATGAGGTTCTAAGCCCCTGGGCTGAAGTGGATCCGATTCCTCTTCTGGGGATTTCTCCAAGAGTAGACACCCTGGAGGGGAAAAAGATCGGCCTTTTCGCCAATTTCAAGCGGGCCGCCGTGCCTATCGCCCGGGAAATCGAAAAGAGACTGAAGGAACGGTTTCCGGACAGTGAAATCAGCCTGTATCACTCGACGGCGCCTAATGTCGACGAAAGCGTAGAAAAAGATGCCGCGAAATTCGAGGCATGGGCAAAAGACATGGACGCGGTTGTTGCCGTGGTCGGGGATTGAGGGTCCTGCACAAAGTTCCTCGCCTACAATGGTGTAGCGATCGAGGGCTTTGGAACGCCGGTCGTGTTACTGGCGAATAACGGTTTTGTGAATGACGCTCACTCCGCGGCATCCGGAAAAGGAATGCCGGGCGTTCGGGTTATCGGAACGCCGATCGCGTGCGAATCTACTGTCGCCGAAGATATCCGGTCCGGAATAGACGGAGCGCTGGATAAAATTATAGCTGCATTGACCGATCCTTTGACCGATGAGGAAAAATCACCCGGGAAATACGTGGAAACTCCGTCCCGGATCGCCTTTACGGGCACACTTGAAGAGGTGAACGAATTCTTCTACCGCAAAGGCTGGGGAGACGGTCTGCCGATCATGCCGCCGTCGGAAGAAGCCGTGGCCGAAATGATGAAAGGGACGGATCTTCCTCCGGATCATGTTGTAGCGAAAATGATTCCCCGCATGGGCAAAGCCACGGTCGAAAAAATCGCCGTGAATGCCGTAATGGCAGGTGCTCTTCCCACTCATATGCCGGTGCTGATCGCGGTCGTCGACGCTCTTTCAGACCCCAAAACACGCTTTGACACATTTGAGGTCAGTACCGGGTCCTGGGCGCCTTTGGTTGTGATCAACGGGCCGATACGGAATGACATTCATGTCA
>CAZPHK010000074.1:0-22504 GCA_964586015.1 uncultured Acidobacteriota bacterium | reverse complement strand
GGCATAGCTTTATTGGAATTTTTGACTCATTTTGCCGGGGAACTTCGGATTAGACGAACTCAGGCTTAGAAAAGTAACTGTTCATGGTGCCCCGGTTCAGGAAGACCTGCTCCGACGATTACCGGAATACGAATATTCTCAAGACGAGGGCGGCCAGGCACTGGCCGGATGCAACCTTGGTTCTCTTTCACTACCCGCATCCCGTAACAGGAGAAAAAGGGAAGGCATTCCACATAGCCCGCGTTTCTCACGCAGAAGAGAGTCAGGCTCAGCCTCCGGTTCAGCACTGAGGCCAAGGAAACCTGTAACTTGTAAACAGAACCTGCAAACTTGCCAACCTGTTAACCTGCCAACGTTCAGGCGTTACAGGTCAGTGTTTAATCGCCCCGACACCGGGCTCCGGCGAGAAATCCAGTCCCGGCGGATAGCGGTCGGCCAGGTTGAAATCCGCAAGCCCCCGGCAGTTGATCAGGGTGGAATAGCCCTGTTTGGCCGCAGCGTCATAGCTGCGTTTCAGGGCCGCGCGAAGCTCCTCGGGGGTTTGTGCGTATTCGCCGCGGACTCCGAGATTCTCCGCTATTTTTTCATACCGAAGGTCCTCCTGGAACATGTACAGGTGCATCGCCCGAGGCGTCGACGTCGCCATGGTGAATGTTCCCCAGCAGTCGTTGTTGTACACGATGCAGATTACGGGGAGCCTGTATTTGACGAACGTGTCGAGTTCCAGAAGGCTGTAGGCCATGCCGGCGTCTCCGGTAACAACGACCACCGGAGCTCCCCGGTAGGGAGCGTGGGGACCGATTCCCCTCTGAACCGCAACGGCCGATCCCATCATCATTGCCAGATCCGGACCCATGGCGCCGAACTGGTAGACGACCGTGACTTCCTGCCCCGGCCGGTTGGCCCGCAGCCATCGCATGCAGCCGAATCCGATCATGTTGCCGCCCCATCCGGTGACGGTCTGCTTCGGATCGATCTCGCCTTTGTAAAGAAAATCGTGAACTTCCTTGCATAAAACAAAAGGATGAAGGGTGTTGGTGTCGCGGCTGTATTTCAGGAATCGGGCATGAAGTTCGAGCTGGGTCTTTTCCCAGCCGGCTCTTGCGGCTGCGATTTCGTTCACCCAGGAGTCCCGCTTTTTGGCTGGGAGGCTGTTTGCGAGAGCTTCCATAAATGCCTTCTCGTCGCCGACAATACCGAGGTCGATCGGCCAGTTTCGGCCCAGATCTTCCTGCTCCGGATGGACCCGGATGGTTTTTACCCCCGGCGTGAATGTCCACTCTTCAGCCGGCGGCATTGAATACTGGCCGACGAAAACAACCAGGTCCGCGTTCATCAGGGCCTCGTTGGACATGCTTGCCGAAAGCCGGTGGTCGTCGGGGAAGTGGCCTCTAACGGGTCCGGAGCCCACCACCGCCATCTCGTGCTTCTCCACCGCCTGCATCAGGGCATCGTAAGCCTTGTGCACGAATATCCCGTGTCCGGCAATCAATACCGGGCGTTCGGCTTTGTTGATCATGTCGACGGCCTGCCGGATCTCTCGGGATCCGGGGCAGGCCCGCGATTCTGTACGGTACCGTTGCTTGGCGTAGACCCTTTCGAGTTTGGACGCGTCCCGGAAACGTTCCATGGCCACTTCCGCGGGAAAATCGAGGTGCACTACGTCCGGTATGCCTGATTTCAGGTTCCGGAACGCATAAGCGCCGTATTCGTAAATCCGGCTTGCAACGGTGATTCTCTTCCCGTACTTTTTCAGCCCCGCCGTCAACGGCTGCTGGTGAATGAACTGGATCCAGCCCTGGGTGTCTTCAGAGCTTAGAAAGGAATTGCTGGCAAGCACCAGGAGGGCGCTGTTGGCGAAGTGGGCGCTGCCGATGTTCATCATCATATGGGTGATGCCGGGGCCCTCGGTTCCGGAACAGGCGGCGGCTTCACCGGTCACCCGGCAGAAGCCGTCCGCGGCGGCGCACATGCCTCCCTCGGTCCGCCCGCCGTAACAGGGAATTCCCACCTGCGCGATTTCGTTTACGATGCTGTAATTGCCGGCCGCGCAGAATAAAGCGGGAAGATCTTCGTCCTTGCAGAGATTGGCGAATATCTGCGCACCGGTCATTCCTTCCCCGTTAAAATCTGCCCGGCCTGGAGGGGCGTTCAAAGATTCGTCCACGGCTTTCGGGATCCGGATTGAAGGGATTGCATTTTCCCCGGACCGGGAATTCAGCTTTTTACCCGTTTCATGTAGATCGCTCATAACGGCACGCCTCGATTAGTTTTATTGACAGAGAAGCAATCTCCGGGGAGTATAGATCGATTCCATTCTGCGTATCAACCGTCCAGATTGGAGGAAATCACGAATATGGCGGTAAATTCAGGCAGGACCGGACTCGATTTATCCAGGAAGCCGATATGGCCGAAGCGACTGCGTCCGGGCGGATCCCATCGGAGGTTTATCGACCGGAAGGCGAACGGCATCAGGTATTTAAGCTTCAGATTGCAGCCGGAAAAACCTGCTGCTGTTGACGCCATGAGGAAGGTCGGAATCAACGCTGAATTTTCCACCTCGCTACGAAACCTCGTGAGAAATGCGGGTTAAAACCGAAACATTCGGGGATCTTCCCGTAAGTTATTTTGCGTCACAGGAACAATTGAAGGGATCCCGGCTCGAAATCCTGGGGCAGTCTCAGAATCAAAGAGCAGCGTAATCCCCGACAATTTTTATCAAGGAGTGGATTTATGTTTTCAAGAAAATGTTTCATCCGATGGGCAATGTTCCCGATTATGACGATTCTCCTCATCGCCTGCGTGCATATGGCGATAAGCCAGGATTCTGCCGGAACCTGGGAAGACAATGCGACCGGATTGCTCTGGATGGATACGGACAACGGCTCCGATGTGAGTTGGGGCCAGGCCCAGAATTATTGCGAGAACCTGGACCTGAAAGGGTATACGGACTGGCGGTTGCCGACAGTTGATGAACTGAAGACCCTGTATGACCGGAGTCTGAAGACGCAGTATAAGATTAAGGGGCCGATCAAATTGGGGGCCGCTACTTTGTGGAGTGGTTCTACGAATAACTCCGGGGACGCCTGGAGCCTGAACTTCTTCAACGGCGGAACGAGCCTGTCCCCCACCCGGGGAGGCTGCGGAACATCGGGACGCGCATTGTGCGTGCGCAAGTCGGGGGATTAACCCGCATTTCTCACGGGCCCAAAGGATGACAGGAATTCCTTGTGATTCTCTGGGCTTGCAGAAATTCTGTTCCGGGATTTGGATCGACGCCGGGATCCGGGGAAATAAATGGAGCTGAGACACCTACGATATTTCGTCGCGGTCGCGGAACAGCTGCACTTTCGGCATGCCGCCGAGATCATGCATGTAGCCCAGCCTGCTCTATCCCAGCAGATCAAACAGCTGGAAGAGGAAATCGGTGTGACTCTTTTCGAGCGGTCGCGCCACAAGGTCCTGCTGACACCGGCCGGGAAAGCTTTCTACGAGAACGCCCAGCGCATACTCAAGCAGGCGGATCGGGCGGTGACGAAAGCGCGGAAGGTCGAGTTCGGCGACGCGGGAACGATCCGGATCGGATTCGTCAGCACGGCCGCGATCCACGTCCTGCCGCGCGCCATGAAAAAGATGCAGAGACAGGTGCCGCTGGCCGAGGTTGAACTGAACGAGCTTGCCGCGGGAGAGCAGGTAGACAGGCTTTATCGGGAACAGCTGGATATCGGTTTTGTCCACGCCAAACTGTCCCGGGATGTTTTAAATACGAGGATCGTTGCCCGCGATCGCCTGATAGTGGCCGTTCCGAGCGCCTGCAAGCTGGCCAAGAGCAGGCGGGTCGACCTTAAAGACCTGGCATCCTGGCCCGCCATCATGCCCGCCGGCCATTCGAGCTCCGGTTTTTACGAGCAGGTGCGCATGGCATACCAGCGGGCCGGTGTGCGGCCGGAGCGCGTTCACAATACGCGGCTTCTGCAGACAGGGCTCCTTCTGGTAGCGGCCGGGCTGGGAGTTTCGCTTGTTCCCGAGTCGTTTCAATCCATGCACGTGAAGGGCGTCGTATACAAGAAGCTGCAGGTCGAGCCTCCTCTCTGCGAGATGGTGGCCGTCTGGCGCCGGGATAACAACTCTCCGCTTCTGAAGCGTTTTATAAAAAACCTGCCGGAATTAAGCTGATTTCCCCCCGAATTTTATTGATATTTTTTCATTATCACCGGATCCTATTCTTAATATTGGACGCGGATTGGAGTTCCGGGCTATAAAATACGTGCTGATTTGCGGAACAGGCGCATTCAAATTCATGCAGAAACCCATACGGATCGAGCGGGCCTGACGGATGCCACGACGGGCGCAGCGTTCGCGGAAACACTTCCGGAAATGATGCTGAAATAAACGTTTTCGAAATAATGAAGTGAAAAGCGGGATGCGCGGGAAAACGAACCCGGTCCCCATCAATAAACAAGGAGAAGAGGATTCATGGCGAAGGGAGCGTTGGAGGGCGTCAAGGTTTTGGATTTCACGCAGTATCTGTCCGGCCCTCACGGTACATCCGTACTGTGCGAACTGGGGGCCGAGGTCATCAAGATCGAAATGCCGGGCAGGGGAGAACCGGAACGGCAGGCCATGCCTAAAACTCCCAAGGGGGAGTCGTATCAGTTTTTCTCCTATAACCGCGGAAAGAAAAGCATCACCCTGAACCTTAAAAATCCGAAAGGGCTGGAGATTGCCAGGAAGCTGGCGGCCAAAGTGGATATTCTGGTCGAAAACTTCGCTCCCGGCGGAATGGAGCGGCTCGGCCTGAGCTATGAGGAAGTGAGCAGGATCAATCCCCGGATCATCTATGCCTCCATATCAGGCTTCGGACAGACCGGCCCGCGCCGAAACGACGTTTCTTATGATGTGGTAGCCCAGGCAATGGGAGGGTTGATGAGCGTGACCGGCCAGCCCGACGGCGAGCCGCTGAAGGTGGGCGTTTCGCTCGGCGACTACATGGGAGGATACAACGGCGTCATCGCCATCCTGGCGGCTCTCTATTACCGGACCGTAACGGGCGAAGGGCAGGCCATCGACATTTCCATGCAGGACGGCATCTGGGCCATGGTGTTCCCGGATCGCGCCAATTATTTCGATACGCTCGAGGTTCCCAGAAGATTCGGCAACAAGCTCAGCAGCTCCGCCCCGTTCGGTGCGTACAACGCCAAAGACGGGTATGTGGTGATCTGCACCATCACGGATCCGCAATGGCAGAAGGTCCTTCAGGCGATGGGCCGGGAAGACCTGAGCGGCGAGGAACGATTCGCCACCCGTGAGAACCGGACCAAAAACATGGAGGAAGTCGATGCTCTGGTGCAGGATTGGTGCCGGGAAAAAACCGTCGAGGATGTCTTCGCAATCCTCAAGAAATTCGGAGTTCCCTGTTCCCCGCTGCCCACTTTTGACCAGGTGGCCAACGATCCGCACCTGCTGGAAAGGGAAATGATCGTTGAAGTGGAACAGCCTGTATCCGGGAAGGTGAAACTGTCGGGATCGGTCTACAAGATGTCCAGGACGCCGGGGGACCGCAAAAAACGCGTTCCCGATGTCGGCGAACACAACGAAGAAATCTATCGCGGATTTCTGGGGATCGATGATGAGGCAATGCAGAAGCTCAAGGAAGAGAAGGTAATTTAATCGTTCATGTATTTTTAAATATCTGGAGGTAAATCCATATGGATGGTAAAGAATTTCTGGATGTACTGACATCGAGAAAAAGCATTCGAAGATACAAGCCGGACCCGGTTCCGGATGAGATGATAGACATGATCCTCGAGGCGGCCCGTTGGGCGCCGACGGGGGAGAACTACCAACCGTGGAGATTCATTGTTATCCGCGACCAGGAAACCAGAAACAAGATCGGCGATCTCTCCAAGCAGGGGAGCGGGTCCCGTATGACCTCCTGGTACTGCCTCAACGAACTGCAGCAGCGGTTCGAGGGGATTGAAGATCCTGAAAAAAGAGCAGGCGTTCTGGAGTTCATGTATTCCGGCAGAGTATCGGAATTCTGCAAGCAGGCGCCGGTGATCTTCGCCGTAATCGGCGATCTGCAGGTGGGAAGCGTTGACGTTCCCTACGATCTGTGCGCTGCCATGGAAAATATGATTCTTCAGGCCCATGCCATGGGACTGGGATCCTGTTGGGTTTATGGCCCGGTGGCCAGTACGAGGGATGCCATCCGGTTCAAAAAGATCCTGGGCATTCCGACGGGCTTCGGCGATTACAAGGTGCTTTCCTACCTTGCGGTCGGGTGGCCCAAGGAGCAGCGCAAGCATCCGAGGCCGAAGCTGCCGCTTGAGGAAATGGTTTATTGGGAAAAATTTGGAAACAAGGAGAGGCCCTAATGGATAAGATAAAATATTGCAACGAGGTGATGGCAAGGCTTGAGGAACTCATGTACCAGGAACTCTCCGGCATGGCATACTGGAAGTGCGAATTTATAGGGGCCGACTTCATCCGGGCTCACAAAATCCAGGGAAAGGATGTCCCTGAAATAGTCGAAAGCTGTGCCGCGGTGATGAAGAAAGAGGGGCTCGTGGAAGATGTTGCCTACAAAACGGGCGGGGACGGAGTCATGCTCAAGCTGACGGTCAAGGGCTGCATGCATCATGGAAAAGAAGCTCATGTCAAGGCGGAAGGCGTCAGGCCTTACATCTGCCCGATCGCCAACATGGTTCTGGATCAGATTCACGAAAAATTGCATTACACAACCAGCTATCTGACCAAGATCGCCATCGATCCGGAGAACAACCGGTGCCTGCTGTATATGGCCCTGTACGAGACCGCCGACATGATCGGCCATGTGACGGATTGGCTTGCCGACGACGAAGACAGGGAATGGCTTGAAAGCCAGGGTTCTCAGATCCTTGCCGCGGCAGACAGGAAGAAGAAGGAATAACGGCATTTCCTTTCGGCAATATTGATTTCTGATTGAAGCCGGGTGAATAGAGCGTACAGCTCTATTCGCACGGCTTTTTTATTTTCCCCCTGTATAATACCAGGGACCTGGCCGCATTTCTCACAATCCCAAAGTATCCCCAGGTTCCATGGTAGTACTTTGGACCGGTTTCGGTCGCTTTACTTACTGAGTTGATTCACTTACATCGAAGCGGCCGGGCAGGGAGTGATTCATGAACAAAGTAACCAGCCTGAGTGAGGCTGTGGCATCGATTCCGTCGGGTGCGCACATCGGGCTTCCGGGATTCTCGATTACCCGATGCGCCATGGCCTTTGTGCGGGAAGCGATCCGCCAGGGTCTTGAGAATTTGACCGTCTCGCAGTGCGTCGGAGCGATGGATACGGATATGCTTGTCGGCGCCGGTGCGGTGGATCGTCTCATTTACGGCGGCGGATCGCTGGACCGGTTCGGGTTGCTTGCCAACGTCAATGCCGGAATTGAAACGGGAACACTGGTGGCTGAAGAGTACAGCAGCCTGTCGATTGCATTTCGTTACCTGGCCGGTTCGCTGGGGCTGCCTTTTATACCGATCCGGTCTCTTGCGGGATCCGATCTGCTGGCCCGGATCCTGGAAAAAGACGGCCCGGAAGTTGCCTTTGTCGACGATCCCTTTACAGGGGACCGGTGGCTTGCACTGAAGCCGCTTGTTCCCGATGTCTCCATTATGCAGGTTCAGACCTGTGACCGGGAGGGAAACAGCTGGATTTTAGGGCCGAAATGGGATTCCGGTGAGCAGGTGAAGGCGAGCGGGAGGACGATAGTAATTGCGGAACATGTGGTTTCCACGGATGTGATCCGCCGGGAACCGGAACGCTGCGTTATTCCGAACCTTCTGGTTTCCCACGTCGTGGAATTGCCCTACGGCTCGCATCCAACATCCGTTTATCGCGAATACGATTACGACGCCGGCCGGATAGAGGAATATGTTGAGGCTACAGGCGGCGGGGAGGCTTTCAGGGAGTACCTCGATAAATATGTCTATAGTGTGAAGAATCATGAGGAATACCTTGAGAAAATCGGAGGCATGCGGGAATTGGAGCGCCTTCGAGCCGATCCGGATCTTGGATATTGAGGGAGCTGCAAAATGGACTACACTCCGTCCGAATTGATGGCCGTGTCGGGAGCCCGGGAACTGCAGGACCGACAGGTAGTGGCGGTCGGCGTCGGGCTTCCCCTGGTGGCGACGTTTCTGGCCAAACGCACGCACGCACCCAATATGACAATACTATTTGAGATTGGAGTCATCGATTCCGAACCGGTTCATACCGGTGTGGGGTTGGCCGATCCGCGGGTCTGGTACCGGGCGAAATATCTGAGCAGCTTTGTGGATATCCTGGGGACGCTTCTGCATCGCGGACGCGTGGATGTAGGTTTTCTCGGCGGCCTGGAAGTCGACCGGTTCGGAAACCTCAATACCACCCTGGTCGGAGATCCGAAAGGCAGATTCCGTCACATGGTCGGAAGCGGGGGCGCCAACGACATTGCATCCTGTGCGCGGAAGACGATCTATATTATGCGCCACGAAGAGCGCAAGCTCCGGGAGACGACCTCCTTCATTACCAGCCCGGGATATATTGACGGCGGCGACAGCCGGGCGAAATCAGGTCTTACGGGAGGGCCGGGCCGTGTTATCACCGACAAGGCGATCTTCGGATTCCATCCGGATACAAAACGGATGTCGATCCTTTCCATCCATCCGGGCAATACATTAGAAGATGTTGTCGCCACTATGGGATTCGAACCTCACATTCCTGATCAGGTTCCCCGCACGGAGCCGCCGACACCGGAACAACTGGAGCTGATCAGGGAGGTAATCGACCCTGATCGGATGTATGTCGGATAAAAAGCTAATTACATGCCGTCCGGTATCATGAAAATAATAAAGAGCAAATATTCAGAGTTTCATGACATAAAAACAGTTGCAATTCTTGCGGACCCGGCGTGCCGCACCTGTTGGGGAATAAACACGCCCACTCTCCTGGAGCATGTGTGGCGCACGCACAGGCCGGAGCTGTTTCTGGTTGCAGGGGATATGGCCATAAACGGGAGTTCCGATGAGTACAGGACCCTTATCTCCGCTCTTGAACGCTACCCAGCCCCTTTGGCCGCGGTGCCCGGCGACCACGACAGGCCGCTGAAAGCTTTCATGCGCCATTTCGGTTCAACCCGTAAGGTCATTGATGTGGGGAAATGGCGCTTCATCGGCGTAAACACTGCAAACAGGACGTTGCCGAAGAGTGAAGCCGACTTTCTGGAGAGTCACATTCGTCCCAATACCGTGATCTTCACACACACTCCTCCCGGGGTGGAGGGATGGACCTTTCACAGCCTCCGGCCGTATTATTCGAACCGCTTCTTTTCGATAATCGACCGTCATACATCGAAGATAGCGGCCGCATTTTTCGGACATATCCACGGATATTCCCGACGGGAGCATTCGGGCGTTCCCCTATTCTGTACCGGAGGAGTGGCCGAATCCTACACCGTCAGGAACAACGGGTATGGCGGCCCCGACTCTCTCCGGATGATGATACTCAACACAGGAAGCGGAAAGTTCACTCTGTGCGGAGTGGATTGTCCCCGGTGAAGCATTTTTTGCCTCACTTCGCTTCGAGTTAAACCAAACTACTGCAGAATAAAAACTTATCCATATAAAAATTTCGGCAGCTCCCGGCCTGTCTTCATGGGCAATTACGGCCATAACCGTTCCTGTAAAACGGGCAGGAACGACTATGTGATTTTGGTCACATTCCACGATGCGCACGGGCTCAGATGTGTGTACACTGTCCCCGAATGAAACATGATGTGTTGCATCCGGTTGGAAATGGAGAAAAAGGCCATGATTAATAAATATAAAAAATTTGCCGCGCTGGTTGCGGTTTTCATTTTCCTCTCCGTCTCGGAATCTTCGGCTATGACTATTGTCACGCGGTTTATCGGGGGCACGCCGCCGGCAAACACATCGGGGGGCGGCAATCTGACGGACATTGTGAATACGGCTGCGCGTATGTGGGAATCCGTGTTTGAGGATTCGGTCACGGTCACACTGGACTATGGCTGGGCTTCCATTCCGGATGCGGGAAATCACATCGCGCTTGGATTCAACGAAGAGGGGAACCAGGAGATCGTCGGCATGCTGCTGTTCAATAACAACGGCGCGACTCCCTTCTATCTGGATCCTACCCCGGAGCTCAATGAGGAATATCAACAAAGCGATGAAGAGTTTCAGGATTTCGGAGGCGGACTGATCAATGTTGCGCGAATATTCAGGCGGCCTACCGGTGAAGCGGCCGGATATGTGGATTTATTGTCCGTGGCTTTGCACGAGATAGGGCACGCCATGGGCATGTCCGTCGGCAACCATTCTTTTGCGTTTCAAAGCACAAGCGGCATAATCCTCTTCTCGGACCGTCTTCCTTACGCCGGAACCATGGCGCCGCTGGCCTCCAACAGCACCGGATTTATTCCGCACTTTGATGTTCTCGAAGTAGCTTACGGCTGTCTGATGAGCGGCATTAATGCGGATGAGCGCAGACTACCCTCAGAATTGGATATTGTGGCCAATGCCCAGGTAAGCGGATACACGATACTCAGCCTCACACCTTCTATCGAATCACAATCTTTTCAAACCCGGTCTTTTACGGGTATCTGGTCGCCTATCTGGACGAGGTTTATCGGTTCCACACAGGACTCCACGTCAAGATTAAAAAGTGCCCGCACGGGCTTTAGCCCCCGGATGCTTATCCGGTATCGCTAGACAAAGCCGGTAAAACGGGCGTACGCGGTTTCGAGGGAAAGCATGAATAACGAGCGTAGAAGGCATCCCAGGTTAAGCGATCCTTTGCCGGTAGTTGTAAGCAGCATTCATAGGCGCGAAAAGCCGTTTCAATTCGATTCCATTACGCGGGATATCGGTTCCGGAGGCTTATGCGCCACTGCTCCCATACGCCTGCGTTTAGGGGAAGAAATCGGTCTCCATATACTGTTTGCCGTACCCGGCAGCAATCCTCCACAGGCTCCCTCGGCTTCCGCTCGCGCTGTTGTTTTGCGCACGGAAGAGCGGTCTGACGGCACCTGTATTTTCGCCGCCTCTTTTCTCTCCAGGCATACTCATTAACCCGCATTTCTCACAAGACTTCTACTGCGGAGGCGTAAACGAATGCGTCTGCTGCGTTACGCTCCCTCGGACTCCTCGACGTACTGCAAGTACGCCTCCGGGGCCCTCGGTCGCAAGCCTTGCATCCACATCCGTTTACACCTCCTCGCTACGAACCCTTGTGAGAAATGCGGGTTAATATTCCGTCAGTGGGGCAGTTCGGCCAGGCGGTTTCGGTAGGCGAAGATCAGCAATTCAAAACGGTCGGCGACCTCCAGCTTGGAGTAGATGGAGGTCAGGTGGTGGTGTACCGTGATTTCGCTGATAAATAGAGCTTCGGCAATCTGTTTGTTTTTCAACCCCTTGCCGATCTGCTGGATCACTTCACGCTCCCTTTCGGTCAGGGAAGCGATTTTTCTCTCTTCAGGGTTCTGTTTAACGGCTTTGTTTCCGGGCGAAAGCTCCCGAAGCAGGCTGGCTGTTGTGAACCGGTCGAGCCAGACTTCCCCTTCGTTGACGCACGCTATAGCCTTGACGAGCATTTCCGTGGACTTGTCCTTGGACAGCACACCCGAAGCTCCGAGCCGTACGACCTTACGATGGAATTCCCGATCGCCGGTTTTTGACATTATCAGGATTTTGACGGATTCCGCCGCATTGGATATTTGAGGCAGAAAGTCTATCTTTTCGCTGTCCTCAGGATCCAGTCCCACTACGACAACATCGGGCTGTTCCCGTTGAATCATAGTCAGGGCCTGATCCCGTGTTCCGGCGTCTCCGACAACTTCGAAATTCTTTTGCTGGGATAAAAGCAGCCTTATACCCTTCCGAAAAATCTCGTATTCTTCCAGGATAATGATTCGGATTTGTTCCGTGGCTTCCGCCGTTGCTTTCGTACTCATAATCGAACCTACAGTGAATCATCGGCGAAATTTCTCTTTTCGTGAGTGTAATTTACAGTCGGCAGCACTCTGATTGGGATTCGGTGACGGGGCGAACCTTGCGTTCGCCCTGAAATGCGGTCGGCGGTACTTGATTGAGATTCGGTGCGAGTAGGGGCGAACCTTGTGTTCGCCCTCCATTAGATTACAGATTGAAAATTGAAGATTGCAGATTGACAACGGTCGGATTGAGTTCGCTCTGTAGATGGATTGGCACGGGAGTTAATGTTGGAGAAGTAAATCCATTCAATCTCAAACGGCTGAGCAGATAAATCCTAATAAATGAAAGCCCCCCAGTCAGCTCCAATCTGTAATCTTCAATTCCAAAACGCGGTGCAAATAAAACCAACAAGTGCACTCGTTAAATCATTCCATCGATAATGGCATTTAATATCGGACTCGGACGCATCTTCTCCGACGTTCTGGCTTTATCGAAGTAATAATAGCCGCCCATGTCCACGGGTTGTCCCTGAGCGCCCAGCAACTCCGCGTTTATTTTTTCCTCATTTTCCGTCATCTGTTTTGCCACACCTGCGAACCGCGCCTGCAGTTCCTTGTCCTTCGTTTGCGCTGCCAGGGCTTCGGCCCAGTACATCGCAAGGTAGAAGTGGCTGCCGCGGTTGTCGATGGCGCCCAGCCTGCGGGCGGGAGACCTGTTGTTTTCAAGGAATTTTCCGATAGCCTGATCCATCGTTTCGGCCAGTATCGCCGCTTTTTCATTGTTGAAAGTCACCGCGAGATGTTCCAGGGAAGCCCCCAGTCCCGAGAATTCACCGAGCGAATCCCACCGCAGGTAGCATTCCTTCTGGAACTGCTGGACGTGCTTCGGGGCGGAACCGCCCGCTCCGGTTTCAAAAAGCCCTCCACCGGCCAGCAGCGGAGATATGGACAGCATCTTGCCGGACGTGCCGACTTCAAGAATGGGAAAGAGGTCGGTCAGGTAGTCCCGGAGCACGTTGCCGGTCACGGAGATTGTATCCAGGCCTTTGCGGATACGGGAGAGCGAAAGCTCCATCGCTTCGACAGGATCCAGAATGGGCATTTCGAGCCCGGTGGTATCGTGGTCCTTCAGGTACGCTTTCACCTTTTCGATGACCTGGGCGTCGTGGCCCCGATTGGGATCGAGCCAGAATACGGCCGGTACGCCGGTGGCGCGCGCGCGCCGCACGGCCAGCTTCACCCAGTCGCGGATTGCTGCATCGGTAGTCCGGCAGGACCGGAAGATGTCGCCTGTTTCAACCGGTTGCTCGAGCAGCGTTTCGCCCGTGGCCTTGTTGACAACCCGGATTTTTCCGGGTCCGGAGGCGATGAAGGTTTTGTCGTGCGATCCGTACTCTTCAGCCGACTGGGCCATCAATCCGACATTGGGTACGCTGCCCATTGTTGTGGGATCAAAGGCGCCGTTCTTTCGGCAGTCCTCTACTATTGTTTTGTAGGTCGTCGCGTAACAGCGGTCCGGGAGGACGGCTTTGACATCCTGCAATTCGCCGTCCGGATTCCACATTTTGCCCGAATCCCGGATCATGGCCGGCATGGAAGCATCGATAATGACGTTGTTCGGAACATGAAGATTGGTGATTCCGCGGTCCGAATCCACCATGGCCATTGGCGGGCGTATGGCGTATACGTCCTGGATATCTTTTTCAATTTCGGCCCTCTTTCCGTCGGGCAGGTTCCGGATCTTCGCGAGAAGATCGCCCAGGCCGTTATCAGGGTTCACGCCCAATTTATTTATTGTATCGGCGTGTTTTTCGAATACCGGGCTGAAATAGGCGCTGACGGCATGACCGAAGATAACCGGATCCGATATCTTCATCATGGTCGTTTTTACATGCAGAGAAAAAAGAACGCCCTGTTCCTTTGCCTCCAGGATCTGCTCGTCGTAGAACTTGCGCAGTTGCCGGACGTGCATGACGGAGGTGTCCAGGACATCCCCTTCCTGAAGGGCCATGTCCTCTTTGAGCACTTTGACCGTGCCGTCTTCAGCGACATATTCGTAGCGTGCATCCGCCGATGTTTTCATCGTTACGGATGTTTCGCTTTCGTAGAAATCCCCTTTGTTCATATGCGATACATGGGTTTTCGAATCCGGGCTCCATGGGCCGAGCTTTTTGGGATGCTTTTTCGCGAATGCCTTAACCGACAAAGGGGACCGGCGGTCGGAATTGCCCTGCCGGATAACGGGATTGACGGCGCTGCCGAGAACGATGGAGTATTTTGCGTGGACAGCCTTTTCTTCTTCGCTCTGAGGATTCTCCGGGTAGTCGGGAAGAGGGAATCCCTTCGACTGGAGTTCTTTAATGGCTGCCTGGAGCTGGGGAACGGAAGCGGAAATATTCGGCAGCTTGATGATGTTGGCTTCCGGCTTTTGTGTCAGGTCGCCGAGCATGGAAAGGTAATCGGGAACGCGCTGGGAATCGTTGAGATACTCCGGGAAATTGGCCAGAATGCGGCCTGCCAGGGAGATGTCCCACATTTCCACGGAGATCCCGGTCCCTTTGGTGAATGCCTGTACGATGGGGAGGAAAGACAGGGTTGCCAGTGCCGGCGCCTCATCCGTCCAGGTCCAGATAATAGTTGATGGTGTGTTCGTCATAACTTCTTTATTTCCTCTCCTTTGAATTCCTAGAAGCCGCTTTGCCGCCTGTTCCGAACAATTGAGCGCGTTTAACGGAGTAGGCAAAACCGGCCGTTTGCTTTTAAGTGCCCGATATTCCGCTTTTTATAACCGTGAAGGCGGTATCTGTATTTTCCGGGCGGATTCCCATGCCGCTATAAAATCAGGAAACAGGATTTTACACCATAGCTCCCGGATCTCACCAGTTTTCTGCTTCAGTGGATGTGCATATCCGTAATATCATGCTGCAAAACCCTGTAAGAAATGCAGGCTGTAAGCGGTTTGAGGATATATAATACCGCCTCTTTTTATATAAGAATATGGAGAGACAATGAACGGCTTCGTGGGGTGGGATATCGGCGGGGTGAATGTAAAAGCTTCCTGGCTGGGTGCGGGGAAGGATTGTACGGTTCAAGCCCGCGTCGTTTCCAGGCCTTTTGAAATATGGCGCGAGAAGGATCTTCTGCCGGAAGTGTTGAAAAGGGTGGCCGGGGATCTCGCTCCCGAGGGGCCGATCGAGGCAATGGCCGTAACTATGAGCGCCGAGCTGTCCGATATTTTTGCAACCAAACGCGAAGGGGTTTGTTTCGTACTGGATTGCGTCCGCTGCTGTTTCCCCGCTCCTGAAATCTATGTTTTAAATCTGTCGGGCAAATTAGTCCCGCTCGAAGATGCCCTAGCCTCTCCCCTGGAATTTGCGGCGGCAAACTGGGTGGCTTCGGCCCGATGGCTTGCGGAGCGTTGTCCAGACTGCCTGCTGGTGGATGTGGGCAGCACAACGACCGACATCCTTCCGGTCCTGGACGGCAGGGTCCTTGTCGGCGGCAATACCGACACGGATCGTCTGATTTCGGGAGAGCTGGTTTATACGGGAGCCCTGCGCACGAACCTGGCCGCGATTGTTCAATCCGTGCCTGTTAAGGGGAGATCCTGCAGGGTTTCTTCGGAGTACTTTGCAATCAGCGGGGACATACACCTGATACTGGGTCGTCTGGGGCAGGCGGATTATACCTGCACAACGCCGGACAACCGGTCCCCGACGGTGCATTCCTCCAGAAGCCGGCTCGCCCGTCTGGTCTGTTCGGATGCGGAAATGTTATCCGAGGCTGAAATCGATGCACTGGCCCGTTTCATATACAGGCAACAGGTTCTCCAGATTCGTTCGGGAATGGAACAGGTAATCGCCAGGCTGCCGGAGTTGCGTCATCACCCGGCTATCGTATTTGGAATCGGTGACTTTCTGGGCAGGGAAGCCGCCGCCGGTCTGGGGCTGGAAATTCGGGGTCTTGAAAGTGATTTTGGAAAGGAAAATTCGGCCGCTTTGCCGTGCCTGGCTGTTGCAAATCTGCTGGCGGATCGATGGAACGCGGGACTGTAATGCGCCTGAATACCGTAGTAAAAGTCGGAGGCAGCCTCTGTCGAGGCAAGGGATTAAACGACCTTTGCGGGGAACTCGGATCCTTGGGCAAAAGACATCCCGTGCTGATCGTTCCCGGAGGGGGCGAGTTTGCCGACCTGGTACGGATATCCTATCGGCGGTACGATCTAGGAGAAACCGCCGCGCATTGTATGGCTCTGCTGGCCATGGACCAATACGGATATCTGTTGAGCCGGTTGATTGAAGGCAGTTCCCTTGAAGCGGAGCCTGTATCCGCCCGTCGGACCGCGGAGTCCGGCAGGGTGGCGATTTTCCTTCCTTCCGCAACAGTTATCCGCGCGGATCCTCTGCCTCATTCGTGGGAGGTTACTTCCGATACAATCGCGGCGTGGACGGCGTTTGAATTGTCCTGCAGGCGTCTCGTACTTCTGAAAGACGTCGATGGATTAATCCGGTCCCGGAGTCCGGAAACCGCGGTTGCGGAAATCATCGATAAAATCACGGTTGAACGGTTGGCCGGTCACAGCGGAGGTGTGGACGGATACCTGCCGCAGTTCCTGAGAAGGACGCGACTGGAGACGTGGGTGGTTAATGGATTGAAGCCGGGGCGAATTTCAGAGCTGCTGGATTCCGGGACTACAACCGGTACGCGGATCATTCCGCCTGGAGATTAACCCGCGTTTCTCACAGGATTCCCGCCGTTTTGTTTTACGCCGGGTGCGGTGCAGAGGGCCGGATTTTGAAGAAGCCTGCGGATACGCGCCGCCTCCAGGGGGCCGCTGCGACGATTATCACGGCAGACGGCCGTGCGCATTCCTACGATATCCGCTCCCACGTCCCGTGCCAGCGGCAGATCTTTTTCTCTCAGGGCGCCGGCAAGTCCGAAAAGCAGGCCGGCTTCATGAATTTGTTCGGCTATGGAACGCAGTTGTAGCGGATTCATGGAGTCAAACAACGTCCGGTTGTCTTTGACGGCTGTGTCCAGAAGGCATCCCCGGATTCCCGCGGAGACGGCGACGCGCGGCAGGCAGGACGGATCCAGGGAGCCGGAACGCCGATAGTCTGCATAACCGGCGGCAATAACGGCAACAGGGTATTCCCGTACCGCCTTCTGTATTTCCCGTAATAAAAAGAGAGCTTCCGATTCGGTGCGCGGTCCATGCAGGCCGACCTTGATATAGTCCACGCCGCAGGAAGCGGCGCCGAGGGCGGCCAAAGCAGCGGTGCCAGGCAGATTCGGCATATCTCCTATGGCGGCGCTGACGGAGACCCTGCCGGCGCTTATACTTTTAATGGTCCGGATTACTTCCGGCGGCTGGGCTCCCAGGGATCCTTCCTCCGGATTCTTGATGTCCAGGATTGCCGCACCGCCCGCAATGGCATCGTGCGCTTCCTGCGCCGATACGACGCTGATCATCAATTCCATTCCCGTGCCGCCGTTTTATGTGAAAATTTGGTTTAATAATCCGTTCAAGTTTTTATCAATAGGCATACAATAGCATTTGAATGATTGAATTTATAAGAACAGGGGATAAAAACAACCGGAAATTTAAAAGCACTGATTCGGATTGATAGGGGAAAGGAGAAATTTGTATATGGAATATACGTTCGATCAGTTAAAGGGAATGACCGTTGCGCAGATGCGGGAAATCGCCTCCGGCATCGAACATGAAGCGGTACAGGGTTACACGCAGCTGAACAAGGAACATCTTCTGGAGGCTCTGTGCAAGGCTCTCAATATCGATACGCATACACGCCATAAAAGCAAGGTTGCCGGGAAAGACAAGGCTAAAATCAAGGCGGAGATGAAGGGGCTTAAAGCCAAAAGGGACGAAGCGCTTGAAGCGCGAGATCATGCCCGGTTAAAAAAGGTCCGACGGGAACTGCGCGGTCTCAGGCGAACCTTGCGCAAGGCCGCCGCCGTTGCCAAAAAATAACCGGTATGCATGTTCGGATTTATCGGGGCAAAGTCAGATTCTGAAACCGGTGAAACGATGAATCCGGCATTCCCGTGCGGGTATCTGGAGTTTGCGATAAATGAACTGGGTGGATTTGCTGGCACTCGCGGTCGCCCTGGCCATGGATGCATTCGCGGTTGCCGTTGTGTCCGGGCTTACCATTAAGACTCTGACCAGAAGGCATGTATTCCGCCTGTCGTTCCATTTCGGTTTATTCCAGGCGCTTATGCCGACGATCGGATGGGCGGCAGGATTTGCCGTGCATGCATACATTGCCCTGTTGGATCACTGGATCGCATTTGGTCTCCTGGCATTTATCGGCGGGAAAATGATATGGGGAGCGTTTTGGGGCAAGGATGAAACCCCGGACGCTTCCAAGGATCCCACATCCGGCTGGTCACTTGTCATTCTTTCGGTTGCTACCAGCATTGACGCTCTGGCGGTCGGTCTTTCCCTTGGAGTGATCGGATCAACCATTCTGATGCCGGTTCTGGTTATCGGAATAGTGGCGGCTGCATTCACGGTTGCCGGTATGTTTCTGGGACGACTCATCGGACCGCGGCTGGGCAAGAGGATTGAAGCGCTTGGAGGTGTTCTGCTCCTGGGAATAGCCGTAAAGATAGTCCTGGAACATATGACCGGATGATTCCCTGCGTTCCTTTCCTCCACGGAGTAATTCAGATTACAAATTGAAATCGCCCGCCAGTGTCTTGGTTGCTTCGACGAGAAGCGGCAACGATTGTTCCCCGAGATCGATCAAATTCCCGTTCCTCATGAATACCAGGCTGTTCGTTGCCACTATTACCTGAAAATTCTCGGCCATTTTCAGCAGTCCCCGGTGAATATCCACGCAATTTTCCATATCTTGTCCTGTTTCCGGGCTGTCTATTAATACTGCTGTTTCATCTGTATGCGACTGGTTTCTCAGGCTGTCCAGAACTCCCTGGCCATGGGAACGAAACATCGCTCGAATTCCCTGAATCATTTGTTCCCGGTTGGCAAAGGTTCCGCCGACATTGGGATTAAGAGTTTCCGTAGTGATGTATTTTATGCCGGTTCTATCGCCCGAAACCCTGCACATCGGGCATAATGCAATAGCCCTCAGTACTGTTGACTTGCCCGATCCGTTCCGGCCGATTAATACGTTGTATCCGGATTTAAAATGAACATTCGCATCGCGTATATCCAGTTTGCCGACTTTAATGGAATGATTTATGCAAAGTTTAATGCTCGTGATCATTGCAGGCACCTCTTCAGGGATATTGTCTTTCCGGCAATCCTTGTTGCAGGGAGACTCCTAACTTCGCTTGCAATTTTTAGTCCACAGGAAGCGTTCCGGCCCGAATTGACGGGAAATCCCGATTAGGATCCTGGTCGGGAGATCAATAAATATCAGAAATTTGATTTAGCCATTGCATTTTGCACGATCGGGAGCCTGTTTATCCATTATAAAAACGGGGACATAATACTTAATTTCATAGAATTAAGTACTATGTCCCCGTTTTTACTACGTTGCGATCGATACCATGCCCGCCACCAACGCCACTCCTTCCGGGTGATAGTCGATTACAGGGAAGCTGCTCCGGTTCCGCCGGAAAATCAGACGCCGGAAAAGAAAAGATAAGAAGCAAGGCGGGTCCATAACTCCCTGAAATAATCCACTGCCGCAGGATCCGCGGAGTCCACGGTCCACATATGCCGGCCGAATCCTAATTGGACCGGAACGTATTTCCCGACGGCGAGCTCCTATCGCATAAACGGCTTTATTCATGTTATTCTTATTCATTGGGGCTTATTTCAGGAATTATTCCTGATTCGGCAGTGAGATAAGGAATTGTTATGGGAGTACCCGCTTGTTATGCAGGCAAGGTTCTGTTTGTGGACCTTACTCATGGGATACTGAAAGAGGAAGCACCGCCGGAAGACATTTACAGGAAATTCATCGGCGGCAACGGTTTGGGTGTCCGTATCCTTTATGAAAAGATGGAAGCCCGCATCGATCCTATGGGTCCGGAAAGCATGGTCGGTTTCGTCGTCGGAAGCCTGACCGGGACCGCGGCTCCGGGAAGCGGTCGTCATATGCTGGTCGCGAAATCTCCTCTGACAGGCACCTGGGCGGAATCGAATTCCGGCGGCAGCTTCGGTCCCGAACTCAAAACCGCCGGATATGATGCTGTTTTTTTCTCCGGAATTTCACCTCACCCGGTGTATCTGCTGCTGAAAGACGGTAAAGCCGAAATACGGGATGCCGGGCATCTTTGGGGCAAAGACGCCTATGAGACGCAGGATCTATTGAACAATGAGTTCAATGACAGGCGGATGAAGATTTCGTGTATCGGGCCGTCGGGAGAATTGATGTCCCTGCTGGCCGGAGTGGTCAGCGAGAGAGGCCGGATGGCGGCCCGCAACGGCGTCGGCGCGGTTTTGGGTTCCAAAAAGCTGAAGGCTGTTGCCGTAAGCGGAGGAGTGCGCAGAATCAAGGCCGCGGATCCGGAAAGGTTCAGGCAGGCGGTCCGGTCTTTCATGGCGATTATTAAAAACAACGAATATGCCAAGGGTCTGGCCGCATCCGGAACAGGAAAGGACATCAGCCTGCTGGTGTCCATGGGCAATACGCCACTCAAGAACTGGCAGCTGAGCGGGATAGAGTCCCTGCCTGGAATTTCCAACCTGGACGGCGGCAATATGGATAAATATAAAGTCGGCAAGTTCGGCTGTTATGCCTGTCCCGTCAGCTGCGGCGCAATAATCAGTCAGAAAGAGGGTCCGTTTGCAATCAAGGATCAGATGCACCGGCCGGAATACCAGACACTGGCCGCACTGGGCGGCATGCTGATGAACGACAATCTGGAGGCCGTCATCAAAGCGAACGATATCTGCAACCGGTACGGTATCGATACCATGGGCGTCGGCGGCACGATCGCGATGGCGATGGAATGTTTCGAAAAAGGCCTTATCGGCAAGGAAGATACGGACGGCATCGAGCTGGCCTGGGGAAATGCGGAAGCCATTGTCGCCATGGTCGAAAAGGTCGCCAAAAGGGAAGGGTTCGGTGAAGTGCTGGCCGACGGAACCCAGAAAGCCGCGGAGCGCATCGGCAAAGGGGCCGAGCAGTTTGCGGTCTCCGTTCGCGGGAAAAGCCTGGCTTTTCACGATCCCCGTCTCTCGCCGGCCCTCGGCACCGCCAATATCGCCGACGCCAATCCGGCACACCATATGGACAGCCAGATTACCGGGATGCTGAGCGATGGAGCCTCAATCGGTTCCGATCCTGCATTGAAAGTGCCCGACGGCAATCCGTTCGCCTCCTATGCCATCGGGAGCGCGTATCACCAATTATTGAATGCCTCCGGACTCTGTTCCCTGTTCACGATTGCAACAACGCCGCCTCCGATCACGGACCTGATATCCGGGGCATGCGGATGGGATTTCAATTGGCGGGAGGCATTGACGACCGGTCGCCGTATCCTGACTTTAAGACAGGCATTCAATGCCAGGGAAGGTCTGACGCCGGATCAGTTCGAACTGCCCAAGCGCATTACCACAACGACAAAAGTGGACTACAGATCTTTGAGGGAAGGATATTTCAAGGAAATGCAATGGGATGTCCGCACCGGGAAACCGTCTGAGGAAGCGCTCTCTACACTCGGCCTTCTCGAACTGGCTTCCGACCTGCGCCGGTAATCTGCTTCGAAAAGAATTAATCTACCAATCTGGGCGGCAATTTCTCAATTTCCTGAAATAAATCTGTCGCCGGAAATCGATGCAATATATGTCCGGCGACTATTGGAGTCTTTGTTAACGGCCGATGTGATTATGGAACGTAAAATTGCGCGGGAACATATTCACGATGGCCGCTCCAATACAGTGCCCCAAGTGTGGATTCGAACAGGATGAAGGCTCGGAATGCCTGCGCTGCGGCATCATATTCAATCGGATTCACCGGCTCGTAGATGCCCGGGCATCGGGAAAAATCTTAACTCCCGATGAGGATTCAAGGCGGCCGGCAACCGGACTTTTCCGTCGATATTACCGAATATTCCGATGGGGGAGTCTTTTCATTTTTTTTATAGCCGCGGGATTGATCCTTTACGATTCCCCACCCCCGGAAGTTGAAACCACTCCCCAGGCCGCGAAGCAGGCGGAGGTCAAGTTCCGTCAATTTAAATCGAGCATTCAGCATGGACAGAAGGGCGAATTGGAGCTGAATCAACCGGAACTGAACGGCTGGCTCAAAGCAAGCCTGGCAATGCCGGGCCCTGTTGATTCGGATTCTTCCCGTTCTCCGGAACGGGAACCGGGCAGGGACTCGATCGATACAGTTCTGCAGCAGTATGAAATTGACGAGGAAGAGCTCGAAAAAGCGAAATCTTCCATGCGTGATCTGCAGATCGAGCTGCTGGAAGACACGCTGCGTCTTTACACCCTTTTTGAAGCCTGCGGGATCGATCTTTCACTGGAAATTGAAGGGCGGTTACTGGTCCGGAACGGCTGTCTACGGCTGGAACCGATCCGCGGCAGGC
>CAZPHK010000073.1:0-22866 GCA_964586015.1 uncultured Acidobacteriota bacterium | reverse complement strand
GCCTGATCCTTCGGACCTAAAACAAAAACGCTGATTTGGACAAGCCTGAACACAAGGTTCGCTCCTACAATGTTCATTCGAAATGCAGGAGATGATGCCCACCCATATATCCGGTATGAACCCGGCTATCAGGGAAGCTGCCTGGATGATTCGTACTCCTGGAGAGCCTTCTTCGCCCCTTTGACCATTGCGAGGAATCCCCATTGGGACACCCGCTGTCCGGATAGGTCCGGAAGCGATCGGCCCAGGAACTCTTCGAACCGTTGGTCAGCGGCGATCCTCTCCTCGATACCGGAGTCGCCCGGATAAAAAGACCGGATGGAAAAGCCCAGGAAGAAAAAGAAAAGAGCGGCTGCTACCGCCGTCAATCGTTTTATATAAACGCCCCGGTTATTTTTAATGGCGAAACGCCTCAAGCGGGCTTCGTATATCCTGTTTTCAATCTTCAGTTTTTCAATCGGCGACAATCCTTCGCCCGGCTCCGGTTCTAAAATCCGGACGGCTGATTTTATCTGTTCATATTCAAGACGGCAGTTCTTGCAGGCAAGAATATGCTTTTGGAGATCAACGTTTCTTTCAGGATCGTTTCCGTCCACAATGCCGTCCAGAATCATTTCTTTAAATCGTTCGCAACTCATAGGCATCCCTCCTGTCCGGCGGCTATCAGGGTTTTCAGTTTTTGTAAAGCCCGCTTGAGATGAATCCTGACGGTCGCTTTGTTTATCCCCATCTCCCCGGCAATTTCATCCAGTTTCATTTCCCCGTAAAAACGGCAGAGCACCGCTTCCCTCTGCTGCGGGCTCAGCGAATCCAGATATCGCCTTACGCGTTGAGCCTGCTCCGTTCTGCTCAATTCATCTTCGGGACTCGGAATACGCGGTTTTTCAATGTTGAAATAATTCCCTTCTTTTAACCGATGCAATCTTTGATTCCGCTTATAGTTCAACGCATGGTTACAGGCTGTTTTTAATATGTATCCCCTGGTGTTGGCTGCGTTGGTGAGGTAAGCCGGATTTTCGAACAGTTTGACGAAAAGTTCCTGTGTGATGTCCAGCGCCTCCTCGCGAGCGGGGACAATTCGATAAATCAGGCGGTAGACCATGTCCGAATATTCTTCGACAAGCTTGGAAATGTCTGAATGCATAGGATTATCCGCGGCCGTTAGTTGTCGGCAACAGATACGGCGTGCAGAACGTATTCCCGGTCGTTGAGATCGCTTCCGGAAAATTGCCAGGAAACGGTTCCCAGAGCCTCTCCGTCGAAGATGCCGTTGGAGACAATAATCTGGCCCGGCATTTTAAGAGCAATTTCAAATGATTGCCCGTAGATGTTGTCCGTGACTGTACGGGCACGGCGTTCCTTATCGAGCAATTCCGTGAACGTATGCAGCAATCCGCTTTCGTCGGCTTGAACATGTTCCCTGAAAACCGAGGTGAATATCCGGTCCACTTCCTTTGCCATCCGGTCCATTTCACCGGCAATCGTTTTTTCATCGACGCGTGCCAGAATCTCCTTGAACCTTTCCGGAGTAAAGTCCGCGCCTATCCTTTCACGGGCGCTGTCTATTATATTTTTTCTCAAGTCCTGAGAGATAGCGCCGTTAAAAACCATAAGACCGAGAACATCGTAAATATAACGCAGCTGGGATAACCGAAAGGCCGGTACTAACTGATTCAAGTATTGGACCTGTTCCTGTAAGGGAGCATTGAAAATACCTTTTTCGAATATTTTTTCCTCCAGGTTTTTGTCTACTTGTTCATAAAATACTTCGTACCTGTTGTATTTTCTCGGCTGGTACCGGCGGGTGAATTCATAAAAGGTCCGGTCGCCTTTTCTGTATGATTTGACCGCGCTCGGGAATCTTAATCCTTCTTCGTTTTTATTGTCCAGATTGTAGCGGTCGGGCAGCGTTTCTCCGTAGGGAATATTCATTTCCGCGTCAATATCCAGCTCGGTTTTGCCTTCTTTATCTGTTGTTGTTTCCCACTTGTTGATCTTCCACGGCCCTTTGTTCGGCAGTTCGGAGGCCTGCGGGGCTTCTTCCGCATCTCCGCCGAATAAAGTGTGAATAAACGTATTTCCTTTTTCATTAATGGTGATTTCTTCCCTGCGTTCGAAGCATCCGCTGAAAATAATGGAACCGATACAGACTGCGACGGAAAGAAAATTTCTGATATGCATGAAAGCCTCCTGTATTCCAGCTTTTTAGATTAAAGACACATGGAGGCGCCAAAAAAGAGACAGGCTTCATAGATATTTATGAGATTACCTGGTTTGATTGATAACCGGTGCGATAGAGAGGTAGGGGCGAACCTTCCGGCTTCGCCCTGCGGGCTACGCCGGACAAATGTGTTCGCCCTCATTCCGGCCTCGCCGACAGAGCAACCGCGAACCTTGTGTTCGACCTTGTGAGAAAAGCGGGTCAGGATGCCGTTGCCTGTACCTGTTCCGTTTCATTGCGCCCCCGGAACATCCGGTAAGCCGTGATCAGAAAAGCTCCAAGACCGATCAGCATCAAAAGAATATTGAGGATGCCGCCGATAAAGGGGAGATTTATCGCAACGACAATAATGGTAATTCCAATGAGCAGGGATAAAGCCGTCGAACCCATGGTGTCGTTTCCGTTTCCCAGCAGAATGCTTCCGATATATCTTGCGATGACAATCTTGGAAAGATAGAGTGCCAGCAGCCAGAAAGACAGCGTTACCAGGGCGATGGGAAGTCCGATAACCGTGATCGCCAGAATGATTACGGCGACCGGCGTGGCGACGGCCGCCAGAAAACCGATGCCGCCTGACGCCAGCAGGCCTAGTCCGCTGGAGAGTGGGGCGCGCTTCAGTCCCGGAAGCAGCCAGAACAGGAGCAGTCCCGCCAGGAACGCTCCGACAATCCGGAGGAACTGGCCGAAATAGAAACCGATCGTCAAATACTTGCTGCCCTCTTCCCTCTTTACCAATTCCACCTTGGTTTCACCCTGAATTTTTGCATTCGGATCAATCTGTGCATTTTCTTCCCGCGGCACCCATGCATGGAGATCCCGGCCGATTGTCGAAGAAGGCTGAACGGTCAGCTGCCCGCCGTGGAAATTCAGGTTGCGGCCGACTTTTCCACTCCAGGACAGCGTCCCTGCATAGGCTGTGAAATCACGGCCTACCTCGCCGTCCACATTTACATTTGCACCAAAAATAGTGGCGTTTTGTCCCAATTTCCCGTCTGTATCAATCGCGATATCCGATGCAAATGCCCAGAGATTTTTCGCAATATCTCCTTTTGCCTGAAGTGTCTGGGCGAAACCGAAGATATCGCCTCCGACCGTTCCGGTAACATAGACATTCTGCCCGAATGTAATGACGTTTCCATGGACTGCACCCGGAATGTTGATTCGGCGCGCGAAAGCGATGAGGTCGCCGGTAATGGTTCCCCGGACATCGACCTCGTCGGCGAATACGATCAGGGTGTCGTCTATGGTTTCATCCGCTGCAATGGAAATAATACGAATTCCTTCCTTTGGATTGACTTTCCGGATTTCTACGGCCCGGCCGGGAAGGACGGTAACCAGCATCATGGCCACGAGAGAAACCATGGCGGTCACTATCCTGGTTCTCCGGATCATTACAACCAGCAGTGCCAGCACCAACAGACTTAAAATGACAGTGCTGACATCGTTAATAAATGCGGTCATAATGCCCCTTCCTTTCTCCAGGAAGTAGAAAAACCCGGTGGAAATCAGATTCAGGAATCCCGACAGGCTGAACGGGTGCAGCCAGTCCGGTACCGAAGGCAGTTTTTTGTCCAGTATAAAATCGATTCCTGTTCGCAAAAGAACCGCGATCGCGAACAAAGGGAACGCCAGGCTGCTGATCCAGGCGATCCCCGGAATTTTTCGCCGGACAGTTTCCTGCTCCGGCTGCCACAGTTCGATCTCCTGCAGGCTTTCCGCAAGAAGCCGGTTTTCGGCTTCGAAAGCCCGTGCCCGTTTCCGGCAAACGGCGCAGGAGCCAAAATGTGCGACCAGTTTCCTGGCTTCGTCCTCCGGCAGTTCTCCGTCCGCATACTGGGAAAGAGTAAAATCATCGGGGCAAATCATGGTAATTCTCCTTCTTGAGCTTCTCCCTCAATTGCTGCTTGCCGCGAAAGAGAAGCGTGGCTACGGTGTTTCTTGGAATGCCCATGCTTTCGGCAATTTCGTCGTAGGTGAAGTCGTTGTAGAAAGCCAGGATCAGGGGGGTTCTAAATTTTTCGTTCAAGGATGCGATGGCGCGCCGGACTCTTTTTCCCTTCTCGGAGGTCAGAATGTTCCGCAGTGGACTGGGCTTGTCCGAAGAAGGATCCAGAGATTCCGATGTGTCCGGCGCGAACAGGCGTTTTTCCTTCCCACGCTTCCTGAGTAAATCCACGCAATAATTGCTCGCTATCTTCAAAATCCAGTTGGAAAGAGAAAATTCCGGATTGTACGTATCTATTTTGCGTTGGACGCGCATAAAAACTTCCTGGGAAGCATCT
The DNA here is from genome assembly GCA_964586015.1 of uncultured Acidobacteriota bacterium. Taxonomy (GTDB): domain Bacteria; phylum Acidobacteriota; class UBA6911; order UBA6911; family UBA6911; genus UBA6911. The sequence continues at coordinate 18,363 of CAZPHK010000073.1, read as the reverse complement.
TCAGCGGCATCCCCGGAGTTCAACAGATAGGCGCAGAGGTTGAAAACCTTGCGGTAATGCTCGCGATAGATGTCCGTAAAATCCAGTTCGGTTGGCATGGGCGATTCCGCTGTCGCAATCATGTCTTTCCTACGAAAGACATTCCGAAGAATTTCATAATTATACTAAACCCCCCTCTCTCACGGCAGGGACAGATCCGGATTCCTGATCTCAGGAAAGGTATCGTTTTTTCGGGGGCATGATACTATTGCGAAGTGAAGTAATCCCGATTCACGAAAATAATCTTAATCCATGATGCTTTCCCGAAGCGCTTTCGGGCTTGGAACGGGAATCGGAGAGCAGATATCCTTCTCCTGGTTGTACATGAGCCGATAGGAAGCTATCCGGGATGTCGTTCTGTAAACATGATCCCATCCGCGCACATAGTAGGGGCAGTTGTCGTTGAAACAGATATATAAATACTCGTTTTCCCAGGTTGCCTCGAAAGGATTTTCGGGAACGGCCCATTTATTCATTTTCTCATTGCAGTAGGGGCATCGAAGCGTTTCGTGAATTTCCCTTTTTTTTGCTTTCAGGATATCTTCATTCTCTTGGACTTTCCTGCTTGTGCGCATTGGGGGACGGGATTTTAAGGCGGCAATTTTGCCCTGTTTTTCCGCGTATACGGCATAAACCGGATCACTGGGCGTTCCCAGGCAGGCATACTTGTCGTCGCCGGGACGGGGGCGTCCTTTGGAAACAAAAGTCTCGGTTGGATGGAACGAACCGGTTTCCCGCAGGAAATCTTCTACAAGCAGGATCCGTTCTTCTTCACTCGATTCCCGCCAGATCTTTACGGCTTTTTCGGGAAACATGCGGTTGGAAAAAATTACCAGAAACATACCCCCGGGTTTCAGAATCCTCCCTGCTTCACGGAACACCTCAACGGGATTCGCCAGGTAATCAACCGAGACGGTATTGAGGACTACGTCAAAAGACCGGTCCGGAAAAGGAATTCTGCAGTCCCGGTTAAGGTCGTGGACAACGTAATCTGAAAGAGCCCTGTTCTTTTTCAGTTCTGTTTCATTCATACCGAGGCCGATAATTCTGCAGGATTGCAGACGGGCGGGAATGTGAGAATCCCAGCTCGCCATCAGATCGAGTATTGTGGGATTCTCTTCAACGACCAGCCTGTCGATCAAATCAACGATGGTATCCAGCGCCAGGGAATCCAGATGGGGTACAAGCCTGTCTCTGGAATAGAAAAGAGCGTCGTCCTGTTCGTCGATTCTGGTAAAGCTGCCCCTGTTCCGGAGGGAGTCTCTCAAAGATGAGTAACCGTTCTTTTGCATTTTACCGTGCCCTCCGTTAAGGAAGAATTGCCTGTTCACGGGAACAGTCCGTTGACCCGGATCCATTAACCCGCATTTCTCACAAAGTTTCTACTGCGGCGGCACAGAGGACTATGTCTACTGCGTTGCACTCCCTCAGACTCCTCGACGTACTGTTCAAGTACGCCTGCGGGGTCTTCGGTCGCGCGCCTTGTATCCACAGCCCTCTGCACCGCCTCGCTACGAAACCTCGTGAGAAATGCGGGTTAAAGTCCATAATATTAAAATAAGATTCGCAGCTTTTTTGTCAAACATGAAAGGGGCGCAGCGCAGCCTGGCGTTCCTTTATCGAGGGCAGCCATAATTCCCGTGAAAAATGCGGGTTGAGAGGGAGGAGGGATAGATGAGGTCTTTTGCAGTTCGCACGCAGAACCATACGCAATTCCGGGACATTACCCGGGAAATACAATCCTCATTGTCCGATTTCGGGATTCAGAATGGAGTTGTAACCGTTTTCGTACCCCATACCACGGCAGGTGTGACGATTAATGAAAACGCGGATCCCGACGTAACGGCGGATATTGCGGATGCTTTGGAAAAAGCCGTCCCCTGGCAGGCGGCGTACAGCCATTCCGAAGGGAACGCCGCTGCTCATGTCAAAGCGAGCATGATGGGTTCTTCCGTCCAGATTATTGTTGAAGACGGCCGGCTGCAGCTGGGTACCTGGCAGGGTGTGTACTTTTGCGAGTTCGACGGTCCCCGGTCCCGCAAGGTGTGGGTTCAGGCTGTCGGGTTATAGGTAATTCTGGCGCTGCCCCGGTAAATCCCTGAATAAAGTGCACGCCGGGATCAAGCATTTCCCAGAAGCTCTTTCACCTTCGACAGAAGGACGGAGGGTTCCACCGGTTTCTCGATAAAACCCTTTACCGGCATGAAATCTTCGCTGATATCGGATTCGGAAAAACCGAAAGACATATTGCTCTGTTGATTGACCGCGCTTAAAAGCAGAACCGGTATCTTTTTAACCTCGTCCGTCTTGTGTAGTGTGCGTGCTGCGGTAAAACCGGCGTTGGGATCTTCGGGAAAGATTATATCAAGGATAATCAGGTCCGGACCCACCTTATGGATGCTTTCAACAAGGTCATCCGTGTCCGTTTTCACCGATACCTGGTGTCCGTTGGATTCCAGAATCATTTTCAGACTGTCTATAATGTCCAGATCGTCATCCACTATGAGTATTTTTGCCATAATTCATGTTCTCCTGCGTTCCTTCTATTGTGTTAAATCTTACTGTGAAGCTGCTTCCTCTGCCAACGATGCTTTCCACCTGGATGGTTGCTCCATGGAGAACTACGATTTCCTTTACGATAGAGAGCCCCAGCCCTGTGCCTCCCGCGTGATGTTCTACGGCATTTTTACTTCGGAAGTGGTCGTTGAAAATTTTGTCCAAAGCTTCTTTGGGAATGCCGATGCCGTTGTCCTGAACCGACACCTCCGCCTTTCCGGGTGAAGTCTCCACGGAAATAACCACGCGACCGGTGTTTTCATTGGAATAATGAATTGCATTCTGAATCAGGTTGGAAAAGAGGGTTTTCAGGTGCTCGTAGGATCCCATGATGCGGATAGGAGGATGATTTTCCGTAAGATTGATGATCTTTATTTTACGGGGCTCTCCGATGAGGGTCCCTTCCCTGGCCTCTTCCGACAGAACCGAAATCAGGTCGACGGGAACCAGATTCATCTCGGTTACCACAAGGGTTCTCAGATTGCTCAGGTGAATGATATCCGTAATTCTGTTCGTGATCTGGTCGCACCGGTCCCCGATTCGGAGGATGACGCTGTGGGCTTTTTCCGGAAGCTCTCCGCAATAGCCGTCCCGCAGCGTGTACACGTAACTTTTTATGGCCGCGAAAGGGGCCTTGAGTTCATGAGTGGCGAGAAGCGTCGACTGCGTTTTTTCCTTGTCTATTTTTATCAGCATCTGATGGGCATCTTCGAGTTGCCGCTCTCTCAGTTTCAAACTTGAACTGATCTCGCTCACCAGATACCAGCAGAACAGGTAAACCCCGCCGCTTGCCAGCACGAATCCCAGCGTAATCCCGAAGTCGTGGCTGACTGCCTGCCGGAACTCACTTTTGAAAATACTCTGAACGGGAATGATCCCGGCCAACTCCAGTAAAAGGGGCGCGGATGCGAACGCCCAGCCTGCTGCCGCTATCATCAGGGACCGCCAGCGGGAAAACAGCAATGTGGCCAGGATAATATGAGCCATGAATAGCGCGCCCATCGGCGTTTCAATACAGCCAAGCGAATAGGTGAGAAAGCATAATGCGGTGAAATCACCGAACATCTGCCACAGAAGGAGACGCTGCAACTCCCTGCGGCGCGTCTGGTCGCCCACCAGGTCGCGTCCGATTTTCGTATATATCAGATTTGTAAAGGACAGAAATGCGATGGTAATGACAAAATCGAATGGATTGACATCGGCCGGAACAATACCAGTCATCGCGATGACGGCGCCGACGGCACAGGCCAGGATGGCCAGCCACCGCATGTTGATAAACCAGGTTGCACGCGCAGCCAGTTCCTGGGATCTGATGTCCGGAATGATAGTGGTTACGGAGCCCCAATTATAGAAAAAGGAATGTTTCTTCCTTGTCACGGGGCTATCATTTACCATGATCCGCCTTTACAAGTAAACGATTTTAACCTGCGCGGCATCATCCGCACCTTAGTGTTGCAGCCGGGAACATGCTTTGTTCAGGGCGGTAAGGATTGAAGGAAAGAGCTCCGACATTTTCGGAGTCAGCCCCTGTTTCGGTGAGACATCGAAAGGCTGAACGCCGAAAATGCGCACTGCTCGATTATAGCCCAGTGTTTTGGCAAGTTCCAATCCATCCGCCAGTCCCAGTCCGTGCGTTGAAACGGAACTGTCTTTTATGGCAATAGACGCACTGCCGTCCGGGAAAAATCTGTATTCCCCGGGGGTGAGACCCATATCGGCGGCATCCACCAGCACTACAGGTTTTTGCCATTCCAGAAGAGATGAAGCCACCGTGGCGGCATCGGCGCACTCCAGCAATATGCAGCGCCCGGTAAATTCCTCCTGCCGGGACAGAGCCCGGACCAGAGAGAGACCGATCTCATCGTCGCCGCTTGCCGGCGTTCCCACTCCTACAATCAGCCAGTCCGAATCCGCCGGTGATGACGAAAAATTAGTCGACAAATTCCACGTCCAACATATGCACGGAACAGGAAATGCAGGGATCGTAAGCCCTCAGCAGCATCTCCATATGAAGCGTGAGCTCATCCTGAGACATATCGGGGAGCATCTCGGGTACAAACGCCTTCATATCCTGCTCGACGTTGTTAATGTTCTGGCTGGTGGGGATCACGGCGTTGGCGTCGATGCAGCGGCCGTTTTCATCGAACGTATAGTCGTGAAAAAGTATGCCCCTCGGCACTTCGCACGATGCTATACCGTGGCCCGCCTTCACCGGGCAGGTGATGTCCTCGGCTTTCAGCCCGCCTCCCAGCACTTCGTCCAGCATCCGGACGCTGTTGTAGGCGCAGTGCACGACTTCCACCACCTGGGCCACGTTGTTCATGTACGGATTGTAGCAGGGCACTTTCAATCCCAGTTCTTCCGCCGCCTGTTTCGCTTCGGGAAGAAGCTGGTCGAAGTTGTTGTTTACCCTTGCCAGGGCCCCGACAAAGTAGGAGTCTCGATGCCACTTCGACCATTTCGTCGTGGAATGCGGGACAGTGAATTCGTTCGTAACTTCCCGGTACTGTTCGACGGGTACCGAGGATTTTGTATCGGAGCTGTAAACATCTCCATCATAAAGGGCGTATTCATCCGGATGTTTGAGCGAAACAAATTCCGTCTCTCTTTCATAGGGAGGAATCTTAAGGGTTTTAACTACACCGATGGTCTCTTCCAGATCCGGGATCGCATCCAGCATGCGCTCTTTAAGCGCGGCAATTGCATCCAGGTCCGGCAGTTTGCGCCAGCCTTTCAGGGTGTTGGCCATGGGGTGCAGCATGCGGCCGCCGAACACGGTGGTATAGTCGTTGGACAATTTTTTAAGCCGGAGCGCCCTCTTTACGACCTCGGGGTGTGTTTTTGCCAGCGGTAATACGCTCTGGACGCCAAGATAATCGGGCACCGCCAGGAAATACACGTGCAGTAAATGGCTCTGCAGAAACTGGGATTCCGTCAGGAGTTTGCGCAGAAGGACGGTCTGGGGACTGACTTCAATCCCGAGTGCCGCTTCTACAGCCTTGGTGGCCGTCATTTGGTGCCCCACGCAGCATATTCCGCAGATGCGGCTGACTATCCAGGGAACCTCTGCCGGGTGCATCCCCTTGACGAAACTTTCAAAAAAACGGTTGGCTTCCGTGATGGACAGTTTTACTTCCTTGACGGCCCCTTCACTGGTGCTGACAATGATCCGTCCATGTCCTTCCACGCGGGTAACATGCTTGACGTCTATTTTGTATGTTTTTTCTTTCAAATCCATTTTCAGACTCCTCTGCCAATAGGTTCGGCACCCAGGAAAAGCCGGTATCGGCTTCGGATATCCTCGTCTTTTATATTGTGTTCCCGCATCAGGGTTATATGGGATTCGATGTTGGCGTGGGGAAGCGTTCCGCGGCAGCCGTCACATACATACCCGTTGTTGACGCAGATGCTGTTGCACCCGCCCCAGGTTATCGGTCCCATGCAGGTGTCCCCGCGTTCCAGGACACACTCGTTTCCGTTTTTCTTGCATTCCACGCATACGGCATCGGGAGGGAAGTTCGGCGTGGTACCGTGCAGCATGGATTTCACCAGATGGAGGAATTCCCTTGGTACGACCGGGCAGCCTCTCAGGTATGCATCGACCTTCACAATAGCGTCCAGGGGCCTTACGCGCGTATGCGACCAGAGCGACCAGAAATCAGCATCCACCTGAACCTGGTTCCGGGCCTCCTCTCCGTATACTTTCTCATAGTTGACGGCGGGCGCCACGAAGTTGGAACGGGCCTGAACGTTGCCGTTGCAGGCGCAGGCTCCCAGGGCAACCAGGACGGTAGTCCGGGCTCGCAGGTTCTGGAGTCGTTCTATGTCCTCGTCGCGGTGAATGCTTCCCTCTACGAAAGCGATATCGTAGCGCGGCGCCTTTTCGGAGATTGCTTCGCGGAATTCCACGAGATTAACGAGATTAAGGATATCGAGCAGAATGTCCTCGCAGTTGAGGATGGCCAGCTGGCATCCCTCGCAGCTGGCGAAGTCAAAAAATGCCACCTTGGGTTTCATTGAAGCGCCTCCGGTATGGCTGAAAGATCGGAGAACCGGAATACCGGCCCGTCCTGACAGCAGTAAATGTTATTGATCTGGCAGTGTCCGCATTTGCCCACCCCGCATTTCATGCGCCGCTCGAGATCGACGAATATCTGGTTGTCCCTGACGCCCCGGGACATGAGCGTCTTGATAACGAATTTGTACATAACCGGGGGGCCGCATAAGGCGGCGATGATCTTTCCCGCATCCATTTCCATTTTAGGAATGGGTTCCGTGACAAGTCCGGTACCGAATTTCCACGGCATGTTTTCCGTACTGTCCACGAGCCTGATTACGTCCATTCCCGCGTCTGTCGTCCACGTCTCGAGCTGATCGCGGTACAGCTCCTCGGCCGGGTTGCGGCAACCGGAAATCAGGGTGATGTCGCCGAAACGGCCCCGTTCCGAAAGGACCGGTATAATCAGGGACCGAAGCGGCACGAGTCCGAGCCCACCGGCCACAAACAGTACATCGCGGTCATAGAAATCATCCATGTTAAAGCCGGATCCGTAGGGACCGCGGATTCCCATCTGGTCCCCGGCTTTCAATTCATGGATCGCCTGGGTCAACCGGCCTATCCGTCGAATAACCATTTCCAGGATGTTGTCCTGCGTAGGGCCGTTGCTGATGGAAATGGGGGCCTCGCCCAAACCGAGGACGGAAACCATAACGAACTGTCCCGGGCGGTGCCCCAGCGGTTTTTCGAGCTCAACTCGGAAAAACCTGTCCTTGGCGGTCATGTCGGCAATTTCAGCAATTTTGCCGATCTGCGGAAGAAAGGTCTCTCTGGCAATCCGATCGTATTGGGATGCAGCGCTGTTCATGATCGTTCTCCTTCATTTATCAAATCGGCGACAATATCGTATATATCGATTTTGGCCGTGCATTGCCGGCCGCATCTCCCGCAACCGACGCAGACCGCCCCGTGGCCGAATTTTTCCGGCAGGTATTCGAATTTTCGTTTGACCCGATGGCGTTGCCTTGCCGCCGGATCGGGGCGGAAATTATGTCCGCCGCCGACTACGGCGAAGTGGGGCAACATGCAGCCGTCCCAGGTTCTGGTCCGGTTGCCCGATGCCACGTCCAGATTCAGATCGTCGCTTACATCGAAACAGTAACAGGTAGGACAAACCAGGTTGCAGGTGCCGCAGGAGAAACAGCGTTCGACATGTTTGTCCCAGATAGGGCTTTTCCATTTTTCAGCGACATTTTTAAAAATATCCTGAACTGTTACCGGGAACGTGCGCCCGAACGGCTCCGGCATGGCCGCGACCGCACCCACTTTTTTGGCAGGCCCGTCGTCGCAAGGCCGCCAATCGGTTCCGGCCGCCAGCTTCTCTCCAAGCTTCGTTTTCACTTCCAGCAGCAGATCGCCGTTTTTCAGAGGGGTAATAAGAATGTCCGCGCCTTCGGTGTGGTGCAGGGAATCCACCGCTGCGCAGAAAACCCGCGAATCGCAGGGTTTTGTGCATGTCCAGCCGATCAGGGCCGTATTCTCGCGTCGCGCCAGATAATACGCGTCGGGCACTCCTTCCCTGAAAAAAAGATCGATCAGGAAAATTCCCTTCAGGTCGCAAGGCCGAATACCGGCTATCACGCGAAAGGATTCATCAAGAGTCGGATTTATCTCCGTATGGCCGTCTGCATGCTTTCTAAAGCTTAGCAGCTCTTCCCGTGCCGGAATGAGCAGCTTGACAGGCGGTAAAACCGTAGGCGTGTAATGCTCGAACTGAATCTCGGAATCGGCTTTGACTTCCGCGAAGCGGTAGCTTGCATGTCCGTATTTCTCCGGGAAATATACCGGGTTTTCGGAAGCCATTCCCCTTATCCAATTTGTTATGTTCTGTTGAGTTGCAAGGTAATAACTCATGGGAGTTCCTCTCTAAGCCCGCACGCGGGCTAATTCTTCGAATCTGAAGCATCAAAACCGATTCAAAAAATGCCGTCCGAGTAAACGATAGAACTTTTGAAGTATATAAAAATCCGGCCATGCGTCAAATATATAGACAACCTGGGCAACACCCCGAAGTATATATTAATCTACTGAAACGTCAATCAAATATAAACTAAATTAATACTAATGACTGGAAGAAGAAATCTTTATGGCATATGCGGGTTAAAAATACTTCGGAGTTTTTGTGCCGGCGGGAAGTAAGGAGCAGGGCCAACAGGCGCCCGAAGGCTTCTTCTTCCTATGGATCCGGCCCGGAGTGTCCTGAAATCTCCGGATCCTTGCTTATCCTGTACAGGCCTTTTCAGGATGGAAAATTTTCATTGCAGACGGTAGGGCAGGAGCCTTTGATCTGATTGAAACAGAGGTTTTTACTGGTCTTGGCAACGGCGGACTGCTGGCCGCCTCCTTTGCATGCCAGCAATACCGCTTCTTCCGGCCGGCTTCTGACCAGAACTATAAGCTGCGGTTTTTCCCATTTTTTCTTCGGTTTTACGGATCCGTCATCCATCTCGATATCCTATTGATAATTCAACGAATTAGTCGTGCCTTGCCCCGTTAACCGCCATCCGATTAAACACTGTAATTATCGGGATTCCCTTCATGGTTCTGAATAGGCAAATATCCGATGGATTAATCTTCGAAAATTCTGAGAAGATATAAGAAAAAGTCCCTGCTTGAGGAGAAATAATGACCGCTATTACGATTCCAGTCCGTATTTCCAACAAAACTTCTGCCGGGACGGGACACTAGTCCGTGTGCAGAAGGCCTTTTGTCCTCCCGATCCTGAACAGGTCCACGATCGTATCTGCGCCCAGCTTATGCATGAGATTCTGGCGGTGTGTGTATGCGGTTTTTACGCTGATGTTCAGCTCGAATGCGATTTCTTTCATCCTCTTGCCGTGATGCAGCAGTTGAAGGATTTGTTTCTCCCTTTCGGTAACCAGATGTTGCTTCGAAGGCTGCCGGATGTAAGCGTCGATGAGAGTGCGGGTTATCGATGGGCTTATGTAATTCTTATGGTCCGACACCGTTTGAATTGCGGCAACCACTTCCTCGAGTTTGCTGTTTTTTAATACGTAGCCCACGGCGCCCGCTTTAAACATCCGCTCGACGAAACCCCGATCGTCGTGACCGGATAACGCGATAATACTGGTATCGGGAAGATCGGACAGTATCCTGCGGGTCGCCTCGATTCCGTTGATATCGTACATGTCAACGTCCATCAGGATGATGTCGGGCTTGGTCTCGAGTGCAATCCTAATAGCTTCCCGCCCGCTTCCCGCCGAGCCTATGAGATCGATGCTCTCGATCGATCTGAAGGTGCGGGCCATCAGATCCAGGAGGAGGATCTCGTCATCGACGATCAATAAGCGTATCTTAGGCAAGGGATTCTCCCGATATTTCGCTGTGGTTATTTCGGATTGCTGCCGCACTTTGTTCGACTATCCTGTAGGCGGCAGACAATCCCAACCCGGCTCTCTTTATTTTACCTTTTTCCGGGCCTGCGGGAACCGTTTTTCAAGACGCTTGTAATTCATGGATTCCTGAAGAGTTTTTTCGGAATTCTTCCATGCGGCGATGTCCTGGACCCTGGCGATCATAACTTTCCGTCCCTTCAGTTCTGTCCGGTTTATATTCAATGTCACGATACAGATTGTGTCGTTTTTGCGTTTCAGGGGAATCTGCATATTCCGGACACTGTCCGGGGATGAAAATATCCGGCGCAGTTCCCGGCGGTGATCCCGGTTCGTCGAAAATGCGATAAGTCCTTTTTTACATAGTTCTTCCGTGGAATAGCCGGTCATTTGTTCCATGCCGCTGTTTGTTTCAATTATATTGCCGTCCCGGTCTAAGATCAGAATTCCAAAGTCAATCGCTTCGAGGATGCGATAGTGCATCTCTTCCAGTTCATGCAGCGCCTGTTCCGCCTTCCGGCGCTTGTCCACTTCATTCCATAGCACAAGCCGTGTATTTTCCAGTTCTGCCGTCAGTTCATCAATTTGTAACTGCAGCTTTTCGCTGTTTTTCCGGGGTGCCGTTTTATTATTCAATTCAAGCATTCCGATCCGCCCGTCGACGAAACCATTTCCGACGGCTGCTTCCCCCCTAAAAAAAGGAAAGGTGGTCCTCGATTCGATCAAAACACCGATAAAGCCGGACAACGAACCGACAACCACCTTAGGTGACTTCGTATTTGCTTTATATAAAGCACGATCCGTGCCAATAAAGAGATTTCCTTGAATTCCTTGTAAATTGTTTATGAAAAGAAACTTACATTAATCGGGAATCCGGAGATCCTACTTTGGCCCATTAGCAATTCTACGATATTTCGGACGCCCCTACGATATATCGTGGTTTTTGTCCGGCCGGGTTATGTGAAGTTTCTGCATGCGGGATTCGAGCGTGGTTGGTTTGATGTCGAGTATTTCGGCGGCTCCGCCTTTTCCACGCACCCGCCAACCGGTCTGTTGCAGTACCTCGATTATATGTTGTCGTTCGACTTCGGCTATAGTTACATTTTCCGAGGGTGTATCCGTTTTTCCTGACAAGGGAGGAATCCGCAGGGTGGCGTCGTCTGAAAGAATCATGGCGCGCTCCACTACATTGCGCAGTTCCCGGATATTGCCCGGCCAGTCGTGATTCTGCAGCGCATCAATACTTTGCTGTGGTATCTTCTCAATTCTCTTGCCCATTTTCCCGCCCATTTCATCCACAAAACTCCAAACCAGGGTTGGGATGTCCTCCTTCCGCTCCCGCAGGGGCGGAATGTGAATCGGAAAGACATTAAGACGGTAAAAAAGGTCCCGGCGGAAGTTTTCCTTTTGAACTTCACGGTCCAGATTCTTGTTTGTAGCGGCAATAATCCGCACATCAACGCCGATTGTCCGGGCGCTTCCCAATCGCTCAATCTGCCCTTCCTGGATGACCCGAAGGAGCTTGGCCTGTATTTCCAGGGATAATTCCCCGATTTCATCCAGGAAAATCGTGGAGCTGTCGGCAATTTCGAAGCGGCCGATCTGCCGGGCGACGGCTCCTGTAAAGGCTCCTTTTTCTTTGCCGAACAGCTCACTCTCTACCAGTGCGCCGGGGATGGCGGCACAGTTTACGGTAACCAACGGGTGCTCTCTCCGGGTACTCATGTTGTGAATCGCCCTGGCCAGCAATTCCTTTCCGGTGCCGGTTTCTCCGAGAATCAGCACGGTCGAATCGGTTCCGGCCACCTGTTCGGCCAGCGACAGGACCGATTTTATGGATTCACTCTGACCGATGAAATCCCCGTGGAGATGCGCCATCTGGATTTCTTTGTAAAGATATATGTTTTCCGCTTCCGCCGCTTCCTTCATCCGGCGGACTTCAGCCAGGGCGTTATTCAGGGATTCTTCCGCTTTCTTACGTTCCGTGATATCCCGGACAATGGCGATGAATCGTTTACGGTCCGCGATATTCAGGGGATCCAGGTTTACTTCCGCGTCAAACAGTACGCCGTCAAGTCTTTTATGTCGCCATTCGAAAGACTGTGGGATGCCGTTGCGGACTTCCACCATTATGCGTTCGGCTTTTTCTTCTGAATTCTGGCCGTCGGGCTGATAGGGCGGGGAAAAATCCGCCGGAGTTTTCCCCAGTATCTGCTCCGGGGTACAGCCGAAAAGCGTTAAACCCTTCTGATTGCACTCGAGGAAATTATTTTCTTCCACTATGAAGACGGCGTCGCTTGCCGATTCGAAGAGGGTTCTGTAGTATCGCTCGCTTTCCAGGAGCGCTTTTTCCGCCGTCTTTCGCTGGGTAATGTCTTCTCCGGAACTTAGGGTGCCTGTGATTTGCCCGATTTCATTCCTTAATGCCCTGTTGTGCCAGGCAATGATTTTCTCCTCCCCCGATTTTGTCAGGATTGGATTTTCATAATATTCCTGAAACGGGGCGTTTTCTTCCAGGATGTTCCGGAAGACATCCTTAATTTTGGGTTTTATGGGATCGGGAATGAATGTATCAAAAAAGTTTTTTCCGATTAACCGGTGTTGCGGGTATCCAAGAATATGGCATCCTTTCCTGTTAATCAGCGTTATGCATCCATTCTTATCCAGCGCCATCAGTATGACTTCCGCCAGTTCCAGGTAAGTGCCTGTTTTGTCGCGTTCCTGCTTCAGTGCATGCTCTATCTGTTTTCTGTGGGTAATGTCGTGTGAGAAAATAGCGAATTGAACCAGTTCCCCGTGAGAATCGAATATCGGGTAAACGCTGTTCTCCAGCCAGCGTCCGTCCCGGAAATCCTCAAAGCGGACCAGTTTTTTGTCCCGGGCGGCCTCCAGTTCCCGCGCTTTTCTTTGTTCCGCTATCTCGGCAGGAAAATAATCGTAGATGACGGTACCGATCAGGCTTTCCCGGGATTTTCCCAGAGATGCGGCCAGGTTGTCGTTCGCATCGATAATGAGGCCGTTTTCGTCGATCATGAGCACGGAATCGGCCGTCGCATTCAGCAGCGCCCTGCTGGTCCGTTCTCTTTCCTCAAGTGTCCGGACATCCGGTTTTCCCCCGGCCGCATCGGACGGCGGACCGGTACGCTTGTCCGCCTGCCCTGAATCCGGAGTGTCTTTGTTTTCCAGGGATGTTACCCGCGACCGGAGAGCCTCGATTTCTCGAAGAAGCCGTTCGGTCTCTTCACGCTCTTTAAGCATGATTTATGAACTCCGCCGATTCATTTTTAAACAGTCACCCGGGCGTGCTTTATGGAAGTATTTTACTAAAGAAGCGGCTTCCGTTGTAGGAACTTCTGTATAAGCATTTTGATCTCTTCGATTTTCAGCAGGTACCCTATGCCTACAAACAGCAGGCAGTACCCGCCGCCGATCGTGCAGCAGGTCAAGAGCGCTTTTGAAAGGCCAATGCTTTCCGGGCCGGCAAACGCCCAGCGCCGGAACCATTCCATAAAAATGCCGACAGGAACGCTGATAAGAAGTATCTTGGTATAAAGGAGGTATACTTTGCGGCTTTCCCTGTTGCCGGTTCGCCGGTTCCAGAGTGTGTAAAGGAGGATGACCTGAAAGATTACGGAAAAAGATACGGCCAGGGCGATTCCCCGGGCGCCGATCCATTTCATTGCGAACCAGTAGACCGGCAGACTGCATAGCATGGCGAGAGTGAGGAAAATGGCAGGGAAGAGGGTGTTTTGCATGGCATAATACCCGCGAACGACAATCGTATAGGACGTAACGGCGAACGCACAGGGCAAAAGAAATACCAGGATACCGGCAGTCAGTGTGGTGGCATCGGCATCGAATTTTCCTCTCTGGTACAGGATCTGAACCATCTCGTGCCGGACGACGATCATCATGATCGAGATCGGAATGACAATGGCTAGGTAACGCAGGGCGGCGTTTATTATCCGGTTCATTTCCATGAGCCGGTTTTCTACAACCAGGCGGGCCATGAAGGGAAATGAGGCTGTTCCCACCGCCTGTCCGAAAAGGCCGGCGGGTATAAGCATTATAATTCTGGCGTAATTCAGTGCGGCTACAGTTCCCGGTGAAATAAAGTTACCGAAGACTGTGATGAATATGTCCATGGAAAACATCATGGTCAAACCGAACATCAGAGGCACCGTCAATCGAAGATAATGTGCAAAATCCGGGTTGTTTAATTCGATGTGCGGTCTGTATTGCATGCCCACCCGGCGGGCGCCCCACATCTGCAGAAGAAACGGACCCAGGAACGCCCCGGCCAGAACTCCCCAGCAAAAGCCTTCCATTCCGATGAAGGGTCCCAAGACGAGTCCGCCTGTGATTATCCCCGCGTTATAAATAAGCGGCGACAGAGCCGGTACCAGGAACTTCTCTTTGGCGTATTGAACAGCCATAAACAGACCGCCGGTCAGGTGGAACAACTGGGCGGGAATGATAATGCGGGTCATCCGGACAACCAGCCTGCGGTATTCCGGATCGTCATTCCCGATGGCTGCGATATCGATGAATTCCGGCGTAAAAACCATGGCGATTACGACCAGAAAGAGCAGCAGCATCCCGAAACTGTTCAGAACAATATTGAAGATTTTCCATCCGTCGCTTTCACGATCGCGGGACAGATAGGCGGAGAAAATCGGTATGAAGGTGACCGAAAGGAATCCGCTGGCCATGATGTGATTAAATATATTCGGGATTATGAAGGCTGTATTGTACGCACCGACAGCGGCTTCCACGCCGCCGATCTTGGCGACTACAATCTCCCTTAAAAGACCGATAATCCGGCTTAAAAGGACGGATGCCATCAGGATTCCGGAGGCAATGCCGATTTTTTTATGGAGCGAATGCGTCATGAGGCCACTTTAATAAGAATATGGATAATCCTGCTGCAAGAACGTCTATACTATTGCACCATTCGGGTCTCTTTTGAAGAAGTAAGACGCTGCCGTCAATCCTACGCCTACCAGGATATACCCGGACGCCATTTGCCAGACGAAATTGCTGTCGATCCGCCAGGGCAGATAGATTTCCCCGGAGGGGACGACGGAATGGATAAGCCCGAACAGGGTGCATGCCGCGCAAAGGAACGAATAGATGGACGCATTCCGGAGTTTGCCGTTGATGAGTTCGGCGAGCAGTCCGCCCCAGAGAATCGCGGTAAGAATGAATCCATGGCCGGCGGCGCGCAGAACAATCTGTTCGGCCGCCAGGGAATCGGGAATTAAAACCGACGGATCCAGCTTGTCCAGTAAACTGTCGGCGTACGTGAGTACGAGATAGCAGACGCTTGGGATTATGGCGAAAGCGACAGCCGGTGCGTGCTTGCGGGGGGATTCGACGAAAGCCTGGGAAATGATCTCGATGCCCACAAACAGGAGAATGGGCGTGATGACGGCTTCCGGAATCGCCTCGACAACGAAGGACATGATTCCGAGAGCGCCGCCGATTCCGATGAAGATGCCTGTCGCCAGCGTATAGGCCGCCCGCCCGCCCATCGCTTTGTAGGCGGGGTGTCCGATATAGGGAGTGGACTGGGCGACGCCGCCGAAGAGGGCGGCTGCGACCGTAGCGAATGCTTCAACTAGGAGGATGCTGCGCGTCCGGTAGGCGTCTCCCGCGACGCGGGCGCTTTCCGTGTTGTTGATGCCTCCCAGGATGGTAATCAGGGCAAAAGGGAAAGCAATCGGCAGGTAGGAAACCGCCAACCCTAGTCCATGGATGAAACCGACGGTGGGCATGGGAAAAGCGGGGTGCAATTTAATGAAGAGCGGCGGGCTTTGCGCTCCCAGAATGCCGAAACCGCCCATGAGATAATATAAAAGACAACCGACCGCAACGGCCAGGAATGCTCCGGGTATTTTAAAAGGTAGGCGATGACCGGCGATGATGGCATACAGGATAATTCCCAGCGCGGCGATTCCGGCAACCGGCGCCGAGAAAATCTTCATAATCGGGAAAAACGCCAGCAGCGTAATGCCTATTCCGGCCAGAGATCCGAGAAGTCCCGCTTTCGGAATATGCGAACGGACCCAGTCGCCGAAGAAGGAAAGGACGATCTTGAAGATGCCGATAATCATGAGCGTCGCCATTCCCACCTGCCAGGTCAGGATCGCATCCTTTGTTTCCAGGTAAACGGGGCCGAGCACGGCCGTGGCGATACCGACGGTTGAGGGTGTATCCAGCCCCAGGGGCATCGCGGTCACGTCAGTCCTTCCGGTCCTTCCGGCAAGGCGGAAGGCCATCCACGTATACAGGGCATCGCCGAAGAGAACCCCCAGCGCGGTCCCGGGTATCATGAGACTGAAAACCTTGTCGGCCGGATACCCGAAAACACCGACGAGAATACCCGTAAGAATGACAAGATTCGTGACATTATCGAGCATGAGTCCGAAAAAGGCATTCAGGTCGCCCCATTGGGCCCAGCGGTATCGTTGTTGCGGCATTGCTGCTTATCCACCTTTCCAAAGAGTCTGTCGATAAAAAATCTAAAATTGAGGCCGCATATTATCATAGATACGGCCGCGCCGATCCGGTTTGGTTGTGTGGATGTATAAGAAGAAGAGAGAAGCCGGCGGGATAAATCGCCGCCGCCGCCCGCCGGAATTTGCATCCTGTTTGGAAAAACCCATGGTATATTGGCCTTATAGATTTTAAGGGAAAGAATCCCTGTTTATCGGAATCAGAATCAGTTTACGTAGCGAAGGATTAATGCAACAAGACAGTGCGTCGTTCCTGTCGGTAATTTCTTAAAGAGCGTGCCGGAGGACTTGTGGACTTTCGTATCTTAGCCACAACAGGCTTTGCGGGGATTTACGAGCTGTCCCTTATTTGAGGAGGTAAGACGTCATGGAACAATTCCTGAAGACAATTAAATTAAGAGATGGTACGAGCATCTCCATCCGTCCCCTTCAAAAACAGGACGGTCCTGCACTACTCTCCTTTTTTGCGGCACTGCCTAAAGACGATCGTCTTTTCCTCAAGGAGGACGTTACCAACAAGGACGTTATCAACCGATGGATGGAGGAGCTGAATTTCGATAAAGTCATTGCCATCGTTGCGGAAAAGGATTCCGCGATTATCGGCGACGCAACGCTGCATTTAAGTCAGCGCGGCTGGCACAAGCATATGGCCGAAATCCGTTGCGTAGTTTCCAGGGAATTCCAGCAGAAAGGCCTGGGCACGGCTTTAATGCGGGAGCTTGTCGCGCATGCAGTGGAAAAAAGGATCCTCAAACTGAGCGCAACCATGATGGATACTCAAAAATCCGCACAGAGAGCTTTTGAAAGGATCGGCTTTAAAAAGGAAGCGGAACTGAAAGACTTTGTGATGGATATCAACGGCAAATACCACAATATGGTCATCATGGTTAACGATGTTTCCGAGCTTTGGAAGAAAATGGAGGATTTGCTGCATTACTACGACATAAGAACGATGCATTGATTGTATGGTTCAATGCCGTATCCGCCCGCGTGAAGGCGGCGCAACCGCCCGGTTCAATTAAAATGTGCTTTATAAGAACCGCCGGTTATCCTGAAAAGTCGGCGGTTCTGTGCCTGGTCCGCATATCTCCAGGGTTTCCTGCAGCGTCCTTAATCGTATCGCCGCAGTAAAAAACCGGCCCTGAATGCATGTCCGTCTCTTTGAATATCGGGGATGACGGGAAACGGGGACAGGTCTTTATTCGACGGAAACCACCTTCACATCAAACTGGAGATCCTTCCCGGCAAGAGGGTGGTTCAAGTCGACAATGATGGAATTCTCCTTAACGTCCGATACGCGGACCAGGATTTCCTGCCCTTCCTGGGAATGGGCCTGAAGCATCATGTCCTTTTCAGGTACCAGGCCGTCCGGAAGGGACGATCTGGGCACTTCCTTGAAGGCTTCCGGATTCACTTTTCCATAGGCTTTTTCAGCGGATACAAAGACGCTCTTTTCCTCCCCCTCGTTCATTCCTTCCAGCTCAGACGCCAGACCGGGTATGATTTCTCCCGATCCGTGAGTGTAAGCCAGGGGTTGCTGCCCTTCAGAGGACTGAACCACCTGGTCGTCTACAGTAAGAGTGTAGTGAAACTTTACTTTCTTCCCGTCTTCAATAGTCATTATTTCCTCCTTCCGGAAAAATCGGCAAGGATGTCGAAGATGCGTTGAGGTCCGCTGCCAATAAAAAAAGCCGCACAGCCCAATATCTTGAGATGTGCGGCGTACAAGATATCCCACTATATTTGAAACACTTTTCGGTCCACTTTTTAAGTCCCTTATAGTCAGGCTAGGGGAATAATCCGGGCCTGTCAAGGAACCGGGCCGAATTTCCGGCCCGGT